>JBGTBW010000049.1:0-9646 GCA_041749135.1 Verrucomicrobiales bacterium
ACTACCAGGACGCCCTGGCCGCCGCTCTCCTGGAACCCGGCAGCGGTTGAACCAAGCGCCCGGCCTCCACAGAATCCAAGCCCGCGACCGCCGCCGGCCCGGTTTTCCGAGCGCCCGCACGCTTGCCGAGGCAACACTAACTTCATACTCCGTCTCCTCTTGCAGACGGAAGGTCAAGCCCGAACCTGTGACAGTCTCGCCCCCTAGGCCAAAATAGACATGGAAGTTCAACTCACTACGCCCCGTCACTGTCAGTGTGACTTTCTGGCATTCATTCTCACTGTTTGAAGTAGAAACATATCGAAAACTAGGTGATGTGGACCACGTCAAACCGCCTCCAACGATTCACCCCATCATTTCCCACAAACTCATACAGATTCAAACCGCCTGCTTCCCCAATCGGATCCCGCCCGAGCCACCGGCCATGCCGCGGCTCCAGATACCGGTAGCCGTAATACAAGTGTCCGCTCTCGTCGTCGGTGTATTTTGTGCTGAAGCGGAACGGATTGTCCCATTCCACGTTTCCGTTCCCGCGCATCCGCTGCAAGACTCCGAACGGATCGTAGGCGCAGTCCGCTTCCACCGCAGAACTTGACGCATTCAGCAGCGACATCACGTTCCCGTTCCCGTCATAGGCCGGGAAGTGGGCAGTCTTGGCAGTCCCTTGCTCAGTGTAAATCATGAGCAGACCGCCAACTCCGCCTGCTCCCTGGAGCGTGCCGCTTAAGTCCAAGCCCCACACGTAACTCTGGTTCAGCGCGCCATTGCGAACCCGGGCGATGAGGCGCCACCCGTCATAGACATAAACATCTGTATACTCCACGTGGCTGTAGGCCGCCCAGGTCTTTTTCTTCTCAATGCGGCGCCCGAAGGCATCATACTTGAAGTCGAAGGTCAGGTTCGGAGCCCCCGCATTCACCGCCCCGGTTCGCGTCTCCATCTTCCGCAAACGGTTGTTGGCGTCCCAGGTGTAGAGCCAGCGGTCCTCCTCGGTAAGGTTGCCGTCGAAGTCGTAGGCAGGACCGTAGCTGGCGGCCGGAACGAATTTGAAATAGGCGCTGCCTTGTGTCCCATGGGTGATTTCGACAAGCTGGTAATCCGGCGTCGAGGGCGCCGTCACGCTGGCCTTGAAATATCTCTTGGTCCCGGCAGGCTGCGTCGTGACCGTCTGTGCAACCGTGTCCACGCTCACCGCCGGACTTCCGGTGGATTCGGTGCGGCCCTTGACGGTGTAGGCAGCTCCCCCGCCGATCGACCCGGGCTGATTGAGCGCGTTGTAGCTCGAGTAGCTGCCCCATTCTTCTCCAGCATAGAAACTGGTCCGGTTTCCGATGTTGTCGTAGCCGTAGCTAAACCCCCATCCCGTGATTGCCGTGCCGCCCGACAGCTTCTTGGTCCCGCTTGTCGCCTCGCTGCGGTTCTTGTAGGCGTAATCCCAGTAGGTCGCGTCCTCCGTCGTCGCCTTGGTCCGGCGGTGCAGGCTGTCGAAGAGATACTCGTGCGAACTCACGGTCGAACCGCTGGCGCTGCTCGAGACTTTCTTGAGACGGTCCAGGCTGGTTTCCCAGGTGTCGATGTGGTCCTCCATGGTGAGCCTTCCGGTCCAGTTGTAGGTGTAGTCGGTGTAAACACCACTCACTAGCCCAAGTCCGGCGGCTGACAAGCGCCGTTCCGCTGTGGTAAGAACCGTTTGAGTTCCCAGACTCAATTCGACCACCGTGGCATCCGGTGATACCGCGGCGCCGGGCGTGGAGATGGGCGCTGCCACTTCGAGTTCTACAAACGCGGGGACGCCCGACTTGCGCGAGGCTGGCCGCGAGCCTTCAGCCCTCCATCGCAAAAAGTTCTGATAGTTGACTCCACGCTGCCGGCAAAATACCGCAGCATTGATTCCGCTGCTCTGCCAATCCTCAAGCAGCCCGGCCTTCTCTTGAACTGTGTTGCGTGTCCGTACCATGTGCCGAGCCTAGCGGCTCCGGCCGCCGGACCGAGCGGAATCCGATGGTGCTCGCTCGGACGCTTACCCTCAAGGTGAGCGCCCGGTGCGGTAGTTCCGCTCGCCGGCATCTGTGCGCGGGGCGCGGGGTAACCCGCGTCCCTACCGCGACCCGACATTTCGCAAACGGCGCACTAGCTAGCGGGGACCGCCCAACCCCTCACGCACTCTGCCGAAACAACACCAACGGTGCTGCACCGGCAAGTGTGCCTACGCAGAATCCCTTAATGCCGGACGGTATCAGTCTCAACCTTCTGATCCTTCAATGCTGCTTTATGCGCCATCCTCTCCAGTACGTTCCTTAATGTCATCAGCTCCTCTTGAACCTGATCCTCCTTCTCGACAAGCACCCTTCGCAATTCCTGAAGGATCTCCTCTCGTGTCCCCACAGAAGGAGGAATTTCTTCTCCTGCCTCCTCGATTCCGGTCCGCAATTCATCGTTCAGCGCCGCTAGCCGTGAAATTTTATCAACGGCTCGATGAATGGCAGCCGCATCAATCTCCGCAATGGTTGGATATGCCTCGGTCCCCTCACCCGATGGCTTCTGAGTCGCTGGCGAACAAAACATACAGACACCACAAATACCGAAAAGAAAAAAACCGGTTAACGCTCTGCAAAACACTTTCATCTTATTCCCAATTTCCGCTTAATAAAATTGAGCGCGTGCTCAGCGATCCGCTCGTCACCGCCCGCGGCAAACCATGGATCCGTGACATCAAGAAGTGAAGTTTTGGGTTCTTCACGGAATTCCTTGGAAATCCTCCATGCTCGGAAGGCCGTATGAAAGCCGCACGGAGCAGATGGGTCAAGGCAGGATCCGGTCTGGAAATCGCAGACCGGGCTCTCCAGAATTGATTCTGCGAGTTCCGCGGCGGGTTTTGCAACTCGTGCTGCGATACATCCTGGGAACCGATCTTGACAGAGAGTCCTTCGAAGCGAGGGTGGCGAAGATCAACGATCCGGGAACCCGTAGCGCCGCGATGACTCTCGCACAACTTTACCGCCAGGAAGGCCGTCAAGAAGGCCGCCAGGAGGATATCCTCGAAGTTCTTGCGATCCGGTTTGGCCATATTCCCGAGGGGATGCGGGAAGCCGTGCACGGTATCGAGGACGAGGCTACGCTCCAAAAGCTGCTCCGCACTGTCATCCAGTGCCAATCGCAGGAGGCCTTCGCCGACGCAATCTGAGCAGAGTTCCTTCCGGACCGGCGACACAAGCCCCAATTTGGGTTGAGTGCTTAGAAAGGGGACACCCACAGAATGTGCGCAATTCAGCGGTGTGTTGGCGGTGACGGCATTGAGGCGGAATGCCTGACGGAGAATCTGGAATCACATCTCGACATATGACAATTGTGTCCGGTGTCTGCTCTCAGCCGCTTCCCCAATCGGCTTACCGCCGTGCCCGCCGCCGTGTAGTCCAGTCCCCCGCCCAACTCCGCCCAACTCCGCCCAACTCCGCCAAAGTCAGCCTCGCTTCCCGTCGCCCAAGCCATAAGCCCACATGCCGCCCCCAATCCTCGCGCCGGTTCCGAAAACTCTCCCACTCTTCGCCCTTGATCGATTCGACCGCCCGCACGATCCGCTCCCAGCCCACACCCGGCCCAAGCGCGCAACCCGGGTTGTTCCCGCGCATTCCTTCTGGTTCTACCACTGAGCGGTCCCGCTGAGGTTCGCCTCCCGGCTCTCCAGGAGCATGTGAAAACTGGTTGCGCATCAGGACATAGGCGTGCAGGAGCACGCGGAAGCGTTCGGGCAGCTCTCCGAGCAACTCTAGGAAATGCTCGCGGTCACGCTCGTCACGAAAGAGGTGGCGACGCTCATTTCCGCGAGCGGTCAGGTGATAGCGTCCTCCCGGAATCTGGATGCGCAATGGACGCGCCATGCCCGCCACTCAACCACAAAGCGAGGCGTTTGCCAATTGTCGAGATGTGACCCCAGCCGCCCTTGGCGGTCACTGCGAGCCATTACGAGATAACAAGCCCGCCCCCACACTCGATCCGCAGTTGGCGCGTCGTGCCGATAGGATGCTTTGGCGGTTTGGCTTGTCAAAAATGATCGACTGCCCTCTCTTTCCCTCCGGTGGCAACGCGTACGAAGTAAAGCTGGCAATTCATTGTCTGGCAGCGGGGTACGACATTGGCTGTTGTCCCTCAAGCCAGTCTGCAAACTCTTCATTCATTCGACGCGCGAACTCAGACTCGGAATTGCCCCGGGCGCTCGAAAAGTAGCTTTGTAGCTCTCTCGGAAATTCAGGATGTTTCTCGCCGTAATGCTCAAAAAACTTCATAACCATATCAGGGTCCGGATAAGAGATCAAATACGAGCGAGAAAAATCGCCGTGCAGAGTATACAGCTCACTACCGGACACAAGGCTTCTAACTCTCGTCGACAATCGCGCCAACCTTTCGGTTTCAGGGGCTGGCAGTTGGACGTGCAAGTTTAAATACTCGCTATTAACCGTATCTACCCGGCGAGAATGCACTTCCCATTCCTTCGCACGCTCCGTCCAAGAAGGAAACGAGATAAATTCCTTATAAACTAACGAACCATTCCGCAGGGAAACATGGATTGTCGCATGCCGCTCTACGGCTACGTCCAGTATGACAGCAGCCAACAGGCAACAAAGTACAAATACCAAACCCTCGCGCCTAATATTCATTCATCAATAAACTCCGCTAGCAGCATATAAGCATAGGTATCTGCATTTGCTAGTCGCTGAACACTTGGAAGGGTCGTCATTAGCGCCCAGTATCGGGATGCCAATACTGCAGTGGGAACCCCGTACTCGCGTCAACATACCAGCCTGGAATCCTTTCCTGCGGCTCCTGCCAATACCCATAGTCTTCAACGTCAGCAAATCGATGAGCGAACTGATACGGATAGCCTGAATACCTGACACTGATTCGACCCGCCTCGCTTGCTGTCAAGAGCTAATACTTTCGGTCCTTGTCAATTGACAAGGTTCCATACTCATCCCCAGTATGGCGAAGTAAGTAGCCATCACCCTTCTGGCTTGTCGGCCCTTCTGACATTATCGTCGTCACAACCGACCCATCATCATCACGGCGAACATCCACAATATAAGCAGCATCCCACGGATCCGTTAGGATATTCAACAACTCCATTGAATCAATTCCTATAGAATTCGCGATGCGCTGAGCTTCCTGATCGTGAAAAAGCGAGTCGCTGGTCTTATAGCCGCCAGTACTCAGACGGAGCTCTAACGCAAGCTCTAACACTTGCCCGGTGTCCGAGGAGCATTCACGCTCCTGAGCATGACGCTGTCTGAAACCACCGTCGCCGCCACCGCAACTTACACAAAACACAAGAACCCAGACCTGGAAGCCTATAGACAGTACTCTCATTCGAACGCGGAGTGAATCGATATGCCCGGCCCATTGCTAACATAATGGTCGCGTGAAGGCTGCTGAACTGGCCCATGACATACAACACACAACCATGGAAATGGCCCGGCTCATGACGTGATAGAAATTGCCCTCCAGGGCGGGATCCCCCAGCACTCTCGCTCGTCTCATGAACGGAATCCTGCGGCAATGCGGGCTCGGTGTCAACAGAAATTGACCCCGTCCCCTTCGTTCTGCACCGTCTGGAGACGGGCGCGAGGGCGGCGAAACAACCACAGTCTCACGACCGCTGAAGCAGTACCCAAGACCAGCCCAGCCAACGCGGTAAGGACTCTAACTCCAGAACGGGACGCCAGCACTGGCCTCACGTGACCTTCCAAAGCTGGCTCCCCCGCCTGCCGAGGGGCTCCACGCGCGCAGCGCGTGTGCCCCTCCCAGGCGGGGGATGGCTTGAAGAACAACTATGCCAAAATCACACAATGACGGGTGGAAAAACCAAGACGCGTTCCCACCTGCAGGGTGTTCAATAGCTGGGCACCGCCAGATCTATTGTTGGCGTACGAGCCTGTTCTTTGAAACCTCCAAGACCTCTAGACCAAGCAGGCACGGTCCTGACCGCCGATCTCCAAGCCCCCCCAACAAGAGATTGCCTTTGATGGAAGCATGTGATCCATCTGCTATGTTTGGGGACGAGTATGGGACGAACTTCCTGTTTTCCCTGCTCAATTTAGTGGTTCGCTCGACAAGGAATGCACCCCCATGAGTTTTTCCCGACTACCTGAAGAACGAACTTGAAGAGGAAAGTAGGACGAACCATAAAAGGATGGACTCTCTTGTTCCTTGGAATTTCAAGCACATCGCCAACCCGTATATACGGGGCCGACTCCGCAAGGCGGCTGAGGAAGTGGGATTCAGACTGCCGGTGATGCGGGATGGCCAGAAGCTGTGGTTGGCCAACAGCGGTTTCCGTGGTAGCGATAAGGGCGGCCAAGGGCCCGAAGCCGCAGGGCTTCGACCCGGCGCTGCCTATTCCCAATCCCTGCTATGCATCTGCGCTTTCTGACCTCCTTCCTCCTGAGCGGTCTGGCCTGGGCCGGAGATCTGGCGACCGAGCCGGTGCAGCTCAAGCCCATCGCTTTCGAGGAATACGCCTTGCCCAACGGGTTGCACGTCATCCTCCACGAGAATCACGCCGCGCCGGTGGTGGCCACCTACGTCCTCTACCACGTCGGCAGCAAGAATGAGCGGCCCGACCGGACGGGGTTCGCGCATTTTTTCGAGCACCTCATGTTCGAGGGGACTGAGAACATTGCCCGGGGCCAAATCGACAAATTGGTGTCGGGAGCCGGCGGCAACTTGAACGCCAGCACCTCGTTCGACCGGACCGATTACTACTTGAACCTTCCCTCCAACCAGATGGAGCTGGCTCTCTGGATCGAGAGCGAGCGGATGCTGCACGCCAAGATCGACGAGACCGGGGTGGAGACCCAGCGCCAAGTGGTGAAAGAGGAGAAACGCCGCGGCGTGGACAACCGGCCTTACGGAACCCTGTTCGAGGAACTGGCGAAGATGCTCTTTCAGGGCACGCCCTACGCCTGGGTGCCGATCGGCAGTTTCCAATACATCGACCAGGCCACCATCGAGGAGTTCCGCGAATTCTATCGCGCCTACTACATGCCCAACAACGCCACTCTGGTGGTGGCCGGGGATTTCGAGACTGCCAAAGTGAAAGGGCTCATCGAAGACTATTTCGGCCCGATCCCGCAGGGACCGGAAATCGAGCGCCCGCAGTTCGCCTGGTCGTTAGAACAGGAGGCGGACCGGCGCGAGGTGAAAAAAGAGAACACGCCGCTGCCCGCAACCCTGCACGGATGGCGAGCGCCGACACAGACGCATGAGGATTCCTACGCCCTCAATCTGCTGACCAATATCCTCTCGGGAGGACGCAGCTCCCGGCTCTACCGGCGACTGGTGGACGAGGAACAGGCAGCGCAGAACGCCGAGGCCTTCGCATTTCTGCAGGAGCAGGCCGGGATGGTCGGCGTCTACGTCATGGGCATGCCGGGAACGGGTCTGGACCGTCTGGATGCCCTGGTGGCGGACGAGGTTGGCAAAGTGCGGACGGAGGGCGTTACGGAGGAAGAGTTTCTCAAGGCCCGCAACCAGAAGGAAGCGGAGTTTGCCACCGCTTTCGGATCAATGGCGCAACGGGCGCGCAACTTGGCTAACTATCACGTCTTCTACGGCGACGCCAATCTCATCAATACGGAACTGCAGCGCTACCTCGCCGTGACCCAGGACGATCTGCAGCGAGTGGCCGGAACCTACCTGCGCGACGAGCGCCGGCAAGTCCTGCGCTACCCGGCGCCGACGCCCGTTGCCCCGCCGCAAAGCGAGTCGGACTCAACCCAATGATTTACGATCCATGAAAGCGATTCTGCTTCCTTTTCTCACGCTGGGCCTGCCGGTATTGTTGCCCGCGGAGGTGGACCGGAGCAAGCCGCCCCAGCCGGGACCTCCTCCGGAGGCGGCGTTTCCCGCTTACGTTACGCGTGATCTGACCCACGGCCTCAAGGTCTTTGTCATCGAGGACGACCGGAAGCCGGAGGTGAACTTTCGCCTGGTCATCAAGGCGGGATCCATCCTGGACGGCGACAAGCCCGGCCTCGCGGGGTTCACCGCTGAATTGCTCAACCGCGGCACGACACGGCGCGATGCCGGGACTTTCGCCCGGGAGGCGGACTCCATTGGGGTTTTTGTGGAAGCTGGGGCCGCCGAGGACGCCATCAGCGTCAGCGCCGGAGGTCTCATCAAATACACTGGCGCCATTCTCGATCTGCTGTCCGACGCGGTCTTGCACCCGGTGTTCGCCGAGGAGGAATTCGCAAAGCTGCAACGGCAGATGCTGAGCCGTTTGGAAGCGGAGAAGCAGGATCCCGACGCCGTGGTTAGCAAAATGACCGGGAAAGTCGTCTACGGCGAGCATCCCTACGCCGCCTATGTCACCGAGGAGAGCGTGGCCGCCATCGCCCGGGAGGACTTGGCAGGTTTCCACGCCCGGTGGTTTGTTCCCAACAACGCCACCCTCGCAGTGGTGGGCCAGGTCCAAGCACAGGAGATACTGGAACAGGTGGAAAAAGCCTTCGCTGAATGGAAGTCAGGCGATCTGCCTCAAATCAAGTTCCCCGGGGTCCCGGTGCTGAGCGGGCGAAGAATCCATCTTGTGGACCGGCCCGGCTCGGTGCAGAGCAACGTGACTGTCTGCCGGCCCGGTCCGGCCCGCCGCGATCCGAACCTTCCCGAGCTGAACGTCCTCAATGCGGTGCTGGGAGGCGGGTTCAGCGGCCGGCTCTTCAAGAATCTGCGGGAGACCCACGGCTATACCTACGGCGCCTACTCGAATTTTGGAATGAACCGCCACGGCGGAAGTTTCCAGGCTGTCGCCGCGGTTCGGAACGAGGTGACGGTCCCGGCGATCCAGGAGATCCTTGCGGAAATGCAACGGTTGCGCGATGAGTTGGTCCCGCAAGAGGAACTGGAGCTGCAGCGCCAGTATCTCGTGGGGAATTACCTGCTCTCGCTCGAGAACCCCGGTCGCACGGCGCAGCGCGTGCAAGACGTGGAACTCTACGGGCTCGATCCGGATTTCTACAAGGTTTACGCCCAGCGGCTGGCTTCTGCATCCGCAATCGAGCTGCAAGAACTAGCGCGGGGACACCTCAGCGTCGAGGACGTGGCTATCGTGGTGGCCGGCGAAGCCAAGGAAGTAAAGGCAGAGCTGGAGACGCTGGGGCCGGTCACCGTCTACGACACCGATCTTCGCGTAAAGACCGCGGAGTAGCGGCGGCCTCCACACCCGGTCTCGGGCATCACAAGATTCCCATGGCATGGCGCAACAGACCGAGCGCTGCGCCAAGTCCCACGACAGCGACCACGCCGAGTTTCTGGCGCACCAGAAGCGCGTAGAGCAAAACAGCGGCGCCGGCGACAAACCAGTCCGGGTTCCAGGAAGCGGCGGAACCTTCCGCCGCGACGCCGGGAAAGATGGCGTGGAAGCTGATCTCAGGGAATTGTCATGAGCCGCAATCAAGGATCGGGAAAGGAATGGGAGACCTTGAGGGGAGTTCTGAGCCTAGAAAGTTCGCGGGCAGGAGTGCCCGCGCCTGGAGTTTTTACATTTCTGGCTGGACGTTGCAACTTCAGTGGAACGAGGTTGCAGAGCCGCGAGAGAAGCCGGAGGCTTCACAGCTTGTAGCCGGTGGTAAAGCGCAGCGACACCACCGGT
>JBGTBW010000050.1:0-9454 GCA_041749135.1 Verrucomicrobiales bacterium
CCGAAGGGTTGCGGCGATTTTGGCTTCTGGCTGCGTTGCTCGTCAGTCACAGATCCCCTTGGGATATGCTCCTTCCTCGCGCCTTGCCAGAAGCCAAACTTGCCGCAACAGAGTGTGTTCTATCCTACGGTCTGGTCAGTATACCCGGGGCGTTGCCCCGTGCTGCGTTGTGGAGGGCCTTCCGCCCTCAGAAAAGCGCCAACGGCGCGAGCTATTACAGCCCGGGGCAACGCCCCGGGTTTTCGTAACACGTTCATCTTGAGGGCTGAAAGCCCGACACAGGGCGTCTGGGAGTTCTCGCAGGCCACGGACACTAACTAATGATGTCCCGAATCGGGCCGTGGCCCACTTCGACCAGTTGCGACACCGGCCCGAGTTCCGGCACGAACATCTTCGTGTGGTCGATGCCGAGCTGATGAAGAATGGTCGCGTGGAGATCGCTGTAATAGTGCGGATTCTCCACTGCCCGGTATCCGACCTCGTCCGTCGCCCCGTGAACCACACCGCCTCTGATGCCGCCGCCTGCCATCCACGAGGTGTAGCCCTTGGGATTATGATCGCGACCCGTGGTGTTCTGCGACCATGGAGTGCGGCCAAATTCGCTGGTCCACACCACCAGCGTTTCCTCGAGCATGCCCCGCTGTTTCAAATCCTGGAGCAGACCGGCAATCGGTTTGTCCGTGGCGCGGCACAGGGGCGCGTGAGTCTTCATGTCGCCGTGGGAATCCCAGGCGCCATTGCCGCCGCCCGCGTGACAGATCTGAATGAATCGCACTCCTCGCTCGGCAAGACGGCGGGCTAAAAGGAGCTGTTTCCCAAATTCCTCCGTGTGTTCTTCGTCGATGCCATAAAGGGATTTGATGTGCCCAAGTTCCCGCGAAAAATCGACGGCCTCGGGCGCGGAGATCTGCATTCTCGCAGCCAGTTCATAAGCTTTGGTTCGGGCTTGAATGTCCGAATTGAACGCGTAACACCGGCGGAACTCCTCGTTCATCTCCTGCAGCAACTGCATTTGCCGGTCGCGCTCGGCGGCGGATCCTCCTTTGGGCGGGTAAAGGTTCGGAACAGGCTCCGGGCCGGCCTGAAACGGCGTCGCCGACACGGAGGCTCCGAGGTAGCCGCCCGTAAGCTGAACCGGCGAGGACGGCCGGCCGATGTTCACGAAGCTTGGCAGATTCTTGTTAGAAGTGCCGAGGGCGTAGGACACCCAGCCGCCCAATGAGGGATGAGCAAACGCCCGGCCACGATGACCCGTGGCCGTCTCGATCACCGCGGGAAAATGATTGCCTTCATGACACCACAACGAGCGCACCACCGCGATCTCGTCGATCACGCCGCCCACGTGCGGAAACCAATCGGAGACGGGAATACCCGACTGTCCGTAACGGGTGAACGTGCGGAGGCAGGGAATCACCGGACGTTTCATTTCCGCGAGATTGTCGCCAAATCCAATCGCGTCGATGAGCTTGCCGGCGTGCTTGTTTCCCTTTGGATCAAAGGTGTCGATGTGGCTGACCCCGCCACACATGAACAGAAAGATGACAGACTTGGCCCTGGGTCTGGTGTGCGGGCCAAGCATCGCATCCTGGATTTCACCCGCCTCGGCCCAAATACCGCCCAGGACGACGCCCCAAAAACCGCCGCCGGCCTGATACAAAAAACGGCGCCGCGACACCCGGCCGCATGGATAGGGATTCACCTTACCGGACATAGATGAACTCGTCGAGATTGAAGATCAGCCAGGACATTTGTTTGAGACGCCCCGCGTCATTTTCAAGATACTCAGCAGCACGATCGGCCTCCGCCTGTGTAGGCATCCGCGCAAGAGTGAGCCGGTAGACAAGCTCGATAGCCTCGTTTAAGCTCCCTCCCGATTCCGCCGCAGCACGCGCAGCCAACTTAGCGGAAGCAGCTTCAATTTCCGGACTGTTCATCAAAAACAACGACTGGGGCGCAGTGACGGTTTGCGTCCGCATGGGACACGGCTCTCGCCCGTCATCGACATCGAAAGTCTGGAGAAAATCCGGCGTCACCTCACGGCTCGGAGAGAATCCGCGCCTGATGTAAGCGCCCCTTCGCGGCTGGTTCTCACTATCACCGGGACCGAACGAACGGCCGCCGATTTCCAAGTCGAGACTCCCGGCGGCGGCGTGAATGGAATCCCAGATGTGTTCCGCCTCCAATCGTTGCAGCGGGAAATGCCAAAGATAGACATTGTCCCGATCGATCCTGTGACTGGCGGCGAATTCCGGACCGGACTCGGAAGCCATCTTGTAGGCATTCGAAGTCGTCATCAGCCGGTGCATGTGTTTCATGTTGTAGCCGCTAATCACAAACTCAGACGCCAACCAATCGAGCAGTGCCGGGTGCGACGGCGCGCCAGCTTGTTTGCCAAAGTCGCTCGGCTGTTTGTGCAGACCGGCTCCGAAGTGCCATTGCCACATGCGATTCACGGCCACGCGCGCGAAGAGCGGATTCTCCGGAGCCGTCAGCCAGTCCGCGAACGCTTCAATGCGGCCATCCCGGAAATCGTATTCCCCATCCGAGAACGGCCAGCCAGGCTGCACTTCGTTCTCCAGTTCCGGCCGGGCCGGATCGGCGCTGGTCAGGATATAACCTTTTTCCTTTTCGCGGACACGATCCACTTCCACGGTGTAAAAAAAAGGAATTCGCGGAGTCCGGCGGCGCCCTGTGCCGGGTTCATCGAGCTTCCTCCCCAATTCGCGAGACTGCCTGCGCAGGTCGGTGGGCAGGATCTCGTTAATCTTGTCCGCGTCGATTCGAAGGATGGGAAAGTAGTCGTCGGCGATTTTTTGCTCAGCGACGCTGCGCTCTCTTTCGGCTTTCAGGATGACAGCGCGGGCATCGGGCGGCAGCATCTCGACGCGCTCATCAAAGAGGCGTTGTTTGTAGGGCGCGAGCAGCTCGGTCAGTTCTTGTTCCAAAGGGGCCCGCTTCTTCTCCGTTTCGGCCGTGCGCCGTCCCGCTTCGAAAAGTTCCTCTGCGCTGGCAAGCGTTATCTTGCGAAGAACCAGCGGATCAAACAGGGCCTTCATCGAGTAGTAATCCGCCTCTGAGATGGGATCGAACATGTGATCGTGACACTTGGCGCAGGCGACGGTCATGCCCATGAACGCAGATGAAACGGTATCAACCGCGTTGATGGCCAAATTTTGGGGGTTGTCGCCAGTGCCGCTGCCCCGCGCCAGAAATCCCAGCGCAAACAGGTCGCCCGGACGCGGCTCTTTTTGAGAACGATAGCCCGTCGCAGACATCTCGGTCCGCTCATCGGCGCGGCGGCCGGTTAATTGAATCTGCACGAAATCATCGTAGGGCAGATTCTCGTTCAACGCATTGATGACCCAATCGCGCCAATGATGGATCCCCGGCGCGGCCGTCATCCGGTCATCTTCATCCGCATAACGCAGCACATCCAGCCAGCGCCGCGCGTAACGGACGCCGTGTTGCTCGTCCTCGAGCAGCGCATCCACGACCCTTTCGTAAGCGTCAGGTGAAGTGTCCGCGAGGAAAGCATCCTGTTCGTGCGGCGAAGGGGGCAGACCGACGAGATCCAGATAAACGCGCCGAAGCAGCGTGAGTTTGCCTGCCGGACCGGCGGCCGTGAGTCCGCGAGCGAGACGCTGTGCGTCGAGGAAGCGGTCGATCGGGTGAGCCGTGGGATCCTCACTGTCCGGGATCGCAGGGGCAACCACCGGTTTGAGCGACCACCACTCCTCAGTGGACGCGCTTACGTTCCCGGCCATCAGAGGACCGGCGCCGGGAACAGCCCACGCCACCGCGAGGATGCAGCCGCGAAAACGATGCTGGCAACGACTCATCCGGATTGCATGGCAACTCATGGTCACACGTCCCCGAGGCTCCCGGTGCTGTCGCCCACGCTTTCGACGTCCACGCCCATACGTTCAAGCATCGCCATGTAAAGGTTGGTCATCGGAGTGTCGTCTTTGAGAAGAACGTGGCGGCCAGGATTGCACACCCCGCCGCCGCCGCCAGCCAGCACCACCGGCAGTTGATCGTGGTTGTGCTTGTTGCCGTCGCCGATCCCGGAGCCATAGACGATCATGGAGTTCTGAAGCACGCTCGTGCCGTCGGCTTCCTCCATCGAATCGAGGCGCGTGAGAAACTTCGCAAAACGTTCCATATACCACCGCTCGATCTTGGCCACCTTGGCGATCTTTTCCTGATTGCCCTGGTGATGGGTGAGGTAGTGATAACCCTCTGGGATGCCGAGTTCGAGGAACGGCCGGTTGCTGCCCTCAGGGGCAACGCAGTAACTTACCACGCGTGTCGAGTCGGTCTGAAAAGCCAGGGCCATCAGTTCGTACATCAGATCGACGTGCTCCTCGTGCTGCTCGGGGATGCCGGCTGGCCGGCCCATGCCGGCTTCAGGCATGGCGAACTGCTCAGCCTTCTCGACCTGTCGTTCTATCTGGCGCACGCCATCCAGATATTGCTCCAGCTTCACCTGGTCATTGCGACCGAGCTTGCGGATCATGCCCTTCGCATCGTCAAGCACGAAATCCACCACGCTCTTTCGCCGCGCCAGGCGTTCATGCAGGTTTGCCTCGCGCTCTTTTCCCGAGCCGCTGCCAAACAGACGTTCGAAGACGGCCCGCGGATCGGCCACCGGCGCCAGCGGCAACGATTCCGATGCCCAAGAAATGTTGTATTGATAGGCGCAGGGATAGCCCGTGTCACAGGAGCCGTAAAGCCGCGCACCCTCGACACCGAGCTGCAGCGAGTCAATCCGCGTCAAGTGGCCTACCCGGCGGGCGGCGATCTGATCGACGGAAATCCCGAGATGCAGGCGCTCGCCGAGGGTTTTCCAAGCGTGCTTTCCGGTGAGGAAAGAAGCGCCGGCGCGGGCATGATCGCCGGGGCCGTCACCCCAGTTGTTGGCGGCATCGTGCGCCAGCCCGGTGATAATCTGAAACTTGTCCTTCAGTCCTCGCATCGGCTCGAAGGTTTCGTTCAACTGGTAGTCTCCTCCAGTTCCCTGCGGCAGCCATCGTTCATAATTCGAGCCGTTGGCGAAAGCAATGAAGCCCATCCGCATCGGCATCCCGCTGGGCGTAACGGCCAGGGGCCCGTTAGTCAGGTCCGCGCCGGTCGCACCGGTTCCGAGCGACTCCAGCGTGGGCAAGGCCAAGCAGGTTCCAACACCTCTAAGGAATCCGCGGCGGTTGAGTGTTTTGGTTCCTCTTATCATATCAATCAGCCTCTCCGGGTGTTGATGGTTGGCGGCCGTTTTGCTGAGCACGACGGAACTCTTCCGCCGAGAATCTTCGCCCTTTCCGCTTTTCCGGCGGCGGGGCCTCGGGGATGTCTGCCCGCGGCGGATCGATGACCTTGCCGTCGTCGCCGCGCCGCATTTGGAACGGCCGGCTCCTTACCAACTCACCTAACAGAACCGAGAACTTGCCGCCGCTATCTCGAAGTTTCAAGCTGATTTCATCCACCGTCACCGCATCCGCCGGTCCCAATCCACGACCGAGAGCGTAGGTCATCAACTTTTCGGTGACGCAGCGATAGAAATTGTCGCGCCGTTCGAGAATGTAGGCTCGGAGATCCTCCACGCCGTCCAGTGCGTGGCCGGTCACGGTCGTTTCGCTGGGCTGGATAGGCTCTCCTCCCTCGTCGTCGCGCCACTTCCCGATCACGTCGTAGTTCTCGAGCACCAAACCGATGGGGTCAAAGTGTGCATGACAGGATGCGCAGGATTGGTCGTTCCGGTGCAGCTCGAGCTGCTCGCGCACCGTGCGTGGCCGTTCGCCGTTTGCTCTCGCCTCGTCGAGCGATGGAATGTCCGGCGGCGGGGGCGGCGGTTCGATCGCCATCAGGTTTTCCAGCACAAAGAGTCCGCGCTTCACTGGCGAGGTGCGATTCGGATTCGAAGTAGCCACCAGAAAACTTCCCTGGGTCAAGATGCCCCCGCGACGGCTTTCCGGCGCCAGGTTGACCTTGTGAAATCCAGGTTCCGCCAGATCAGCCATCCCGTAGAAATCCGCCAGCCTTCCATCAACAAAGGTGTAGTTGGCGGTAACCAGCTCGATCAAGTCGCGGTCCTCACGAGCGATGTGCTCGAACAGCATTTCAGTCTCGCGTTTCATCGACTCGCGCACCGGATTGAGTTCTTCATCACGTCTCGAGACCGGGGTCATGAGCACGTTGCGCGTCCGCAGCCATTGCCCGGGAAAGTCTTCAAAAAACCGCGCGGCCTTGGGATCCGCCAGCATCCGCGCAAGCTGGGACTCAAGTTGCTCACGCAGTTTGCCCTCTGCTGCGAGCGACCGCAATTCCTCATCGGGCAGGCTCAGCCATAACAAGTAGGAAAGCCGCGAAGCCAGAGCGAATTCGTCGATCGGGTGGACCGCCCGCGTTTCGTTAGGCTGCGGCTGAGCTTCGGAACGGAACAGAAACCTGGGCGAGGTCAGCACCGCAGTGAGCGCATCCGCGATGCCGCGCTCGAAGTTTTCATGGAGCATGGCGATCGCTCCCAACCGCTCGAGCGTCTCTTCATCCACGGGCCGCCGGAACGCCCGGCCGGTCATTCTTCTCAAGATCTCAGACGCGTAGTTCCGCTTCGCTTCCGGCTCCTCCGGAGCAGGACCCCGGAAGAAGATGCGCTTGTGGGAATCCGGAAAGTTGGCCGCCGCCGGATCCATGGGGCCGTTCAGCCAGACCCTCGGCCGCAGCTCGAGGTGGCGCAACATCCCCTTAAAATCCGGATCCCGGGCAACGGTCGAGAGCACGAGTTCGTGCTCGCCGGACTTGAGCCGCACTTGCGGGTTGTAGACATGGGTCGCGTGACCGCCAACGTCGATACGCTCACGCAACAACACGTTTCCGTCCATCTCAACGGTGAAGTCGTATCCGCCGCCGTACTCGGCCCAACCGCCCAGCGAGAAACGCAGTCCAACACGATAGTCGCCGGACTTCTCCACTCTGAACGTGACCCGATGATCGGTTTTCTCTTCCTCCTCTGACCGGGTCACTTCCAATGGGTCCCCGAGATTCGTCTCTGGATACAAGGGGCCATCCAAGGCGATCACATTCGCCACCACAAATTCGGCGATTTCAAAATAGGTCTCCAGGAGCGCCGGCGAAAGTGATTGGAAATCCCCGATGTTATCGAACCCGAATGCCTTGTCGTCTGGAGGCAGCATATCGCGCAGCCGCCGGCTCGTCACCGCGTCGTCGACCGAATACATCCCCTCCGCCTGCAGATCCGTACCGAACAGGTCGGTCACCGTGTATTCGTATTCCATCCGGTTCAGACGGCGGATGGTCACCCGGCCTGGATCAGGATTCTCCAGGTCCACCCCCAACATCTGGGCGGAGATCCACTCGCTGATGAGGCGCCGCTCCTGGGCTGTCGGCCCGTCTTTTCCGGCCGGGGGCATCAGCTCGTTGCGGTTCATCTTCCAAACCTTCTGCCAGTCGTGCCCGTGGCCTGCCGGTCCCGCTTGAATCAAGTCCTCCAGCGAGATCCCGCCCTTCTTCATCCCCTCACCGTGACAGTCGTAGCAATAGCGTTGGATCAGATCCAATCCCCCCGGAGACGCCGCCAGCGGCGAACACAGGGCGAGCGAGGCGATGTGGCGGAAATGCCCGATCATGTCCCAGAAAGTATAAACCGCAGCGCCCGGAATCGAAAGCGCGGAATCGGGCAAAAAGTCAGGGGGGCAGCGGCGGCGCCTCGAACGAAGAACTCTATCCGTCCTCAGGAGTCGACTAAGTGGCCGGGTATGCTCGTCGCTCGCGCCTCGCCTGCGCCAAAAATCCCTCGACGCGAACATCATGGAATGTATGGCTCATGACCGCTATGGGGAGGCATCGTTCATCGTCCCGCTCGAAACTCGTATGATCCTAGTTATCACACTGGCCGTGCTGCACGCGCCTCGTGTTTAAGCTGCGGGTTTTCCAGAGGGTCTAGAATCGTTTCTGACCGAGCACATGAAACTTTTGGAGTCTCAGGAGACTGATAGTAAGCGTCCGAGCTTTCACCACGAGGATTGTCCTAACTGAGGGGATGGAAGAACCGGCCCCGCTCTAATCTTTTCGCTAGAATCCAAAGTCCAGTCCATCCCAATACAAAAGGGCGCCATTAAAAAGCGGCTCCGTCGCTAGAGCGAGAGATTCGCCCGCTCTGGCGGTGATTCCGCAAAGGGGAGACCGTCGAGTGGATCGTCGCCGACAAGGCTCACCTCATTCTCGCGCGCAGGTTCGTGCCCCCCAATCCGGTGGATGTGGAAAAGAAAACGAGAGATGCCCGGCGCTGAGCGAGGAGCTGCTCGGGCTTCGTGAACGCCCCGGCCCCGGGCTCGAGGCCCGAAACTCTGCCCGAATCTTGCGGTCGTCTTCAGCGCGGCCTGACCCCGTGTAAAAACTCCAGGGGGCGGAGGCATCCGCATCCGCTGAACTCAGTGATCCTCAAGGGTTCCCATTCCTTTCCCTGATTGCCGGCTCATCCAAATTCCTCGAGATCAGGGTTGAACTTGGGCCTGGGTCCAATGCATCCTTATATGGTTGAACATCAGCGCTACGCGCTTAGTTCATATGCATCCGAAAAAGAGTGCTCTCGCGCCGTTGCCTGCGCCGTTATTGTTAGGTTCCGAAGTGCTGCTGGTACTCACGGCAAATCCTTTCTCGCTTCTTGTTGTTGGGCTGCTTGAAGTGATCAGTAAATCGGTTCCGCATCATGCGCAGGGAGCCATACTGGACACCCGACTCGTACTTGCCACGCTCAAACGCATACTCCTGGACTACCCACGTCGTGTCTGGACAGTTGCGGACGGCAACCGCGCAGAAGTACACTGCCATGCATCGCTCGGCGCTGGCAGCGAGTCCAGCGTCCGATGAACCGGGGCGCTTGAACTTGAGCCGTAGTGCGGCGGTTCGTTTGGAGCGATTCGTTCGGCTGGCGGCAAATTCATGTCTGGGTCAAAGGCTGCTGGATGATCCAAGTATTCTGTCCCATGCGCGTCTCGTAGCTCTCTAGCACACGGATCCGAGCGGCATTAATCTCCGCCGGATAACTCGAAAAAAAAGGCTCATTAAGCACTGTCTCGAGATCTCCAGCAATTTTGTCGATTACTACCACCTCGGCATGATGGGAGAATGCAAGCTTGCCGGTCTCGCAAAAGCGATGAGCCCACTCAAAGAATACCAGAAGATCATCCTTCGTAAGTGTGCCAAAAGGTTCTTCGCGATTCATGGAATAGGTCTCTTTGTTGAAGTTGCGAACGTAGAGGCCACTCACCCGCTACCGGGAGCGCAACTCCGGCTCCTGATCTAGTGTAGTCCGTCAAGCAGATTGCATGTTATTGAGCTTTTCCCGGCCGCGCTTCACTTTCTCCAGGATATCCGCAGCGGATGCGGTCCATACGAACGGCTTTGGGTTGTCATTGTGCTTCTCGATGTAGAGTTTAAT
>JBGTBW010000051.1:0-3297 GCA_041749135.1 Verrucomicrobiales bacterium
CCGCCTCTCGGCAGATGACGCCCTACTTGTGGGGCGGACACTCCTGTCCGCCGATGGAACCTGAAGAGTTCGCGGGCAGGAGTGCCCGCGCCACATACCCTTCCAGCTCATCCAAATTCCTCGAGATCAGGAGTTCTGAAGGTAGGAGCACGCTTCCAGCGTGACTCCAAGATTCCGGCGGCCGTCCCGGACGCCGGTCTTCCGTGTCTCCACCGTCGCCTGTCCCTCCGCCCTCGCCCCTGCCGTAGGCCTTGACGGAGAACGTGCCGGGTGGATCGGCGGTCTCGAAGGCTTGCTGATGACTCAGGACGAGACAGAGAACGCCGAACTTCCCGATCGTCATCGATAAACTGCGCACGGTCGACCGGGAACGCCTCGTT
Source organism: Verrucomicrobiales bacterium (assembly GCA_041749135.1). Taxonomy (GTDB): domain Bacteria; phylum Verrucomicrobiota; class Verrucomicrobiia; order Verrucomicrobiales; family DEV007; genus DATKCT01. The sequence continues at coordinate 381 of JBGTBW010000051.1, forward strand.
CGCCGTCTCGGTCGCCTCTCGCCGCCAATCTTCTCCCAGATCCTCGGAGCGATTCAGGAGATGTTTGCGCAATGAAGGCATGCCGGCCGGCGGCGGAGACGCGGCGGGCGCGGAACGCGATGCGGGGCTTTGTCAGACACCAGCATGAAAACACTGGCATTCCGCATTCGCGAACAATAACCGGACCGGAAGCCTCGGGACTGCAATTCATTGCAATTGAGAGACTCGGATAAAATATGGCCGGGCGCCTTGACCTGCGCTGCGGGGCGGCTGCGGACGGTGAATAACCGATCGCACTCCGTTCAGATGACTAAAAGCCCTTCTCACTTCGACCCCCGGCATTGACTTTGCTTCTCCACCGCCGCATGCAGTCCCCTGCATGAAACGGAAGACCCGGATCATCGCCACATTGGGGCCGGCCAGCGAGTCTCCGGCCGTGTTGACCCGTCTCGTCGCCGCGGGAGCCAACGTCTTCCGGCTCAATATGAGCCATGCCTCCCATCCCTGGGTCCGCACCTGCTGCGCCCGCATCCGGGAGGTCGCGGCCAAGGCCGGGACGCCCGTAGCCATCCTCATGGATTTGCAGGGCCCTTCCATCCGCACCGGAGATGTTCGGGAACCCATCCGCCTCGTTCGAGGAACTCAGGTGGAGTTTCGCAATCGAAGTCTCCGCGCAGCGGCGGAACTCTCCGTGACCACCAATTACCCTGGTCTGTCCCAAGACGTGCAGCCGGGAGACACCCTGGTCGTCGACAACGGGGTGCTCCGCTTTCGAATCCTCTCCACTCAAAAGGGCCGGGTCCTGGGACAAGCTCTGAACCGGGGCGTGTTGTCTTCACGCCGCCACATCAACCTCCCCGGGGTCCGCCTTCGCTTTCCTGCTCTGACTGCCAAAGACCGCGTCGACCTCGCTCTCGGGCTCGAACTGGATGTGGATTTCTTCGCCTTAAGCTTCGTCAGGGACGCTTCGCATCTGGCGGGGCTCCGCCGCCGGATCCGCCAAGCGGGCTCTTCCGCCTTTGTCATCGCCAAGATCGAAGACCAGGAAGCCGTCCGCAATATCGACGATCTCATCTCTTCCGCCGACATCATCATGATCGCGCGCGGCGATCTCGGCATCGAATGCCCGCTGGAAGAGCTGCCCATCATCCAGCGCCGCACCATCAAACAATGTCTCAACATCGGGACGCCGGTCATCGTGGCCACGCACATGCTGGAATCGATGATTGAAAACCCCGTGCCCACTCGTGCCGAGGTCACGGATGTGGCCAATGCCGTATTCGAGCAAGCCGATGCCGTCATGTTGAGCGGGGAAACCTCGATGGGCAGGTTTCCAGCCCGTTGTGTCGAGGTCATGGACCGAATCGCCCGGCGCATCGAACGCAGCGGCGGAGCCGGCTATGCGGATCAGGCCGTGCTAACCCGTCAAGATCAACGCACCGTGCGCGCCGCGGTCGTTTTGGCCGATTCCATGCCCGATTCCGCTCTGATCGTCTTTACACGCAGGGGCAGTCTGGCTCGCGACGTGGCCCATCTCCGGCCCCGTCACGCCGTCATCTACGCCATCACTCCCGATCCCGGGGCGCAACGGCGCCTGCTGTTGTGCCGCGGGGTCCAGCCGGTCCAACTCCCTTTTCAGGCCGATCCGCAGGCCACCTTGAATGAGGCCATCATAGCCCTCCGGCGGACGCACGATCTGAAGAAGGGTCAGCCTCTGGTGATTCTCAGCGATGTCCTGGCCACCAACGGGCGCGAGGTCGGCTCGATCGTCTACCGGAAGGCCTAAAGCTTCTCGCCAAGCAGGGCGGCCACTTCCCCTTCCCCCAAGACCCGCCAGCGCCCCGCCGGAAGTTCTCCCAAATGGAGATTGCCCACCCGCACCCGCACCAGTTGCATCACTTCGAAGCTGAGCGCCGCAAACATTCTGCGGACTTGCCGGTTCCAGCCTTGCCGGATCACGATCCGGCAGCAACGCGGCGACAAGAGCCGGACCAAAGCCGCGCGGGCAAGTCCCTCCTCCAATTCCACTCCCGAGAGCAAACGCCGGCGGTCGGCCTCACGCAGCGGCCGGTTCAATTGCACCTCGTACTCTTTATCGACGGCGTGCTTTGGATGGGTCAGCCGTTGCGAGACCTCTCCGCTGGTGGTCAAAAGGAGCAGACCTTCCGATTCGCGGTCCAGCCTTCCCACATACTTCAGCCCGCTCCACTCCGGGGGCAGCAAATCATAAACCGTCCGCCGCCCGCGCTCATCCCGGCGGGTCGTCACATATCCGCGCGGCTTGTGCAGGATCACGGTCGCCTCCGCCCGGGGGCGCACCACCGAGCCCTCCACCTCGACCCGGTCGCCCGGCTCGATGCGAGTGGCCAGTTCCCGGCAGACCGCGCCATTGATTCGCACCCGTCCATCCCGAACCAGCGCCTCGCAGGAACGCCGCGATCCCAGACCGCAAGCGGCCAGATAGCGGTTCAAGCGCACGGCGCCGTCGACGGGGAATTCCCGGTCACTCCGGTTTGGTCTTGGGCAGCTTCTGCGGAGATTGGCCCTCTTTCCACTGCCCCCGTTTGCGCAACAATTCCACACGCTCGAAACGCTTGAGCACGTTCCGCTTCAAACCGGCGCTGCCTCCTACGGCTTTCAAACTGCGATGTTGGGACATGGGAAACCTCCGGGTCGGTGGGGTAAGCGGGGGAATTTATCCATGGAATCGCGGGTCGCAAGCACATTCCGGCCAAATGATGAGTCGGGCGGCCGCCGCAATATTGGAAGACTCGCCAACGGGGGCGGGTTTTCCAACCCGCCGCGCAATGCTTCACCGGAGGGCGGGTTTTCCAACCCGCCGCAATCGGTCACCGGAGGGCGGGTTTTCCAACCCGCCATCTTGTTTGCCTCTCGGCGGGTTGGAAAACCCGCCCTC
>JBGTBW010000052.1:0-6497 GCA_041749135.1 Verrucomicrobiales bacterium
AACTCCTGATCTCGAGGAATTTGGATGAGCTGGAAGGGTATGTGGCGCGGGCACTCCTGCCCGCGAACTCTTCAGGTTCCATCGGCGGACAGGAGTGTCCGCCCCACAAGTAGGGCGTCCTCTGCCGAGAGGCGGTCTCGCTTCGGCTCAGCGATTTTCCTCCCTGTCCATGATCTCCCTCGATAGGTCAGGAGTTCTGACCCTATTCAAGCCTGAGGTAAAGCGCAACGTAGTCCCCATGGGGCGTAGCGCGCCGCAGCAGAAAGAGTATGAGAAATGCGCAGGGCTAGCCCGCGGTCCCGGAATCCAGCCGCTCCACGGCCAACCGGAGCAGCGGATCAAACTCGCCGGCAGAAGTCGCCCACGGACGCCTCTGAACCTCGATCGAGGGAGGATCGCCGCTTCCCAAGGCCTCTGTGTCCCATTTGCCGCCCCGCAGAACACAGTGCCAGCCCAGGAAAGCCCGGCCGGTGCGAGCCCTGAGTTGCCCTGGCCCCGCCTCCCAAAGGATTCGTGCCGAAGCCGGGTCCCCGTTCTCCCCTTGGCCGCACAGCAGGACCTTTCCCGTTGTCGTACCCACCAGCCACAAACGCAGGCCGTCAAAAACGTCTCCGTTCCCTTTCCCTCGCACCCGCACGCGCTTGTAGAAGAAAACTGGCTCCGCGGGAGGCGTCAGCAGCCCGAGGGAGGCGACGGCGATGACGGGCGGCACGGCCGACTTGGGAGCGTCCTCTGTCCAGCGCCGCCGGAATCTCTCCACGCAGGCTTCATGAAAGCGCTCGATGGCCTTATCCGCCCGGCAGCCAACGGCGCCGGCGGCGTCTTCCAGCAATGCCGTGCTCCCCTCGAAGGGAGCGACTTCCACTTGCAGCCGCGCCAAATCGTCGGCGTAAGCTTCGGCTTCCGCCGCGGAGGGCCTAACCGCAGGATGATCGAAGAGCATGGGAGGATGTGCCGCGAGGCCATCCCAGGCCTCCTGAAAAGCCTCCGGTCCCAAAAGAGCGGCGATGCGAGACCCCTCCAATGCGCCAAGCGCTTGCCCGGTTTCCATGCCCTTGTGCCCAACCAAGTAGCTGACCAGGGAGACCAGCAGCGGCGCCAGCGCCTTTCCCGGCGCTGCCGCACTTTCCTCACAGCCTTCAATTTGAATCACGGCGCCGAGGCGTCCTTCCGCTTCCCCTTTCCATCGAGACAGCGGGCCCAGATTGGAAGCGTCCCTGTAGCGCGCGACGAGCGTTTCCAAACGGCGCGCCAGCGCCTCCCGCTCCTCTCGCCGCAACGTGACCGCCGCCTCAAATCGTCCGGGATCCCCGCTCTCACCCCGGGCCAGACAGCGGAAAAGAAAGATCCGGTCATACTCGCTGCGCAAGGGCATAGACCCCACCTCTTCCAACAAGGCTCGCAAGAGCTTGCGCTGAGCCGGAAGCACCGTCTGCAACTCCATCAGCTCCAGCCCGTAAAACCAGTTAGGATCGCGGTGCCGGTAGTCTCCCCCGTAGACGGAGGCGGCTTCCGTCCCGATGATCCGGATCGTGTCGTGAAAAAGCCGCAGACCGTATCGTCGCCCGTAGTGCTGGGAAATCCGGCGCCCGCCCCGTGTGGCGATCTCGGTCAGGGTCCAGGACAGGCCGAGAGTCAAAGGATTCGCCCCCAGCGCGAGACGCCCGAGGAACCACATCGGCCTGGCGTGATCCCAGTAGGAGCTAACCGACTTGTAGATCCCGTAATAGCTGAGAGCCCTTTGAGACAAACCATAGGCCTCGCGCAAGTTGTAGCGCTTCACGTCGAGCGGAAGCTGCTCCAACTGCACCAGGATCTGGAGGGAGGACCGCTGGATGAAACGCAGAATGTCCTCCACGCTGGTTTCCAAGAGAGGATGCTTGGCCCCTGGCTGGTAGATGCGAGCCACGCCCTCGAAAAGCCGTCCCACATCTGCGAGGATCTCCCGGGGTTGGACGATTCCCTCTACGGCGTAAGCGTTACGGACAATCTTGTTGAAGATGCGCTCGGACTCCGCCCGGCAAAATTCCAGCACTTTCCCATCGGCCTCCGCCAGCGCGGCAACGGCTGCGGCCTCCGGAACTTCGTCTCCCATGGCGCGGTCGTCTTGATAGAGTTCACGATGAACGCTTTCCACGGCGAACCGCCGCCGCCGCCTCTCCAGAGCAGCTCTCTCCCACTTCAAGCGGTTGCCCAACTCGCGCAGCCGTCGCCCGCGCCGGTGCAAGGCGGCGCGCCGCAAGTCTTTTCGCTGTTTGCCCCGGCTCGAAAGCCAAGCGGACCAGGCCGCGCCGCCGAATGACAGCAGTCCTCCGGCCCAGAGCGCCATATGCCAATCTTCCCATTGCGGCCATGCGAACGCGGCGCAGAACAGAACCAACACACTCCCCGTCACGCCCAGCGCAGGCGCACCCCAGTCCATTCGCCACAGTTTTTTGATCATCCGCAGTTCCCTCGCAGGCGGGAACTTCTTCGCGAGAGGGTCACGCCGCAACCGGAGGAACAAGCGCACGGGCCGGCCCCTTGAAACTCACCGAAGAGCGCCGTTCCTTTGAATCTCACAGGTCATGGGCCAACCACTGCCTTTGCACCGATAGCGCCAAGGCATTGGTGTCGAGTGTATTCCTACGTTTGAGATCACGGGCCAAGGGAAGCCGGAGGCTCTGGGAGTACGGCGGTCCTCTGCCGCTTTCAATGCATGTCTTTCCAAGCCACGTTGGTGCATAGGCAGTGCGGGCCAACGGACAGCAGAAATTCCGGCTATACAAGCCCCCGGTCCCGGCGAATGCTCGATGAACCCCCTTAGACTCCTCGATGGCTCTCCCGCCCAATGCCTTCGATCGTGCGCTCGCCGCCTCGGCGCCCCTGCAGCGCGGCCACCCCGACGTGCTCCAACTCAATCTGGGCAAGCTGTGCAATCTCACCTGCTCGCATTGCCACGTGAATGCGGGCCCGCATCGGCGTGAAATCATGTCTCAAGAGACCGCAGACCGCATTTTGCCGTGGTTCGAACGAAGCGCCATCCCCCATCTCGATCTCACCGGCGGAAGCCCCGAGATGGCCCCCTGTTTTCAGCCTCTCATCGAACGGGTGCGCGCCTTCGAGCGTCCGCGCCGCATCACCGACCGGCTCAACGCCACGATTCTGATGGAGCCGGGATTCGAGAACCTCGGGGAATTTCTCGCAGCCCAGGAAGTGGAATTGATCGCCTCGATGCCCTGCTACGCGCCGGAAAACGTCAACGCTCAGCGCGGCGAGGGCGTTTTCGAAGCCAGCATCGCCGCCTTCCGCAAGCTCAATGCGCTCGGCTACGGGTCCGATCCCCGTCTTCCCCTGCACTTCGTCTACAATCCCATCGACGCCTCGCTGCCTCCCGATCAGCACGCCCTGGAAGCCGATTACAAGCGGGAGATGCAGCGAAACTTTGGGATCGTCTTCAACCGTCTCTATGCCCTGGCCAATATGCCCATCGCCCGATTCGCTTCCTGGTTGAAACGTCAGGGATACTATCACGAATACCTATCGCTCCTGGCGGAGGCTTTCAATCCCGCCACCCTGCCCGGACTCATGTGCCGGAACACGATCAATGTGAGTTGGTTAGGAGAAGTCTTCGACTGCGATTTCAATCAAATGCTCCATCTCGGGCTGCAACATCCCGGCGAGCCCGGGCAGACTCTGTTCGTCTGGGACATCGATCTCCCGGCTTTTCACCGGCTGCCCATTCGCACCGGCGTCCACTGCTTTGGCTGCACTGCCGGAAGCGGCAGCAGTTGCGGCGGAGCCCTCGTCCATTGAGCAGGCGGACTTTTCCGCGCTCACCCTCGCCCCGCCTCCCTCATTTCGACTTTCGAATTAAGGGAAACACGGACGCCCGGCATCTCTGAACCCGGCGGTCAGACCTTTCGAATCACGCGAACCCGAAAGGAAGGCTCGCCGGCCAGCCTCTCCCAGGGTGGAAAGCCCATGACCGAAGAACGCCTCAGTCCAGACGCTTCGCCCGGAAATAAAGCTCCCCTCCGTTCTCCGTTGCGGCCGAACTGTGCAGCCGCCGCTCTACAGTCACCCGGTAATCCTCCGCTCTGACCGGGTCGCCCATGTTTACCCAGCCGCCTCCCAAATCGCCGGACCTCTGGACCTGGTAACTCTCTCCAATGGCCGCCCCAAAGGTGAACCGGAATTGGTCTTCCTCCTCATCAGCCTCACTCGAGACGATCTGCATATAGGCGGCATCCTGCGTGTCTTGGATCCGATAGACGCTGCCGCTGGCGAAATCCGTCAGATAGAGTTCCCCATCCTCGTCTTCTCCAAACGAGGTAATCCGGTAGGGCGTGACCGGAAAGGTGTGCCTCACCCAAGTTCCGGATTCGTCCCGGCAAGCCGCGAACATTCTCCGGCTGACATAGTCTCCAAACAGGTAAAGACCTTGCATCCGCGGAAAGCGCTGTCCCCGGTAGACAAAGCCCCCGGTGATGGAACGTTCGCCCTGCGATTGAGGGAGATCGAGGATGGGCTGCGTCTCCACCCCCGCGGCGAGTTCCGTTCCCAAATTGAAGGGGTGGATGCTCTCGTAGCGCCGCCACCCGAAATTGAGACCGGCGCTGCCGGCCTCCGCATAACTAATCTCTTCGTAATTGTTCTGCCCCACGTCCCCAATGTAAAGATCCCCGGTCAACCGGTCGAAGGACCAGCGCCAGGGGTTGCGCAGCCCAAAAGCCCAAATCTCGTGGCGGATGGTCGTGTCGTCGACAAAGGGATTGTCCGGGGGAATGGCGTAAGGCAAGCCCGAGGAGGGTGGGCTTTCCACGTCGATACGCAGCATTTTACCCAAAAGTTCCTGGCGGCCCTGCGCGCGGTTCCCAGGATCCCCTCCCGACCCGCCGTCTCCCATCGCGATATAAAGAGAGCCATCCGGACCAAAGTGCAAATCGCCGGCATTGTGGTTGGAGAAGGGCTGCGGCACGATGAGAAGCACCTCTTCCGAGTCCGGATCCCCAACCGGATCGCCCGGATTGAAAATCCCGGGGGACCGCGTGCGGAACCGCGAGACGACCGTGGCTCCATCCATCGCGGGAGCATTGCGGGTGTAGTTTACGTAGAACTCTTGGTTCTCAGCAAAGCCAGGCGAAAACACCAACCCCAGGAGGCCGCGCTCCTCGCCGCCTTCTTGGTTATCCATTACCCGCTCTCGCAAATCGAGGAAATCTCGCAACTGCCCTTCCTTCCACTGAAAGATCCGGCCCCGCTGTTCCACAATGAACAGCCGCCCAGTCCCATCCCTCGGTGAAACCACGGCCAGAGGACGGATGAAACCGTCCTCCAACAGCTCGAAACGCAAGGAGGGCCACTCAGTAGGGGCAGCCGAGAGCCTGGGCAGAATCAGCGCCCCGGCAGCAAAACCAAGCCATAGGAGCAGCCGGGGGACGGTCGCAAACCGGTTCAACATCTTCAGTAGGAGGCCTGACGGGGGCTGATTATTCCTCTTCATCGCGAACAAGTACCACCCCGCAGACCCGGAGAGTCGCAACCTAGGGGGCGGATACTTCTGACTGCTGTTGAGCCGCAACAGCTCGCGGGCAGCAGCGCAGGTTCAGAACTCCTGACCTATCGAGGGAGATCATGGACAGAGAGGAAAATCGCTGAGCCGAAGCGAGACCGCCTCTCGGCAGATGACGCCCTACTTGTGGGGCGGACACTCCTGTCCGCCGATGGAACCTGAAGAGTTCGCGGGCAGGAGTGCCCGCGCCACATACCCTTCCAGCCCATCCAAATTCCTCGAGATCAGGAGTTCTGAGCTTGTAGAGCGCGTCGTCCTCTGGGGCTTTCGATGGGGACGCGGAGTCTCTGGGAGGCCGAGGCGGGGTTGGGTTTGGCGGAGTTCTGTGTGCGCCCGAAAGCGGCGATGCTCGCCGCAGTCCAAGGGCGGCGGCCAAGCCGCCGCTAAGATGCCCCGTCGAGCCACGCCCGAGGCCCTTGGACTGCGGCGAGAATCGCCGCTCTCTCCCGGCGCGGAACGTCGTCCCCGCAACTGCATTCGCAAGAATGCAGACTGCTGGGTCAAGGAGTCTCAAGAGCCCGCCTGGGGACTGGTCTTGGGAACCACGGATGGACACGGATGAACACGGATAAAGGAGATGCAGCTCTCGCAAAGAGCGCAAAGCTCGCCAAGGGGGGAGGGAGAGAATGGTTCCTCTACCAACCCTTGTTCAAGGACTTGCGGCTGGGGATTGTGGAGGGGCGGGCTCCCGCACGCCCTTGTCTCACCATGGGTCTCCATCCCGGGACCAGGCCGTCACGGAGGCCGGCCCTCCAGGTAAAGCTCTACCAGATCCCTCACGCTATCCTGGAGGGGCGGGCTCCCGCACGCCCTGTCTCACCATGGGTCTCCATCCCGGGACCAGGCCGTCACGGAGGCCGGCCCTCCAGGTCTTGTCTGACAGATTGCTTACGCTATCCTGGAGGGGCGGGCTCCCGCACGCCCTGTCGCGCGATGGGTCTCC
>JBGTBW010000053.1:0-3703 GCA_041749135.1 Verrucomicrobiales bacterium
TGCACTCGAGCGAGGCTCTGGCTGGACGTTGCCCAAACTTCAGTGGAACGAGGCAGCAAAGCCGCGAGAGAAGCCGGAGGCTTCTCTACGAAACACCGCGAAGGGAGAGGGCGGCGGTCTAGCACCCCTGCCGGGGTGCTGGTGATGGATGGACCTTCTCCGGTGGCAGCGCTGCGCGCTGACACCGGCTACAAGCTCTGATCACTTCGGGATCACTGCGTCTTCGGCCTCCCCTGCAGGCCAGAAATGTAAAAACTCCAGTGCGCGGCTCCGCCGCGCTTTTGGCGGCAGCCTGACCTATGGCCTGAGACTCTCCCATCGAGACCGGGAGATTTTGTGTTGGAACCGGGGCGGAGGTGAGGTTGAAAGGCGCGTGAGCGTGGAAGTAAAAGCGCGGCGCAGCCGCGCACTCCAAAGCGCTTCGCGCAGAGGATGTCCTTGCCTTTCCCTGAGGGCTCTCTGGGAGCGCCGGGTTTCACCAGGCCATTCTCGATCTAACCATCCCGGCCTATTCGCCGGATTGCGGCTCAGCCTCATTCCTCAAGGGCAAGAGTTCCGAGCTTAACGCGGAGGCCCCGGCCAGGGAGACCCAGGCGCGCTTTCGGCGGACTCGATCTCCTCCCAAGCCGGGGCGCGCCAGACCTGGAGGGCGCCGAGGTGATCCAAGGATCCCAGCATCGTGCCGTCAGGCGAAAAGGCGACGGAGCGCGTTATCCCCCCTGCGGCGGCCAGCCGAAGCAACTTCCGATGACTCCCCACATCAAAAAGCAGGATCTCGGACAGCTTCGCCCCGCCCGCGGCCAGGCGGGTTCCGTCAGGTGAAAACCCCACCGAAATGGCGGCGACGGTAAACCCAGTCAGGGTGGCGACTTCTCGCAAGGTGCGCGTTTCCCACAAGCGGACAAAGCCGCGGTCCGAGGCCACCGCAAACAGGTGGCCGTCGGGAGAAAACACCGCTTCAGTAAGCAGTACCAACTGCAGATTGGGAACGAGCTGGCGTTGCGTTTTAACGTCCCTGAGCAAACACCGCCCTTCGTGCTCCAGCATGAGCCACCATCTCTCGTCCCGCGAGATATCGCCGGTTATGACCGCGGGAAGCGAGGGCCATGAATGGATGAGCGTTCCGGCGCCGATGTCCCATACCCGGAGCAAAGACTCGTCGGCATGATAGGTGGCCAAGCGTGAACCGCCGGCGAGGAATCGCCACGGCACACCTGGGTCCGAGCCGTCCCCAAACTCCCGCCGCAATTCGGCGTTCTCCAGATCCCACACCTGAACGATGCCGTTGGGTGGAACGGTGGCCAGCCATCGGGCATCTTCCGAAATGCGAAGGGCCATGCGCTGGGCCAGGAACTCTTCTCTCCACCCGGGCCTTTTCCATCGTATATCTTCGGGAACCAGACCACCGCTGGCGGCGCCCAAATCCAACAGGAGTTGACTCTTCTGGAAGTCGTCACCCGTCCACCGCTGCACGCGCCCGGACCAATCACAGGTGACAATGGCTTTGCTGTCGGCCGTGAATCGCCAGGCCTGGAAAGCGCCGGTGAGCGCCACAGGAATGCCATGGCGCCGGAACACCGTCCCATCCCAAAAGCACACGGCGCCATCCCTGCCGCCGCTGACCAAAGTTCGCCCATCGGAAAGCAACGCGAGCGCATAGACCTCTTCGTAGTGACCGCGGAGCGTTCCTTCGAGCTTGGGATAGGCCGGGTCGGTCAGGTCCCATACGTGGATGGTTTGATCGGCGCTGGCGGAGGCCAGTCGCTTTCCATCCGGCCAGAGCACCACCGCGCTGATCCAGGCTCGATGTCCCTTGAGACGAACCCGCTCATCACCCGTGGCGGCGTCCAGGACACGGATGACGGGTTCATTCCAGCCGTCGCTCACCGCAAGGGTTTTGCCATCGGAGGAGAACGTCACTCGGGTCGTTGATTGATAGCTGGTTCTCCAAAGTTCCTGTCCGTCGGCGAGATCGACCAGCCTCAGCGCGCCATCGCTCGTCAAATGTGCCGCCGTGCTGAAGTCGGGAGCGACGGCAAATGTCCTGCCGTCACTGCCGCCAGCCGGTGTCCCGGGGAATCGCTCAATTTCGATTCCATCGTGAACGTTCCACACCATAAGCCCATCGTCCGCTGCCTGAGCGCAAATCACCAGCCTGTCGCCGTCCGGCGAGAAACCCAGGCCTTCGCAGGGTGATCCCAGGAGAATCTGCGCGATGAATTCGTGGGCAGCCAAATCCCACACCCAGACTTTGTGTTCCCTGCCGGAGGCGCCGCCAATATTCACGTTTGCGAAGGCAAGGAGCGAGGACTGTGGGGAAATCGCGACCACGGTTGCTCCCGCGACGTCCGGGAATTCCGCCGCTTCCTCGTGCGTGCCCAAGTTCCACACGGTCACGCCACCTTGCCGCGTCGCGCCCACAGCGAGCCATTTTCCGTCCGCGGAAACGGCCATCGAATGGATAGAACTCGGTTTCTGCGCGAGCGTGAACTTGGCGTCGCTGCGCAGTTGCCCCCACAGAAAACGCCATTCCCACCCCCGCAAATCCGGCTCGCCCGGGCGCGGTCGATGCCGCTCGATCAGAGTTCTTGCTTCGCGGGCGTTTTCATTGGCCAGGGCTTGTTGAGCCAAATCCATGTCCGAGGCGTAAGCATTGGCGCGAGCCGCCAGCTCCGCCCGCCGCGCTCGATCAGCTTGCAGGGAGCTGACCAATACGCCGGCCGCGAAGACAAGCATGACCGTGGCGGCTGCCGCAAAGCCCACCCAGTGCCGGCGCACGGTCTTCTGAAATTCGTAAAGCAGGCTGGGAGGCCGGGCCACCACCGGCTCGCAGTTCAGGTGGCGCTGAATATCCATGGCCAGCCCGTTGGCCGTTGCGTAACGCCGGTCGCGTTCCTTCGCGAGGCACTTCATGACGATCCAGTCGAGGTCAGACTCGATTGGCGATCTGCGATTGCCGATTGTCGATTGAGCCACGTCTGGAGGGACGAACTCCGGCGAGTCCGCACCGGCTGAGGGTTGAGGATGGACGGTCGACGAGTGAATTGCGGCCTCGTGCAACCCATCCGTGCCCCTTGACCCATGGATCCTGGCGCCAGTCCGCTTCAGGCGCGTGCTGGGCCGGACCGGATCGACCTCCCGGATTGTCCGTCGCAATTCGTCCAGGCCGGAGGCCAGGAGCGCCTTCGTGTCGAAGGGCGTCTCGCCGGTCAGCAATTCGTAGAGCAGCACGCCCAGGCTGTAGATGTCGCTGCGCGTGTCGATGTCCGGCGTCGTCAGGGTCGCCTGCTCGGGGCTCATGTAAGCGGGGGTCCCTATCAACTGCTCGAAGGCGGTGAACAGCGTCTGGTCCGTCAACCGTCCCTCGACGGCCTTGGCAATGCCGAAATCAATGATCTTGGGGGCCGGTTTGCCGTCCACTTCGGTGACGAGGATGTTAGAGGGCTTGAGGTCCCGATGAATGATCCCCTTCTGGTGGGCATGTTGCACGGCGTGGCAGACCTGGATGAACAGGTCGAGCCGCCGCCGGGCCGGGAACCGCTGTTGATCGCAATACTCGGTGATCCTGATCCCGCGCACCAGTTCCATCACGAAGTAAGGCCTGCCCGACTCGGTCGCTCCCCCATCGAACACCCTGGCGATGTTGGGATGATCCATCATCGCCAGCGCTTGGCGTTCGGCGTCGAAGCGCGCCACCACCTGC
>JBGTBW010000054.1:0-25628 GCA_041749135.1 Verrucomicrobiales bacterium
GGCACTCCTGCCCGCGAGCTTTCTAGGCTCACTCGGCGGACAAGAGTGTCCGCCCCACAAATCGCCCCACAAATAGAGTGTCATTCACGGAGTGGCGGTCTCGCTTTGGCTCACTCTTATTCCCCTGTATCCATTATCTTCGTCGATAGATCAGGAGTTCTGAGCTCATAGAGTGCGCCAGTCCTCTGGGGTTTTGGGTGGGGACGCGGAGTCTCTGGGAGGCCGAGGGTGGGGTTGGAACTGGCGGAGTCCTGTGCGCGCTCGAAAGCGGCGATTCTCGCCGCAGTCCAAGGGCGGCGGCCAAGCCGCCGCTAAAAGGCCCGTCGAGCCACGCCGGAGGCCCTTGGACTGAGGCGAGCGTCGCCGGGCGTCCGGAAGCATGTAGAGTGCGCCAGTCCTGTGGGGTTTTGACTGGGGACGCGGAGTCTCTGGGAGGCCGAGGGTGGGGTTGGAACTGGCGGAGTCCTGTGCGCGCTCGAAAGCGGCGATTCTCGCCGCAGTCCAAAGGCGGCGGCCAAGCCGCCGCTAAAAGGCCCGTCGAGCCACGCCGGAGGCCCTTGGACTGCGGCGAGAATCGCCGCTCTCTTCCAAGGTTCCACCCCCGGCGGGGATAGGGCCCCCTACCGTTTTCGTGATGCCCCGGCTTCAAAAAAAAGCGGCGCCAGGTTGATCCCCGCCTACAGCGCCTCGTCACCCTTCCACCCCCCGGCGGGGATGCGGCCCCTGAAGGGCGTGTCGATTTATTGGGTGATCCCGCGCGGGACTTGATGGAAGGGTTGGCAGGGCGCGAGGAGGGAGGGAATTGAAATACGTGACCGGCGAGCAACAAAGCCAACGCTTTCAGAGTGCCCACGCCACGGGGCTCCTCTACCACGGCGTGGTGAGTTCCTGTTTCCGGCCTTGATCGTCGATCCGCACCTGAGTGACCGTCGTGGCGAAGACGCGTTCTTCGGTTCCGGTCGCCAGGTCTTCGCTGAAGACCTCAACGCGGTAACTCACCGAAGTCCGGCCGATCCGGGTCCGTTCCGTCGTAATGCGGAGGACCGCGCCTTGGCGCACGCTCCGGTGAAAGACGACCTGATCCATGGCCACCGTGACCAGCCGGCGACCGGGATAATCGAGGCTCGCGGCGATCCAGGCGGTTTCATCCACCCATTGCAGAAGGTATCCTCCGAAAAGGAAGCCGTAGTGGTTGAGGTGTTGCGGGAGAACGAGGCGCCGGTTCTCCATGGCGGTTTAAGGGCTTCGCATCGGACGGCGTGACGCCGCTTCTTGACCGGCAATTCCTGTCAAAGGCTCATCTGTCTCGATGCTCCCTGCGGATGAACGCGCGCCGCCTCAGGGCGCATCCCGTTCGAGACGAAACTGCTCCCCGCCTCCGCTGCCGGGGAGAATCACCGAGGAGATCCCTCCCGCACTTTGCACGGGTTCATCGACGTCCTGCCAGTTCTGCAAGTTCTGCGTCGAGCGCAGTTGCACGCCTTCCGCCGGTCCCGCCCAAAACAGGCGCACCTGACTCGATCCCACCCGTTCGATATCGAGGGCCGGCAAGGGCTCCACCGGAGCCGTATCCCCGAGGACCCGGACATCGTCGAGTAGGAGCACTGCGTCCCCATCCGTGATCTGGCCCAGGGCGATCTCCACGGAGCTTTCTCCCGCGATAAAAGGAATGGTGGCGGTATGATAGGCATTGGTTCCTCCAACTGCCGTCACATCGCTTTCCATCACGATGTTCCCGTCGATAACCACGATGAGGCGGGCCGTCGCCAAGCTGCCGGCGTTGTAGCGGAACGTCAGAGTGTATTCCGTCCCCGGCGTCAATCCGCCGACAGTCTGTGTGGCCGATCCCGTGCCTTGCAGAAACAGAACGCCGTCCTGATCCGGGGTCACGCCGTTGTCCGCCAGCGGGCCCGCGCCGGAACTGTTGATCCCGTAGGTTCCGTTCATAGCCCACCCGAAAATCGGATCCGGCTGGAGATAGCCGGGCGCATCCGGAATCCCTCCCGCCTCGAAGCTGGGGTTGATCACCAGCAGATTTCCGCTGGCCCGCCGCGTGATGTTGACCGCGTCCAAGAGAACGGTGGCGTCGTCCACGGCATTGGTTGCGAACTCGAGCAATCCCGTCGCGGAGCCCGGGGTGAAGGGCACGACGACGACGTTGTATTGTTCGAGCGTGGCCACGACATCGGGGTCGGCAAACAGATCCTCGCCGGCAAAGCGGACCGTCAACCCGATCGTGCCTCCGCAACAGTTTCGCGCATTGTAAGCGAACTGGAGCCAATAGGTCGATCCCGGCGCCAGGCCAACGACCTCCTGACTCAGCGATCCGGTTCCCTGGATGAATGCGATCTGCGATCCGTCCGGAATGGTTCCATTGTCATGAAAGGGCCCTCCTGGCCCGTTCAACCCGACGCCGCCTTGCCCCGTCCAGGCTCCCACATCGCCATAACCGACTCCGGCCGGGAGGTCCTCCTGTTCAAACCCGGGATTGCTCACAAAACCTTGCAAAACCTGCACCGGTATTGTTTCCCGGTTGAAGCACACCACTTCGTCGGGACTGCTGAAACTGAGGACGCTCGCTCCGCCGCTCAACGCGGTGATGTCGATGGTTTGGGTCGTGGGTTCCCCCGCCCGGAACACCAAGGTCACACTGCCGCCGGCTTGCCCGCTCAGCATGGCCACTGCAGGATTGCTGCTGCTGACCTCCACGCTGATCTCCGGATCGGCATTGAGTGCAGCTTGCGGTACGGAAACTCGCGCCGTTCCCATATCTCCGACGCCCAGGCTCAGGGACTCCGGCGTCACGGTCAGGCAGGGAATGACGTCCTCCCCCGCTGTGACGCGGATATCGTCCAACAAGACGGTGTGATCGCCTTCGGCCGTCTGACGAAAGCGCAGCGTCGCCGAACTCGCCGGCGCCAGGAAGGGGATCGAAGCCACGGCATACGGTTCGGTCCCGCCCACCGGCGTCACGTCCTCGTCAAAGTAAACAACTCCGTCCAGAGACGCCTCGAGATGCGGCGCATTGCCGCTCCGGGCGTTGTAGGCAAATGATAGGGTATATTCCCCGCCCGGGGTCAAGCCGGTGATGGTCTGCTGAGCGAGGGCCGATTCCTGAAGGAACAACACGGAATCCTGATCCGGATTCACCCCATTATCCGCGAAAGGTCCCGGCCCGGAAAGGTTCACGCCGTAATTGCCCGCCAACTCCCAGCCGGAGATGGGTTGCATCAGCGCGCCATCCGCCGTTCCCATGTAGCCGGGAAACGGCAGCGCATCCGCCCCCGTCGCTTCGAAACTCGGATTGATCACCAGAACCTCATTGTTCCCCCGCCGGGTGATGGTGAAGGCGTCGAAGAGCAAGCTGGCGTCGCCTTCCGCCGCGACGTCGATAGAAAACCGGCCCGAAATCCCCTCCGGCACAAAGGAGACTTGCGCGAAATAATAAGGCTGCTCGCCGCCCACCGGACCGAAACCGCCATCCTCAAAAAGCACCGTGTCGTCCAACTTGATCTGAAAGCTCAAACTTCCTCCACAGCAATTCCGGGTGTTGTAATAGAACTGAAGCCAATGCGGTTCTCCCGGCGTGAGCCCTCCCATATCTTGAAACAACTGGTTGGTGACCTGAACGAACCCGACTTGATTCCCATCGGGTATCAGGCCGTTGTCGTGGAAAGGACCGGCAACAGTATTGACCCCAACATTAGAACTGCCGGTCCAATCGTCCACATCCCCGTAGGTAGGAAACTCCGTCGGCGGGTTGCTCTCGAAGCCCGGATTCTTGAGAAGAGTGGAAATGACCCGGACGGGAACGGTGACCCGGTTGAAACAAACCGGCCGCGGGCTGCTGACGTTCACTTCCGCGCTGCCTTTTCCCACCGGAATCAACGGGACGATCGCTTCCAAAGCGCCTCCAGCCGTAAAGGTGATGACAGCACTTGCAGGATCGGCGCCCTCGAATCCCACCACATTCATATTGCTGCTGGTCAAAATCACCTCCAATGGCCCTCCCGCGACCGCTTCCGCCGAGGTCTTGACCAGGATTCCCGTCCCGGTTTGCCCTAGCGATAGACTGAGCGCCGAAGGAGAGATTTCCAGACAGGGGATCCCCGAAGACTGCCCGATCAGGCGCACATCATCGATGAGCACGGTCTGATCCCCCTCCGCCGTCTGCGTGAACCGCAGCAGCCCTTGCGGGGCCGCCGCCACGAAATCGACCGTGTGCTCCACATAGGGCGCGGAGCCGCCCACCGGCGTGATGTCTTCATCGAAGATCACCTGCTCTCCCAAGGTCACCGTCAAATGCGCCGTATTCCCGTTGCGCGCGTTGCTGGCAAAGCGCAACGAGTAGGTGGAACCCGGCAACAACTGCTGCACTTCCTGACTCAAGGAGGAACCCGGATTCTGCAGGAAGGCCACGAAATCCTGATCGGGCGCGCGTCCATTGTCAGCAAAAGGCCCGGCGCCGGAAATGTTCACTCCATAGTTCCCTTCTCCGGCCCAGCCGGCCAGGGCCAGTCCGTTGAGATACCCCGGAAATGGCGGATTACCGCTGGCTTCGAAGCTCGGATTGATCAGGGGAACGTCGTCTTCACTCCGCCGCACGAGGGTAACCGCGTCGAACACCAGAGAGGCATCGCCGTCGGCTTGGGTTCCGATCTCCAGGACCCCGCTCGGGTTCTCAGCCACGAAGGACGCCGAAAACAAGCGGTAAGGATTGGTTCCCCCGACCGGCTGAACCAACTGGGCGCCCCCCAGTTCCTGTCCATCGAAGAGCACCGAGAAACTGATCGTGCCGCCGCAGCAATTCCGCGCGTTGTAATAAAATTGCAGCCAATAAGTCTCCCCAGGTTCCAAACCAGCGATCTCCTGACTGAGCGTCGTCGCTCCTTGGATGAAGGCGATCTGACTCCGGTCGGGAATGCTCCCGTTGTCCCCGAAAGGCCCCCCGGCGTTCAAGCCCGACCCCCCCTGCCACGATCCGATGGAGCCGTAGTAAGGCCAGGGCTCGGGAAGCGGCGTTTCCTCGAAGCTGGGATTGCGAACCAGGGCTGAAGACACGCTCACCGCCACGCTGTTGGCCACGCACAATCCGTCCGCCGGCGTGAGTTCGAGCGTGGCGATCCCGCCCGACAAAGGCTGGACCATCACCGAGCGGGAAGACTCACCGCCCGCAGGGAAGTTCAGCGTCAAGGAACCGCCGGCGTCCGCCCCCTCCAGCGTAGCGATCGAGGGATCCGAACTGGCGATGGTCACCGAAACTGCGTTGTCCGCCACATACAGTTTAGGTACCGAAACGGTCAACGGTGCGGCATTTCCGGCCGTCAGGCTCAGAAAGCCCGGCGCGGCGGCGACGCAGGGCAACCCCGTCGGCAGATCGGATCGAATCACCACGTCGTCGAACACCCCAGTGGCCTCATCACCGGCTTGGCGTGCGTAGACCCCGAACGAGAAAACGATATTCTCGGTCAACGGAAACGGAACCTCCTCACCGAGGACATCGTCGAGGTAAAGTTGCACCGTGGACCCATTGGCCACCAGACGCATCCGGTGCGAACCGGTGTCGTCGTCAAGGGCGTCAAAAGCCGCAATGTTTGCCCCGGCTCCGGTCGCGTTGTCGCCTGCCTCGTTGATGCGCCGGTTATACTGCCAGCCGCCCTCCCCAATGTTCTGAGCGAAAAAAACAAAGTGTGTCCGGGATTGATCCGCAATCCAGACGCCGGACCGCGTCGCCGTGCCCACCCCCTCATCGAGCACCCGCGTCGCCTCGAAAGTGAGGGGATTGGCCGCGGAGGCCTGGAAAGTGCGCTCCGTACTCAGCGCAAATCCGCCCCAATAGTTCTCCAAAGCGGTGACCTCGATGACCATGGCCCCGCTCACGAGCCCCCCGCCCACTTCGACCGATCCGGTCTCAAAGGGGCGCTGATCGAAGGCCCAGTGATCCTGCAATGCTCCCGAATTGAAGTTGTCTTCCAAGACAATCGCTTGACCGAGGGCGATTCCGGCTGCGCCGAAACTGGAGAGGGCCAAAAAGGCCCAAAGGACGGAGAGGGGATTCCGTTTCATCACGAAAAAGAGAATTGGGGGGGTTGATCCGAAAGACTCGAGGAACTTCCACACACAATGCCGTCCGGTCCAGCAGGAAAAGCAAGACTCAGAACTCCTGATCTATCGAGGAAGATAATGGATATAGGGGAATAAGAGTGAGCCAAAGCGAGACCGCCACTCCGTGAATGACACTCTACTTGTGGGGCGATTTGTGGGGCGGACACTCTTGTCCGCCGAGTGCGCCTAGAAAGTTCGCGGGCAGGAGTGCCCGCGCCACATAGGCTTCCGGCTCATCCAAATTCCTCGAGATCAGGAGTTCTGAGAATGGAGGCCCGGCCTTCGTGACGGCCTGGTCCCGGAACGCAGCCCCATCGCGCGACATGACCTGGAGGGCCGTCGTCCCCGGCGGCCTGGTCCCGGGATGGAGACCTATCGCGAGACAGGGCGTGCGGGAGCCCGCCCCTCCAGGATATTCAGACAGATCACAATACCCATACCTGGAGGGCCGGCCTCCGTGACGGCCTGGTCCCGGAACGCAGCCCCATCGCGCGCCCCGGCCAGGAGGGCCGTCGTCCCCGGCGGCCTGGTCCCGGGATGGAGACCTATCGCGGGACAGGGCGTGCGGGAGCCCGCCCCTCCAGGATATTCAGACTGATCACAATAACTATACCTGGAGGGCCGGCCTCCGTGACGGCCTGGTCCCGGAACGCAGCCCCATCGCGCGACACGGCCTGGAGGGCCGTCGTCCCCGGCAGGCTTCCGCGCTCCTGCCGGTCACTCATAGCCTAACGCTTCCACCGGGTCGAGCCGTGCCGCCCGCGCCGCCGGATAGAGACCCGCGAGACTGCCGATGGTCACGCTCGCGGCAAAACCCGCCACCACGCCCAACGTGGTCAACTCGGGCCGGGCCCCTTCCTGGATGACCCGCTGGAGCACGTGAATCAACCCGCAACCCAGGGCCACCCCAAAAAGGCCTCCCAACGTGCACAGGGTCACCGACTCGATGCAGAACTGGATAAAAATCTGAAATCCGTTCGCGCCGACAGCCTTCCGGATCCCGATCTCGCGGACCCGTTCATGGATGGAGGCGAGCATCAAGTTCATGATCCCAATGCCCCCAATCAGGAGGGTCAACAGAGAGACGGCATATCCTGCGGTCATGAGATTGCGTTCCTGCGTGTTGATGTCCTCCAGCCGGTCCGTCATGGTCCGCACCCGGAAATCCTGAATGCCGCGGTGCACTTGCAACAACACATTCTCGACCTGAGCCACGGTCATGTCCATGTATCGAAGGTCTTTCACCCGCACGTCCAATTCGTCGATGACGTCGTTCCCACGGATTCTCCGCTGGGCCACGGTGATGGGCATAAAAACCTTCTCGTTCTTCCAGCGGGCGGCATTGAAGCTGCCGCCTGCGTTGATCTCGAAATGAGGCATCAGGCCCACCACCTCGAAGGCCAAGCCTCCAATGAGCACGGTTTTTCCCACCGGATCCTGTCCCAGACCAAAAAGACGCTCCCCGGCCTCCGATCCCAACACCACCACCTGATTGGCCCGTTCCACGTCCAGGTCCGCCAAGAAACGGCCCCTCTCGACCTCAAATCGCTCCACCGGAGCGATGTCGGGCGTCACCCCTTCGACGTCTCCGTAGTAAGTCTTGTTCCCGGCGCGGACCGGGGAGTCGTTGAGTTTGACGCTGGGAACCACGTGGGTGACGTGCGGACAATGGGCCCTGATGGCCCGGACATCGGCCATGGTCCTCCCGGGAGAACGGAAACGAAGGTGCCGTTGTTCGCGCGGAGGAAACCCAGGGCTGATCGTGAACTTCTCGGCTCCACCCCGGCTGTTGATCCACACTTTCCAGGAAGCGGTCAGTCCCCGCATGTAACCGACCGTCATCACCACGGAGGCGACTCCCAGCAGCACGCAGAAGAGCGTCAGCAGGGAGCGGATTTTGTGCCCCCAAATTTCCCGCAGCGCCAGGAATACCGCTCGCATCTTTCCGCTTCTAACCGGCTCCAGCGGAGCCCTCGTTGTTAGGATGCCGCAGGAATGCCCTCGGCCGGACGAGGGCGGCTGGTGGCCACCATTTCTCCTGCTTGCAGCCCCGAGAGGATCTCCACCGTCATCTCGTCGTTGATTCCCACAGCGACTTCCCGCCGCTCAAAGCCCTCACCGTTCTTGACGTAAACCACGTGAAGACCGTCCTCGGCGAACACCGCGGGCAAGCTCGTCGTGACCACCCCTTCCACCCGCGCCAAAGTCACCAGCACCTTCGCCGTCATGCCCGGACGGACTCGCGGATCGGCCGACGAAAAGCTCACCGTGATGGGAAACTCGCTGGCTTGCTGCCCCTGCCCGCCGCCCCCTTGGTTTTGCCCTGGACTCGAACGCGGTTTGTCGGCGGAGGGAGAAACGAAGTCGATGCGGGCCGGCAAAAGCAGATCGGGTATGGATTCGAAAGTCAAATTCACTTCCATTCCTTCGCGAATGTGAGGAATGTCCACTTCGTTCACCCGCGTCTCCACCTCCAGCACATCCAACTCGGCAACCTGCATGAGAACAGTGCCTTCGGAAAACGAAGTTGCCCCGGTAATGACCATTCCCTCCAAGACCCGACACTGCAAGACCACGCCGTCGTGGGGAGCCAAAATCGTCGTCTTCTCCAGTTTGCGGTCGAGCAACTCCTGTTTGGCTTCTTCGATGCTCAGGGAGTTGAGGGCCAGATCATACTCGATCTGCGCCTCCTTCACCTCCCGCTGATGCACATAACCTTTCTCCCCTAACTCGATCTTGGAATCCCGGTCCAACTTCACACGTTCCATCCGCAGCCGCGAGGCCTCGATCATGTGTTGGCTCTCTTTGCGCTGCGACTCCAACTCTGAGCGATCCAGTTCGACCAGGACATCGCCTTTTTGGACCGAGACGCCGGACTTGACATTGACCTGCAAGACGCGCGCGCTGACTTCCGATTTGATGTCGGTGAAGCGGGCGGGTTGGACTTCACCAAGGCAGGTCACCGTCTGCTCAATGTTTCCCACCGCCGCCGCCACCGTTTCCACCGGCGGCATGTCGTCCACCGGCGTGAGAAAGCGTTTGTTTAACCAGTAACCTCCCAAAGCAATGAGGAGCAGCGCTAGGATGACGAGCGTAGACCGGGACATAAGGCAAATACAACGGGGGTGCGACAGACTCGAGCCGCCTTTCTCGATTCGAATCCTTTAACAGATCCTACGTTTGACTCGCTGCCTACAGTTTCAAGCCGAAATCGTCGCCCGGCCTGAGCCCCTCGATAAAGCCCACCAAAAGGTCCACAACCTTCTCGACGTCCTCCAAATCAATGACTTCAACCACGGAATGCATGTAGCGGAGGGGAACCGACACCAGTGCAGAAGGAATCCCGGTGCGCTGAAAAAAAATACTGTCCGTATCCGTGCCGGTGCAGCTCGAACTCGCCTCGTGCTGCAGCGAAATCTTCATTTTCTTGGCGACGCTCATGAGTTGTCGCACCACCAAAGGATGATTGCTGGATCCGTGGGTGATGCCGGGGCCGCCGCCCAACTCGACCCGGCCGTGCTTGGCCGCCTCGATCCCCGGAGAATCCGTCGCGTGAGTCACGTCCAACACCAAGCACACATCGGGCATCAGCCTGTAGGCTGCCATTCGCGCCCCATAACCTCCGGTCTCCTCCTGGACGGAGTTCAAGGCGATGACCCGCACGCGTGGACGCCGCCGGCCACGCGCCAGCCGCTCCATCACTTCGGCGCAAATGAACCCGCCGATCCGGTTGTCCAACGCCCGCCCCACCAAGCGCCGCGGACCCAACATCTCGGCGCGGTCGGCATAGACCGCGGGATGTCCCACGCGGAGCCCCAGTTTTTCGACGTCTTTGCGCGAACCCGCTCCCACATCGACATACAGTTCATGGATCTCCGGCGTCTTCTCCTTATCCAGGTCGCGAAACCGGTCGCGAAGGTGAATGGCGGTATGCCCAATCACACCGGGAACAGGCCCCTTGTCTCCCAAAATGGAGACCCGCCGCGCCCGCGCCACGGCCGGGTCGGATCCCCCAATCCGGTCCACATGCAGGAACCCCTCCTCATTGACGTGCTTGATCATGAAACCAATCTCGTCGGCATGCGCTTCCAGCAACACGGTGAAGGGCCGGTCCCGGAGTTTCATGCTTTCCGGATCGTCCTCCTGCGGTTCCTCCGCCGGGTCGAGCACTGCCCACACCGATCCGTAAGCATCGTTCTCGACGCGGTCGGCGATGGGCCTGAGGCGCTCCGCCCACTTGCGTTGTCCCTCGATCTCGAAGCCCGTAGGACTCGGGATCGCCAGCAACTCCAATAAAAAACCCTTCGCTGCTTTCTTCATCGTCATACGCACTGAGCGCCGGCGCGCCCATCATAGAAGGGACGGCTCCAAACTCAACGACTTCCCTCTTTACTTCACCTGGCTCCGCTCAAGAGTGCTCTTCCATGACGGATCCCGCGCCGGTCTGCTTCGATTCCCACATGCATACGCCCTTGTGCCGCCACGCCGTGGGTGAGCCGGAAGACTATGTGCGGCGCGCCTTGGCGCGGGGTCTGCGCGGCATCATTTTCACCTGCCATAGCCCCATGCCGGGCGGCTTTTCTCACCACGTCCGGATGAGTCCCGAAGAATTCCCGCTTTACCTGACGATGGTGGAGCGGGCCCGCCGCGCCGCTGGAGATGGCCTGGAGGTGCTCCTCGGTCTCGAAAGCGATTGGTTCCCCGGCATGGAACCCTGGCTCGAACATCTCCACGGCCTCGCCGATTTCCAGTTCATCCTCGGCTCCGTGCATTATCACTTGCCGGAATACCGGGAGCGCTTTTACACCGGGGACGACGCGACCTTCCAGCGCCAGTATTTCCTGCATCTCGCCGAAGCTGCGGAAACGGGTTTGTTCGACTGCATTTCTCATCCTGACCTTGTCAAAAATGCTTTTCCCAGGACTTGGAGTTTCCGGCAAATGGAAGACGCCGTGGCCGGGGCTCTCGACCGGATTCAGGCCAGCGGCGTGGCCATGGAACTCAACACCAGCGGTCTCCAAAAAAGCTTTCCCGAGATGAACCCCGGGCCGGCCATGCTCCGGCTCATGCGAGAACGAGGCATCCCCGTCGTGGTCGGTTCCGACTCGCATCATCCCCGGCGGGTCGCAGCCGATTTCGAGGACGCCTTCGACGCCCTGACCAGCGCGGGCTACACCGCCGTCTCGCATTTCGCCGGCCGCAAGCGCGTCGATCAACCTTTGACGGCAGCCCGCGCCAGTCTCCTCCGCCAACGCCGCCCCTGGCCGGCTTGGACTTAGAACCGCCCCGCCCGGCAAATGGCCCGAGCCAGTCCCTATCATGCCCCTTATCGTCAACGGTCAGCCTATCGATCCCACCGTGATCGATCAGGAATTCTCCTCCATCAAGGCCCATTACGAAAGCCTCGCTCAGGTTTCTTGTTGCGAACGCGATGGAGAATTCATGGGCTACGCCAAGGAAAACATCATCGAACGCGTCCTCCTGGCCCAGGAAGCCGAGCGTCTCAATGAACCCGTGCTCAAAAAGGAGGTGGACGACGCCCTGCAGTCCCTCATGGATCAACAAGGGGGACGCGAATCGTTCGTCGCCCACACCGGCCTCTCTGAGGAGGGTGAGAAACTCTTGCGGCGGGATCTGGCCTGTCGCATCCGCATCGACCGGCTCGTCGATCGCATCTGCGGTCTCCATCCCGAACCGGACGAACCCGCGCTACGCCGCTATTACCAGGAGCACATCGATGACTTCCGCAGCGAAGAGGAAATCCGCGTCTCTCACATCTTCAAATCCCTGCGCAAATCGGAAAACCGCGACGAACTCTACGCCGGGCTCCTGGACATCCGCCGCCGCGCCCAAGCCGGAGAAGACTTCGATGCCCTCGCTCGTGAAACAACTGACAAAGACGTCGAAGACATCGACCTCGGCTACTTCCGGCGCGGAGAACACATGGACGAGTTTGAAACCATTGTCTTCTCGATGGATACCGGCGAAATCAGTCCCATTTTCGGCACCCATTGGGGGTTCCATCTCGCCAAGGTCACCGGGCGGCGCCCGGCATTAGCCAAACCCTTCGAGGAAGTTCGCGACACCGTGGCCCAGTGCATCGTCGAGGAACACCGCAAGGCCCGCCTCGACGCATTCCTCAGCGAGCTAAAACAAAAGGCCGAAATCACGGACGCCAGCGGCGACGCCGACCCGGCCCCCAACCCGCACCAGCACCAACACAGTTAGAGCAACCAGTGCGCGCGGCGCGTGCGCTCATTCCCCAAATAGCGTCGTCTCGATCACTCCTCCCCCGGAAGCAAGGCCGCCCTTGTCCCTTCCACGCCCAAAAAGACCCCGGCGAGGCTTCGACTTTTCGGCGGCGACTTCCTTCTTCAGCTTCCCTCGGTCCTTCTCCACTTCGATTTCTTCCGCGCGGTCTTTACGCCGGCCAAACACAGAGCGCTGCCCTCCCGGATAATCGGCCGCGTCATCCGCAGCCGCCTTCTGCTGTTCCGCCTTCGAGGGTTCCGGAATCCGGTCGTCCACCGGAATATCCATGTTTCTTTGCGCTCCCGAGAGCCGTATCCGATAGTTGCTGCTTCCTTCCTCTGCCGGCGGACGACTCGACTCTTTCTCTTCGGCAACGCTCCGATCGCTTCTTGCTTTACGCATTGCCTTCTCCGTGGACCGCAGCTTCGCGGGTTCCGGGGGGCGTTGCTTCACCGCCTTCGGCTCAGGAGCCGTCTTCTGGGATGGTTCAGGAGCGGGTCTGTTCTGAAAAACGTTCCGCCAGCGGAATCGCCGCGCCGCTTCCTCTTCCGGCCTGGAGCGGAACTCTGGGCCCACCTGCTGTGCCGCAGGGGGCTCGACAATGCGCTCCTGTTCCGGCGCCGGCTCCCGCTCCGGAACGGGCGAAACCACCGGACCCGCAGCAGATCTTGAAACGGGAGCCGCCAATTGCAGCTCGGACACTGGGACGGGACGCACCCGGGCCACTTCCCCTCGCACGGGGTCGGGCATCACTACCGGACCCGGCGCGGGGGCCGTCCTCGCAGGCTCCTCCCGCTTCATCACCCCGGCCGCAACTCGCGCGGGTTTCGCCGGCTCGGGAGCCCGGTAATTCTCCACCCGGCGCCGGCGTTCCTCTTCAGAGAGTTGATTCAAGTCGCGAATCCACTGCGGAGGCTCGGAGCCCGGGGAAAGAGATTGAAAGACGACCTCGGCTCCGGCCCATCCCGCGCCCGCCAACCACAGCGCGACGGCGCCCATCCAAACGCAATTTTTCCGGTCTCCCATGGCTATTTCGACGGGTTGATTGTTTGAAATCCTTGAAATCTTAGAACGGCTCCCGGCGCGGTGACCAGCACAATCTTTTCCCTCCCCGAAAAAATTTTGGGCCCAAACCCGGGATCCCGGCCTACTCCGGCAATCCGCCATCGGCGGCGGCCGGGCCTTCCGGGCCTTCAAGCCGTTCTCCGCAGCCTTTGCAGTAGCGAGCATCCTCATCGTGGCCCTGCACGCCGCAACCGGGACAGGCCCGGCTGGCATCGCGTTCCTGAAAAAACTTCATCGAACGCTGCACTTCAAAACCCACGATGCCCGTCGGAACGGCGATAATGGCATAGCCCATGAGCATGCTGATGGCCGCCAAGAGCTGCCCCAACGGCGTCACTGGAGCGAGGTCGCCATATCCTACGGTGGTGACGGTCACAATCGCCCAATACACGGATACCGGGATGCTCGTGAACCCGCGCTCCGGACCCTCGATGAGGTAGATGAGGGTGCCCACGATGAACACCAGCGAAACCACGCCGAATAGAAAAACGATGATCTTTTCCCGGCTCGCCCGCAACGCCATCAGGATGATGTTCGCTTCGCCCAAATAGCGCCCCATCTTGAAAATCCGGAACAAGCGGAGCAGCCGCAAGATACGGATCACGACCAGGTATTGCGGTCCCGACGGAATCAACAAACTCAGGTAGGTGGGAATAATGGATAAGAGATCGATGACACCGAAAAACGAGCGGGCGTAGCGCAGCGGCCGCCGGACACAGAGCAGCCGGAGCACATATTCGACGGTGAAAAGCGCCGTGAAAAACCATTCTGCGGCCACCAGGCTTTCCCGGTATCGCTCCCGGATATCCTCGACACTGTCGAGCATCACCACCAGCACACTGCAGGCAATGGCCGCCAGCAGCAGCACATCGAAAAGCTTGCCCGCCGGGGTCTCCGCCTCAAAGATGATCTTCCACAAGCGCTCGCGCCAAGGGCTCAAAGTGCGGGGAGCCTCCGGATGGGCCTCAGTTTGCATAGGCTCTTTTCCACGAGGGAATCCGGTCAATCAAGGGGCAAGCGGGACCGTCCCTCGTCTCCCGCCGCCGTGTGAGAGTTCCCCCGCGCTGCGCTTCCGGCCCCGTTTTCCCGGTTCCCTTCCCTCGCGATCCATGCGTGTATGTCCGCCGTCCGGATTGTTACGCATGATGACCAGCGAAACTTCCAACCTCCGCGAACAGTTCCGAGCGGCCGTAGAAGCTGGGGAAGCCGAGCGCTTCGAGGAATGCCTGTCCGCTCTCCCTCCAGCCGACGCCGCGGAAGCGCTCGAGGAACTGGATGGCGAGAGAAAAGCCACGGTTCTGCAGCGATTGCGCCCGGCCACGCTGGTTCCCGCGCTTCCCTATCTTCCCGCTGAAGAGATCGAAGAGATTCTCGGGCACCTTTCACCGCACGACCTCCAAGAGGCTCTCAATTCCTATCCCGACGACGATCTCACTGACCTCCTCCAAAAGCTCGCTCCGGACACGCGGCGCTCTTATTTCTCCCTGCTCCGCGGCCGCAAACGCGAAGCTGCCCACCGCCTCCTGGAGTACCCCGAGACCACCGCTGGCGGCCGCATGACCACCGCCTTCGCCACGGTTTCCGAAGACATGACCATCCGGGAGGCCATCGAGACCCTCGCCAGCCAGCGGGAGGAAACCGAGGTCCTTTCCCGCATCTATGTCGTCGACGACCAGAACCGCATCCTGGGGAAGGTCCGGTTGCGGGACCTTACCTTCAATCGCCGGAGCCTCTTGGTAGGCGATGTCATGCAGCCGGAGCCCCTAGCCCTCCTGGCCACTGCCGACCAGGAAGAAGCCGCCCAACTCGTCGCCAAGCATGACCTCGTAACTCTTCCCATCATCAACGACAACAACCAACTCGTCGGGGTCATCACCCACGACGACGCCATGGAGATTCTCGAAGAGGAATCCACGGAAGACTTCGAGAAACAATCCGGCATCGCCGGCCCCTCCGCAGAACGCGACTACCTGGACACCCCCGTTCTCTCCCATTTCCGGCGGCGCTTTATCTGGGTCCTTGGCCTGGCCTTCCTCGCCATCACCTCAGGATTCGTCATCCATCATTTTGAAGGCGTCCTCAACTCCGCATTTATCCTCGCCATCTACATGCCCATGGTCGTGGCCGCCGGGGGCAACACGGGGGCTCAAGCCGCCACCACCGTGATCCGCGCCATGGCGCTGGGCGAGTTCGGTCCCGAACAGTTCATGCGCGCCGTCTGGAAAGAGATGCGGATCGGCTTCGGCCTGGGCTCTATTCTTGGCTTCTGCATCGCCCTCCAGATCATCCTCTTCTTTCCTGGCGGAGCCTCCATGCTGCCCCCGGGCATGGCCATGAGCCAGGTCGCCCTCACTGTCGCCTTCTCTCTCGCCGCTCAGGTGACCGCCTCGACCATCCTTGGAGCGGCGCTGCCTATCCTGGCCAAAGCGCTCAAGCAAGATCCTGCCGTCGTCGCCTCGCCCGCCATCACCACCATCGTCGACGTCACCGGGCTGGTCATCTATTTCACCTTGGCCCGGCTCCTCCTGGGACTCTAGGCTCAGAACTCCTGATCTGCCGCGCGAAGGCCTGGAAGAACGAAACGGCGGGGAATTTCACCGGAGAAAACAAAGGTAAGGGAGTGGTGTGTCAATTCGAGTGGGTTACGCGATCCTGGAGGGGCGGGCTCCCGCACGCCCTGTCGCGCCATGGGTCTGCCGAGCGGATAGGTGGAAGCCGAGGAAAGAGGATGAGCCGGAGGCCCTTGGACTTCGGCGAGCATCGCCGCTCTCTCCCGGCGCGGAGCGCCGTCCCCGTCCCCGTAGCTGCATTCCCAAGGAATGCAGACTTCCCGCCAGGACTTCGGAACTCTCACGAGTTCCGCTACAGTTCTGACGCCAAGGAAAGCCGGAGGCCCTTTCGGCGAGCATCGCCGCTCTCCCCCGGCGCGGAGCGCAGTCCTCCTAGCTGCATTCGCAAGAATGCAGACTGCCCGTCAGGCCTTCGGAACTCTCACGAGTTCCGCTACACCAGTGACCTCAAGGCCTCCCATTCCTTCTCATTCTATGGATTCTCGTCCCACCTGGGACGAGAATCCAGAGGCGACGGGCTATGGGAGCGCCTTTCCGCAATGGGTTTCCCTTATCCAAATCCGGCAGCCCGAACCCAGTTCCGCGCTGAGTGTGTCCGTTGAAGGCGCCCGTTGCAGGCGCCCGGCTGCTTCCGTTTTACAGATTTCTTACAGTGGGTTTCCGGCGAGCCGTTTAGGGTATCCCCGATGAAACTCGCATCCTTTGTCGCCATGGCTATGGCTACCGTAAGCTTCGCTGCGCGGGCTGCTGACCCTCCGGCACAAGTCGCCGCGCCGGAGATTCACACCCTCGAAGGCATCCTCAATGAGCACCCGAAGTTCCTCTACCGGTATTACTTGACCGGATTCGGCGGCGGTCAGAGCTGTGCCCTTTTCGGATGGGAGAAGCAGTTACAGGAGATCAAACCGGGAGCGAGGATCAGGGTAAAGGGCATCCTTGGGACGCGAAGCCACCGGGGCGGGACCGCCGGGAATCCATCGCCTTTCCCGGCGACCACATTCATTTTCATGAATGTGAACAGCGTCGAGGTCTTCGGGAAAGATCCCGCTGAAGAAACGATCAAAGCCGAGCTGCAACGGATTCTTGCGAAGGCGAAGCGCGATGAGGAGGATGGCAGGAAATAGCAGCCGTCTTTGGCCTGCATTCCTCACACTTTTGAATGCCGCCGCCTCGCCGCCCGCCGCGCACGCGCGCCCAGCCGTTTCCCCGCCGCACCGGCCCGGCGCAGCGTCTGTTTCCCTCCGCGCAGCAGCACTCCAAGGCCGGCATAGGCCACCGACCAGCCCTGCGCCACCCACCAGTAAAGACCAAATGGCAGCAGCAACAGAACGAACAGATTGAGGCCCCGCACCGCCGCCGCTCCCGCGGTGAAACTCGCGCCGGCAGCCAGCGCCCATAACCCGCCGCCAAACAGGCAGAAGATCAGAAAGAAAATCGTGGCCAGCGGAATCTGCGCCAGTACCCGGCAGCCTCGGCGGCGCGCCACCCATTCCGCGAGCGCCGTGGCCGGCAGAAAGAGACAGAGTCCCGCCGCGACAGCCCCGCCCAGCAGGATCAGCAATCCCAGCGGGTAGGCCAGCGGGCTCCCCAAACCTTCGCCCCCAAGAAGCGCCCACAAGAGCAGCAGAATGTAGATTGCCGTCCAAAGCACCGTCAGAACCACGACGGTCGCCGCCAGCGCCAAGAAATGCCTCGCCAGCAACCCGCCGGCCGCCGCCAGACGGGCCCATTCGGCCAGTGCCGGCGCCCCGCGAACCCCCTTGGGTGCAGCGAGAGTCCGGTCTCCATTGTCCACCAGGGCATCCTAGCAGGCCGGGGCTCCCGCAGCAAGAATGAGCCCGTATGAGAAATGCGGCGCCAGAATGCCGGCCCACAAGGCGAGCATCAAACAGCGCAGCGCCAGGATTACAATGCCCGCGCGAATTCGTAGCTGCCTCGACCGGCGCTTTCAGGCTAGCCTCTCGCCTTGCAATTCATTCTCAGTGCGGGCACGATGCGTTGAGAAGCGAGGATCCACCGGCCAAAGGGTCAAGGAACAGGCGCAAGCTGCGTTCCTCAGCCAGCGCCACAGGATCTCCGCTCTTCCCGCGCCGCGAAAGCATCCTAATCCCACTATTCCCTAAAATGAGCGAAGCAACCCGGCCCAAACCACTTTTTTACGCCATCCTCATCCTTGCCGTGCTCGGCCTCGCCTTCTTCGGCTTGCGCAAGATCATCTTTCCCAAGGCCGACCAGCGAGGCCCGGGAACCATCTCGCAGGAGGAACTTCAGTCCGCCTCCGGCGCGGAAGCGGCAGACGCCAATGTTCCCACCACAGTGAAGGAGTACAGCTTCAAACCCAGTGAGAAGCTCCCACCCATCCAAGAAACCAGCGCCTACGATCCGCTCGCCGATCGGACGGTGAAGTTCGCCCTCAACGTCTGGGCCGGCTGGGCGCCCATCATCCTCCAAAACGAGGGCGGAGCCGCCGGCAAACAGTGGACCACCCCCGGCGGAACCCCCTTCCAGGTCGAACTGGTGCTGATCGACAACCCAGTCTCCATGCGCGACGCCTACGCGTCCGGAAAGGTTCATATCGGTTGGGCCACGTTGGACATGCTCCCCCTGTTCATGGACGAACTCAAAAAGGACCCCCGCATCATGCCCCGGGTCTATCAACAAGTGGACTTCTCCAACGGCGGCGACGGCATCGTCATCCGGCGCGCCGCGGCCCAGAACCCGCGCAGTCCCACCATCTCCGACTTGCGCGGGAAGAAGATCGTCCTGGCCCAGAACTCACCCTCGGAATACTTCCTGCTCAACGCCCTGGTCAACGGAGGAGTTCAGCCTGCCGAAGTCCAGTTCATCTACACAGACGACGCTTTCCAAGCCGCCGCCGCTTTCAACGCCGATCGCTCCATCGCCGCCTGCGTCTCTTGGGCCCCCGATATCTACAGCCTCAGCGAACTCCCCGACAATCACCTTCTCGTCAGCACCGCCACCGCCAACAAACTCATCGCCGATGTGTGGTTCGCACGCGCTGATTTCGCCCGCGATCATCCCGATATCTGCGAGGGACTCGTCCGCGGCATCTTCGAAGGAATCGAGAAAATGAAGACGGATACGGGCCGCCAAGAAGCCGCCGGGCACATGGCCCGGCTCTACAGCATCCCCGAGGCCGACACCCTCGGCATGCTCGCCGATGCCCATTCCACCAACTACGCGGAGAATCGCGACTTCTTTCTCAATCAGAATAACCCCGCCAACTTCGAGCGCACCTGGAACACGGCCTACCTTCTGTATCGCAAGATGAACCGCATCGCTCAGCAGGTTCCCTTCGATCAGGTCATGGACTTCTCCATTCTCCAGAAACTCGCCAGCGAGGAGCCCTACAGATCCAGCCGGAACGAGTACCAAATCAACTTCGCACCCCGAAGCGTGCAAAGCGTCCGGGCCGAGGGCACGGAAATCCTGACCAAGGTCATCACTCTCCACTTCTTTCCCAACTCCTGGGACCTGCGCAAGGAGATCACCGTGCGCGAGAGCGGCGAAGATGTGGTGAAACCCTATGAGCCCAATGTCGATGTTGTCCTCGAGGAAGTGGCGCTGTTGGCCGGCCAATACAGCGGCGCCAACATCGTCATCGAAGGCCACACCGACGCCTCCATGCGCAACCAGGTGAGCGAGCAACTGGTGAAAGAGCTGGCCGCCAACCGCGCCGCCGCGGTCAAGACGGAACTCCTCAACAAGTTCCAGCAATTCAACCCGAATCAGTTCAGCACCGAAGGGCTAGGCTGGGAACGTCCCTTTGACCAGGCCGATCCCCACAATCACGCGAAGAACCGGCGGGTGGAAATCAAGGTGCTCTCTTTGGAGAATCCGGAGTAGTCACGGCAAACCTGCGGACGCCTCACCCAGCGCCAGATCGCCTCGCGCGGCGTTCCGAACATGACTTCACCGGACCCACTGCCAAGAGACCCTGCCCCGGCCGCTCCGCTCCCGGCCGGCTCACGGGGGACGGCCAAGCCGGACGTCAAGCGGTCCTCCCTCACCAAGTGGTGGCGGCGGGCGCTCACCATACGCGACCATCCCTCTTGGCTCGAGGGAGCCCTATTGGCTCTGGCCAGCATCCTCGCAGTCTACTTCTTCTGGTGGTTCCTCACCCGCCCGGGTCACCGCATCGTCGATGTCTATACCCTGCCCTCGCCCGGCGACACCCTGGCTTCCTTCCGCTCCCTGTGGTTTGAGCGCGAATTGTCCATCAGCGCGGTGACCAGCCTGGCCCGTGTGCTCGGCGGTTTCCTCGCCGCCGCCGCCGTCGCGGTGCCGCTGGGAGCCATCGCCGGAAGCTTTCTGCGGGTCAACGCCTTCCTCAAACCGGTCAGCGTCTTTGGCCGCAATATCCCCATCGCCGCGCTCATCCCGCTCACCCTGATCTGGTTCGGCTTAGGCGAAATCCAGAAGGTCATGTTCATCTTCCTGGCTTCGGTGGCCTTCGTTCTCTTCGACACCACCAACGCTGTCCTCGCTGTTCCGGGCCGCTACCTCGACACCAGTTACACTCTCGGCGTCCGCGGCACTCCCAAGAAAGGGGCGATCCTCGCCGCTCTTTTCTCCCTGGTTTATGGTCTCGTCGCCGCCTTCGGTTGGCACTTGCTCGCCGAAAACCGCAGCACTCTGACAGCCGCATTGTCCTCCAGCGCCTTGTGGTTGCGTTTCCTCGCCGGCTTTCTCATCGGATTTGTCCTTTGGTTCCCCATCCACAGCCATCAAGCCCTCCGCAAGGTTCTCCTTCCCCTGGCCCTGCCCGACATCTTCAACAGCCTCCGGCTCATTTTCGGACTCGCCTTCGGCTACATCATGCTCGCGGAAGTCATCAACGCCCGACACGGACTGGGAGCCCTCATCATCATCAGTCAACGGCAGGGTCCCCGTGAACACATCTATCTCTGCCTCATTATCATCAGCCTCCTCGCTTGGGGCATCGACCGCTTTCTCCTCTACCTCCATCGCCATCTCTTCCCCTACCTGAAACATGGCTAAGCCCGAGTTGGCCCCCGGAGAGCCCCCCTCCGCTCTCAGCGCCGTCGAGCCGCCCGCCCCGGGAGCGCCCCTCGTCGTGGACTTCCGCCGCGTCACCAAGACCTATGCCGCCGGCACTCTCAAGGCCTTCACCGCCATCCGCGACGTCACCTTCGCTGTCGAAGACAAGGCCGATATCGGAGAATTCATCGGCATCCTCGGCCCTAGCGGCTGCGGCAAAAGCACCGTTCTCCGCCTCATCGCTGGGCTGGCGCCTCAGTTCCCCGCCACCTCCGGAGAAGTCCTTGTCCACGGCAGGCCGGTTGTCGAACCCGGGCCGGACCGGGGTTTTGTGTTTCAAGACTACGCCAATTTCCCCAATCGCACCGTGCTGGAAAACGTGGCCTTCGGCCTGGAATGCCGCCACGTTCCTGAAGACGAACGCCACGCGCAAGCCCGCGAATGGATCGCCAAGGTCGGCCTCGATCCCGCCAAGGACGCCCACAAGTATCCCCACCAGCTCAGCGGCGGCATGAATCAGCGGGTCGCCATCGCTCGCAGCCTCATCATGCACCCGAAGATCATCCTCATGGATGAGCCTTTCGGAGCCCTCGATCCCACCACGCGCCACCGGATGCAGGATCTCCTGGTCTCCCTCTGGCGGGAACTCGAAGCCACCGTCTTCTTCGTAACTCACGATGTTCCGGAGGCCGTCTACCTCGGCGACCGCATCTTCCTCTTCAGCCAGTCGCCGGGAACCATCGCCCACCAATTCCACGTCGCGCCTCCCGACCGGCCCGCTCGCGATATGCAATCCGAAGCCCATTTTCTTGATTCCGTGCGGGAAGTCCGGACCGTCTTAGACAAACTGGAGGTTGAGGAGGACGCCCGGCACGCGTCATAGTGGGCCCGGATCATGAAGAAGGATGGCATCGCAGCCGCGCTCAACCGCGCCTTCTCCTGGCACTGGAATCTTCTCGGGCTGGGAGTGGGAACGGCCTTCGCCTTCCTCAGCGGACAACCCGCCGCCTGGCTCCCCGTCGTCGCAGCCTGCGAACTGGCTTACCTCGGCTTCCTCGGCATGAATCCGCGTTTCCAAAATGTCCTGCGCGGCAGGACCATGATCCGCTCAAGCAAAAGCGATCCCGCCGCCGCTCAACTCCGCTACCAACAGATCACCTCGTTTCTCACCGAAACCGATTTGAATCGCTTCCGTCAGCTCCAATCCCGCTGCGCTGCCCTCCTCGATCTGCGGCGGCGAATGGATGCCAAAGAAAACGATAATGGACCCGACCATTTCCGCGGCGATTCCCTCGACCGCATGCTCTGGCTTTTTCTCAAGCTCCTCCATCAGCGCTCCGGTCTCGAACGCTTCCTGGCCTCTACGCAGCGCGGCCAAATCGACGTCGAATTGCGGGCGGCCGAGGACCAACTCGCCGTCGCGCAAGAGCGAGACGCCGCTGCCGCCGGAGTCGAAAGCCGCCTCACCACGTCAATCCGGGACCGCATCCAAACTATTGGGGACCGCCTGCGAAACTACGACAAAGCCTGCGAAAACCTTGAACTCGTCAGCGCCGAAATTGAGAAAACCGAACAGCAAATCACCCATCTTTGCGAAGTGGGGATGACCACCCGCGACTCCGCCGACCTCAGCGTCCAGATCGACAGCATCTCCGAATCCCTCCAGTCTTCGGAAAGGGCCTTCGCCCACGCCTCGGTGACCTCCTTTTTGGATGACGAAGCCGCCCCACCCTTGCTCTCCGCCGCCTCCGGCCAGCCTCCCCCTATCCCCCAAAAGATTTCCGTTAGCCAATAACTTCCAACCTAGAATCCTAACATCATGCTCCGCCGCCTCTCCAACATCATTCGCGGGTTCCTCGGTCTCTTCATCTCCGGGCTCGAAAAACAAAACCCCGAAGCACTGCTCGAACTCGAAAAAGAGAATCTTCGCAAACAGATCGCGCAGTTCAATCAAGGTCTCTCCGCCCACGCCGGTCTCTGCGAGAAACTGATGTCGCAAGTCAAACGCCTCGAACGCCAAGAACAGGAGTTGAAAGCCAAGGCCGCCGCCAACCTGCGCGCCGGCAACCAACGTCTCGCCGCCGAGATCGCCTACGAATTGCAGCGCGTTCGCCGTGACCTTGCCGAGAACCGTTCCCAACTGGAAGACGCCGACAAAACCTACCAAGAACTGATCATGTCCCGCGATACCGCCATCAAGACGGCGCGGGAAAAAATCGAGGGCCTTCGCAAAGGGCTCGACGATCTCAAGATGAAAAAGGCGTTGGCCGAAATGAACGAAATGGCCAGCGGTATGCTGACGGAAATAGGGGGAAGCGGCGACACCCTGGACCGGCTGCACGAGATGGTCGAAGAAGAACGGACCAAGGCCGCAGGCCGGGCCCGCGTAGCTCGCGACAGCATCGACACCACCAGCTTCAAGGAAGACCAGGCCGAACGCGAAGCGCTCGAAGACATGGCTCTAGCCGATCTCGCCGCCGAACTGGGAATGGCCGTGCCGCAGACGCCCCCGGCCCAGTCCGCGACCGAGGCCCCAGCCCCCGCCCCGCCTAAAAAGGAAATGACCCCGGAGTGAGCCCAAAGCTTGCCTGCCCCGCGACAACCCGCACCATGCTCGCCGCTCCCGCGCTCCCCCCTTGGACCTCGGAACTCATCGCCTATTACGAGTCCGGCGCAGCGTCTCAATTCATTCTTCACGGCAACATCGCCGACCTCTTCCTGACCCGGACCCCTCCGCAGAGGCTCGATTCCCTCGAAGCCTTCCTGAGAGAATCCCTCCTCGGGAAATTCGACGTCGTCCTCTCCTACGACGTCGGCAACGGAACCCGTGTCGAAAAAGGCGGCGAAGTCTTCACCCGGTGGCCCGCATGGAAAGAAAAACCCTTGCCCACCGCACCGCGCGAGGCCATCCACGTCCTCACCCATTACCTGCGTTTCTGCGCCAATCTCGCCCGGCTCAAACCTGAGCAAACAATTCAAGTCGCCGTCATCGTCCGCGCCGCCGGCTTGGTCGCTCCCCCTTCCCCAGGCGGAGCCAACTACGAATTGAGCGGCATCGCCTGGCAACTCCGCGAATGGGCCAGCGATCCCGCCATCGCCGGACACCACTGTGCTTCCTTCCTCCTGGTCGAGAACCTCAATGACCTCCACCCGCTCGTCTCCGAGAACGGTCACGCCGCCCGCATCACCGTTCCCCTTCCGCAAGCCGCCGATCTCGAACCGGCTCTCGCTGTTCTCCATTCCCTCTACCCCATCCCTCTTCAACCTTTCGCATCCCGCCTCGCTGAGCCCGCCGCCGCCCTTGCCGGAGCCACTCTTCATTCCATCGAAACGCTGATCCAAAAGCGCCAATATCGCTCCCTGCCACTCCAGAACGCCGATCTGGTGACTCTCAAGAAGGAACTCATCGAACGCGACTCCCAAGGCCTCATCGAATTCCTCAAGCCCGATCGCAGCCTCGATGATCTCCACGGCCAGGATTCCATCAAGAAGTGGCTTCGTCAGGATATCGAACTCTGGCGCAAGAACGATCTCGCCGCTCTCCCCATGGGCTATCTCTTCTGCGGACCCGTCGGCACCGGCAAAACCTTCCTCGTCGAATGCCTCGCCGGAGAAGCCGGGGTTCCCGTCGTGCGCATGAAGAACTTCCGTGACCGCTGGGTCGGCAGCACCGAAAGCAATCTCGAAAAGATCTTCCGCCTGCTCGACGCCCTGGGCCGCTGCATCGTCTTCGTCGATGAGGCCGACCAAGCCCTGGGCCGCCGCAACGCCGATTCCGGCGACTCAGGCGTGAGCGGCCGCGTCTACGGCATGATGGCCGAACAGATGAGCAATTCCCGCAACCGCGGCCGGATCATTTGGGCTCTCGCCACCAGCCGCCCCGACCTGGTCGAGGTCGATCTCAAGCGCCCGGGCCGCATCGATGTCAAAATCCCGCTCTTTCCCAGCGCCACTCCGGAGGAAGGCTACGGATTGATCCGCGCCCTCTCCCGGCGACGCGGAGTCAACCTCCCAGACGAGCTGCCGGACTCTCTCCGAATCAAGATCCCCGATCTGCTCACTCCCGGAGCCGCCGAAGCCCTCTCTGTCAAACTCTACCGGACCATCCAAACGACCGCAGCGGGCCCGGAGGACGCCCTGGCCGCCGCACTCGAAGACTATCAACCTCCCGTTCGTCCCGAAGTCATCGCCGCTCAGATCCAGCTTGCCGTCGGCGAAACCACCGATCTCAGTTTCGTCCCGGCCCGGTTTCGCGAGCCGGAGGCCTAACAAGACCTGCCGGAGCCCGCCCCTCCAGGATATTCAGACAGATCACGATAGCCAAGTGTGGAGGGCCGGCCTCCGTGACGGCCTGGTCCCGGAACGCAGCCCCGTCGCGAGAGCGACCGGGAGGGCCGTCGTCCCCGGCGGCCTGGTCCCGGGATGGAGACCTATCGCGCCACAGGGCGTGCCGGACCCGCCCCCCCAGGATCAGAACTCCTGATCTCGAGGAATTTGGATGAGCTGGAAGGGTATGTGGCGCGGGCACTCCTGCCCGCGAACTCTTCAGGTTCCATCGGCGGACAGGAGTGTCCGCCCCACAAGTAGGGCGTCATCTGCCGAGAGGCGGCCTCG
>JBGTBW010000055.1:0-6182 GCA_041749135.1 Verrucomicrobiales bacterium
TATGTGGCGCGGGCACTCCTGCCCGCGAACTCTTCAGGTTCCATCGGCGGACAGGAGTGTCCGCCCCACAAGTAGGGCGTCATCTGCCGAGAGGCGGTCTCGCTTCGGCTCAGCGATTTTCCTCCCTGTCCATGATCTCCATCGATAGGTCAGGAGTTCTGAGGATATTCAGACAGGTCACAATAACCATACCTGGAGGGCCGGCCTCCGTGACGGCCTGGTCCCGGGATGGAGACCTATCGCGACACAGGGCGTGTGGGAGCCCGCCCCTCCAGGATGCTCAGACAGATCACGTGAAACCCTCCTATCTTCTCGATTCGTAATTTCGATGGCTTTAGGGTAGTATTCCGCCCGTTCCTTGCCTCCGTCCGGCCCAGCATGAAAGCCCACCTCAATCATCCGTGGCGCTCCTCCCTCGTCTTCCGCGTGGCTCTTTTCTCCTCCCTGGGCATCGTCTCACTCCTTCTCATCATCGGATTCTTCCACCACCGCGCCACCACGCGCGAACTGCTCTCGGGTTACCAGGAGCGCCAACGCCAACAGGGCGACCTCATCGAGATCGCCGTCCAATCCTTCGTCCGCGCCATCATCAACGACATCCGTTACATATCCCAAACCTCGTCCCTGGCCCACCTCATCGAGGAGTTCGACGCTCCTACGCGAGAAACCCGCGAACAAGACGTCATTCGCAATTTCCAGGCTCTGCTGGAAGGAAAGCCGGCCTATTATCAAGTGCGCTTTCTGAGCCTGCGCAGCGGGGGATACGAAATCATCCGCCTCGACCACCGAATCAACCGCATCGAGGTCACTCCACACGATCAGCTCCAATACAAGGGAGACCGAGACTACTTTCAAGCCTCTCTGGGACTGGCTCCGGACCAATACTACCTTTCGGAAATCAACCTCAACCGCGAGTTCGGAGAGATCAGCGAACCTCACACTCCCACTTTACGCGCCTCATCCTTGATCTACGAATCGTCCGGAGCGCCCTTCGGCATGCTCGTCATCAACATCGACGTCCGGCATCTCTTCGAGGAAATCCGCCGGCTCGTCGATTCTCAAGTCGATCTGTATCTCGGCAACGCCGAGGGGCACTACCTCATGCATCCCGATTTGCGCAAGACCTTTGGTTTCGATCTCGGGGAACGCCACAACCTCTTCGACGACTTTCCTGATGCCGGGCGCATCCTCCGCGATCCCCCGTCATCCAACCGGTCGGAAGCCGGTCCCCATTTTCGCCGCTTTCCCATTGTCCCCGGCGAGGACCACACGCTCATCGCCGTCGCCGCCTATCCCACCGCGAACATCCTGTCCGGACTCGAGCGCAATCGAAATCGAAGTTTCGTTGTCATTTTCGCCCTCTCGCTGCTGGCCGCCGGCCTCATTGCCCTCGTCTCGAAACTCGTCATCCGCCGGCTCGAACAAGTAACCGCAGCCATCGCTGCCTATCAGCCCGGCGAAAAGCTCGCCGCTCTTCCTATCGCCAGTGACGACGAAGTGGGTGTCCTGGCCCGCAAGTTCCGGGACATGTCCTACAATATCTCGGAGCAAGTTCAACGGCTCGAAGACGCTCGTCGCGAGGCCGAGGAAGCCACCAAGGCCAAGGAAGCCTTCCTCGCCAACATGAGCCATGAGATCCGCACCCCGCTCAACGCCATCCTGGGCATGGCCCACGCCCTTGAGCAGGATTCTCCGGGCCCCAATCAGCTTTCCCGGCTCTCCACCCTTCGCAGTTCCGCTCAGCATCTCCTCGCTCTCGTCAACGATGTGCTTGATTACTCGCGCATCCGCGCCGGGCAAGCCCGTCTCGACCTAACAAACTTCTCCCCCCTTCGCGTCTTCAGTGATGTCTGCCAAAGCTACGCCGGAGAAGCCGAAGCCAAAGGACTTGAACTGCGTTGTCAGGTCGAACCCGAGCTTCCCGCTTCCGTACGCGGCGACCCCACTCGCTTCAGTCAGATACTCAATAACCTGCTCAGCAATGCTGTGAAATACACCGAGTCGGGCTTTGTCCATGCGGCTTTGGACGCCCGCGCCGCAGGCGATGCCCATCGCCTTTGCCTGATCATCCGGGTGCGGGACAGCGGTCCCGGCATCGATCCCATCGACCAGGAACACATCTTCCGCCGCTTTCATCGCGCTGGACCGGCCGGACCGCGCCATCCCGGCGGCAGCGGGCTCGGCCTAACCATCACTCGCGAGTTGGTCGAGCTTTTCGGCGGCGCCATCAGCATCGAGAGCGCCGTCAATGCGGGGACTCTCTTCACCGTCTCGCTCCCCGTCGAGCTGGCGCCCGAAAGTTTGCCCCATGCAACGGAAAAGCCTCACATCCCTCGTCTCTCGGGCCGGCGCTTCCTCTACATCGAAGATCTCCCTTCCAACGTCCAGGTCCTGGAGTTCCTGGTCGGTCAGACCGGCGCGGAACTCCTGCACGCCCTGAATGGAGCGGAAGGACTGGAAACCCTCGAACGCCATCCCTGCGATGGAGTTTTTCTCGACCTGCAATTGCCTGGAGCCAATGGATGGGAAGTCGCTGGCGAGATCCGGAGCCGCTTTCCTCACCTCCCTATCGTGGCCGTGACCGCGCAAACCTCCCCTGCTGCCTTGGAGCGCTCACAAAGCGTGGGAATGGTCGCCCACGTCTCCAAACCGGTCGAGCCCAATGTCTTCTACCCCCTCCTCGAGCGCCTCTTCCCAGAGGAGTCTTCTCCTGCCCCAATCCTCGATCCGGAAAAACTTGAGTCGGTCTTCGATCGCGATCCCGTCAAACTCCAACGCATCTACCACACATTGGCGAACGAGTTCCGTCGGCATCGCTCCGAGATCGCCGCCGCCATTGGAACCGGAGACGCAGAAGGCTTCCGGCGCACCGTCCACAAAATGCGCAACGCCGCCCTGCAACTCGGACTGGAACCCTTACTGAACCTTCTCGAATGCATTGATCCCGGCTGTTCCCTCCCCGGCTCCGCCGAAGTAGAGCGGCGCCAACGGGCCCTGGCTTGGATCGAAGGCGCCGTTGCCCAGCTCGATGCCCGGCGGAACAGCCTGGCTGCCGGTCAAACCATCACGGGATAAGCCGCAAACGCTCGAGCAACAGCTCCCGGTAGCTCGCCCCCACCGGCAGCGCCTGCTCTCCTACAAACACATATCCCCCGTCGATCCGGCTGATGGCGCGCTTGCGCACGAGATACGACCGGTGAATACGCACGAACTCGTTTCCTAACTGTTCTTCCAGCGATCGCAGGCTCGTCAGCGTCATCACTGTCCGGTCCGGGCACACAAAGGAGACATAGTTGGATTCCGCTTTCACATAGAGCACCCGGTCCAATTCCAAGCGGACTATCTTGTTCCCGTCCTTAATGAAGAGGTCCCTTCCCCGCGGTCCCGCTCCCGCGACCGGAGGTTTGGATCGCTCCCGAACCTTCTGAATAGCCCGGTGAAACCTGGCGAAGTCCACGGGTTTCACCAAATAATCGGCCACGTTGTACTCATAGGAGGCCGCTCCGAAATCCGTGTGGGCGGACACAATAACCACCGGAAGACCGGGCGGCAACGATTTCAAGAGAGACACCCCGTCCAGCTCGGGCATCTCCAGATCGAGGAACACCAAATCGCAACGCCCGGCCGAGAGCAGATTCAACGCCGTGTACCCGTCCTGCGCAAAGTCGCAGCTCTCGATTCCCTCAATGCGTGAAGCAAAATGGGCAAGCGTCTCCCCCACCAGGGGATCGTCATCGATCACCAGACATTTCATGGACAGCACGACGGAACCGCAGCTCCTCCGTAAGCCATAGCGGAGTCCCGGCGTTCCTCCAAACATTCTCTTCCAACCCTCATTGTCCCATCCATCAGCAAAATCAAGACGCCCTTCAGGCGAGCCTGCTCAAGCCAACCCGGCCCCGGAATCCGGAGGAAGCGGAACGCGGCGAAAGCGGAAACGGTCGTCGTACCTGCCGCGATTGTGCTTACTGCAGCAAACGTAACAAGCGCTGTAACGCGCCATCGGACGCACCCGCAAGACGACGGAGCCACAGTGGGGACAGCCATAGGCGTGCCGCGGCGGCCGCTTTCTCCTCGGCAAAGGCAAGGTGTGGCAACGGGCTTCGCCGCCGATGCCCAGGTCCCGGCAGGCCTTCTCCCATTCCGGGCCGTGCGGTTTGATGCGCCGCCGGCCAGCCCGCTCGTAGGCAATCAAGTGCGCCAACTCGTGCAACAAGGTCTGCTCGACCTGCGACTCGGCCACTTCATGCAGTCTCGGATTGAGCGAAATCCGGCCGCTATCGTGCTGGGCGTTGCCCGCGGTCGAAGTCAAGCGGGCGCTCCAAACCACGTGCACCCGGCGGGCCAAAGCGGGAAGGCCCAGCCTCCGCGCCCATTCCTGGACTTGCAGAGTCAAGCCCCGGTCGGGGCCGGCGACGGGCAACGCAGCTTTCTTTCGCGCTGTCCCCGGCGATTCCTCCAAGGGCTTGAGAGCCCTCTTGCTCTTGTCCAGGATCCGATGCTCCAACTCTTCCAAAGCCACCAACGAATTCGGCGGAACGCTCCGGACCAGAAAGGCGCTGGCGCCGATTGTCGTGTTGGCGCCGATCACGGTTTGGCCTCCAAGAATGGTGGCATTGGCGTATATGGTGACATTGTCTTCAACGTCGGGATGACGTTTGATCCCCTTCACGATGCGTCCGTCCGCGTCCTTGGGAAAACTCCGCGCTCCCAAGGTCACTCCGTCGTAGAGCTTCACGTGGTTGCCGATCCGTGTAGTCTCTCCAATGACCACCCCGGTGCCGTGATCGATGAAGAAATGGGATCCGATCTCCGCGCCGGGATGAATGTCGATCCCGGTTCGCGAATGCGCCCATTCCGTCATCATCCGGGGCAGCACCGGCAAACCTTCCTTGTAGAGCACGTGGGCGACGCGCTGCACGGCTACGGCCTCGATTGAGGGATAAGCCAGAATGACTTCCTCAAAACTCCGCGCCGCGGGGTCGCCCTCGTATGCCGCTTCCACGTCGGTGCGCAACAATTGCCGGACGCCCGGTAAAGCCTCAAGCAGGCGGAAAACGAGTTGGCCCGCCCGGCGGCAGCAGTCGTCTTGGCACAAGCCTTGAAAGCGGAGACTCTTGGCCGTCTGGTTGTGAAGCTTCGCGCTCAACGCCATAACCCGTTCCCCTGTAATCATTTCCAACTGGGCGTCCGCCACAGCGTGGCCCTCAAAATACCCCGGAAAGAGCAGGGCCAACAGCTCCTCGCAGATGACGGCAATGGCCAGCTTCGAGGGCAAATTCTGGCCATCCAGCTTGTTCAACCCGCCGATTTCCCGGTAGGATGCCACTAGTTTTCCTGTGACTTCGTCGAATCGCGATTCCATTCCCGCCCGCGCAGCCAAGAAAGCCTGGAAGCCTCCAAGGTCAAAGGGAAACCCCGTCACACGCGCATCCGAATCTCCTTCAGAACTGATCACCCCCATCGCCCAACCGTTCTTGCACGCCGCCGCCCCCAGGTTGTCCCGCTCCTTTT
The DNA here is from genome assembly GCA_041749135.1 of Verrucomicrobiales bacterium. Classification (GTDB taxonomy): domain Bacteria; phylum Verrucomicrobiota; class Verrucomicrobiia; order Verrucomicrobiales; family DEV007; genus DATKCT01. The sequence continues at coordinate 5,515 of JBGTBW010000055.1, forward strand.
TCGAACGCCATCCCCTGAACTGCGCCCGAGACCTCGTGGGAGCGGTCCTCACCTGGAACGGATGCAGCGGGCTCGTTGTGGAAACCGAGGCCTACGCCGCCCGCGGAGACGAAGCCTGTCATACATTCACTCGCCCCGCCACGCGCCGTTTTATCGCCGAACACAAGCCTGGAGACGCTTACGTTTATCTCAATTATGGGATGTATTGGCTCCTGAATGTTCTCGTCAAGGGCGCTGAAGATGAGGGTTTCGTCCTCATTCGCGCCCTCCAACCTCTGCGCGGCCTGCGGACCATGGAGGCTCGCCGTGGCCCAAAACCCGTGCACCAGCTCTGCTCCGGCCCCGGCCGCCTCAGCGTCGCCCTGGGCATTGACCGCCGCCACCACGGCCAACCCATCTTCCGGCGCTTCCGCGCACCCGCTCACCCGCTCCCGTTCTCCGCCTCCCCTCGCATCGGCATCAGCCGCGCCCGTGATCTTCTCTGGCGTTTCACTGCGGATGGAAACCCTCACATCAGCGCTCCGCCTTACTGACCAGACCGTAGGATAGAACACACTCTGTTGCGGCAAGTTTGGCTTCTGGCAAGGCGCGAGGAAGGAGCATATCCCAAGGGGATCTGTGACTGACGAGCAACGCAGCCAGAAGCCAAAATCGCCGCAACCCTTCGG
>JBGTBW010000056.1:0-7443 GCA_041749135.1 Verrucomicrobiales bacterium
AACTCCGGCGGGGCCAGGATCGGAATCACCTCGGCCTGTGGAACCAGAGGGCGGTCGGCGAGATCTACCGGATTGCGCTCGCACCAGCCCAAGCGGACTGCCTCGGCGAAGAGGGTCGCGGCCCCCTTGCGGTGATTGAGCTTGGTGCGCGGTTGCAGGGGACGGCCGCTTTCATCAACCAGGGAAGACAGCCAGCCGTTGATCTCCTGCGTGGTGACCGAGACCACCAGCCGGTCGCCGCCTATGTCAGCCTCAAAGCGGCGCAGCAGCCGCCAGAGCGAGTTGATCGTCGACTTGGCCCGGTTCTCCCGCTCCCGGCGGGCGATGGTCTCGTCCACCGCATCTTTGATCGTTCCCGACCCGAACGTCTTGGCGATCCGGTCCAGTTCGCGCCGCACGATTTCGTCCAGGTCCGGCAGCACGATCTTTCCGGCAAAGGAGTGCCCGCGTTCCCGCCAGATCGAGAGGGCCCGCCGTTCCTCGGGCCGCAGTTCTCCAATCTCGGGACCCGCGGAATGGAGGGCAGCGGTGTGCCGGGCCCGGAAATCGACCGCCTCGCTCTTGTTGCGAAAATACTTCCGCCGTGGGGTCCGGATCCCGTTAACGTAGGTAGCCCAGGAGGCCTCCCACGGGTATCTGGGGTGCTTGGACGGCTTGATTCGTATGCCCTTTGCCACGGCCGCAATGTAGCAGGAAAGCGCAGAATAGCGCAACAAAAAGTGATATTCTCACGATACAGATTTTGCGGGTCCTCTTATTTACAGGAGGTTGCATAGGCCCTTGGACTGCGGCGAGCATCGCCGCTCTCTCCCAAGGCGCGGAGCGCCGTCGTCGGGCAAAGACGCTCACCGGCCTCTAGCTCCGGCGCAAAAGCGGCGCCGCAGCAGGAAGGCTATAAGAAATGTGGGTTAGCTATCGCCTATCGCCAGCTTCACACCGCCGCCGCTGCCCGATGCAAGGCAGGCGTTTCCACCTGCCGCCGCACTCCCCGGCTCTCCAGCCAGGCCGCGATGCGATCGAGCGCCGGCGAGTCGCTCCGGCTGACCCGGAAAAGCGCTTCCGCCCGTTTTTCTTCCCACACCAAACTGATGCTCTCGCTGAGCGGACCCTTCTCCCGGTGATAACTCGCGCCTTGCAAATCGATCCGCCTGACAAATGGCCGAAAAAGCCGACGGCCGGCAAAGTAGACTTCGCGGTCTTCCCGGTTCACGAGCCAACCCCGGACGTTGCGACTCCACCCCCGCAACCGTCTCCCGCCGCCCGTCAGAGCCGGGACGGCCCAGTGCAACACCAGATCCCCGTCGCCCGCAACGCCGAGGTGAGCCCGCAACGAACGGACCGTCTCCACGGGAAGTTCGCCGATTCCCACACCTTCCAATCCGCCGTTCCCACCGCTGGGGGCCGGGTTCAGCCGCTTCCAGATCAGCCACCAAGTTGCGCGAAAATGCCTGAAAGCTTTCGGAAGGACCCACAGAGACACCGCCAGGAAAACCAAACACACCGCCGCCGTGACCCGCGGATAAGAAAGGGCAGCCACCGTGCCCCCGATCACCACAGCATCCTCCGCCAGGCTCATAGCCACGTTGCTCACGGGTTCCGGGGAGTGATTGATGGCCACCCGGGTGCTGGCCTTGGCTCCATGCGATACGAGCGTGGCTCCACCCGCCACCAAGGCGATGATGACCTGCAATTCCGGTTCGACCTGGCCCAAGGCGGCAAGCGCCAGCAGACCGCCTCCCACCGGCCGGATCACGGTATGCACCGTGTCCCAGAGCGTATCGATCCAGCCGATCTTGTCGGCGAAAAACTCCAGGGCAAACAGCACAGAAGCCACGCCGAGCACCGGCATCGATCCCAGCACCTCCAACTGGCTGAACTCCGTAGCAAGCTCCAGCCAATTGAACCGCACCGCGAGGCCGACAATCAGCACCGTGAGATAGAGATTCAGGCCCGCAAGAGTGGCGAAGCCCAGACCCATGGCGAGTTGGTCGAGGATACTCATGCGCGTGATTATAGCGGGATTCACCGCAATTCCCAGCTCGAAGCTCCTATAGAATGCTCCCGGGTTTGTAAGGCTTCACCCGGGAGAGTCGCGCCGGACCCCAACGAAATCCGGACGCGCTTCGACGGGTTCGCTGCCCGGTCCGCCGCGTGCCGGAGAATGGCGGCGCCCCTCAGTTTGCGTTTGCCCCATCCTGCATGGTAAGTGCGCCCACGTGCACGCCGCCCCTTCCAGCCCCAGTCCCTCCGCTCAAAGCCGCCTGGCTCGACAGTGGGATCTGCTGCACGATCCCCAACACCCGCTGCTCGAACAAACCTGGCCCCAAACTCGCACCCTCACGGGAGCCGATGCCCTCAGGCTCTGGCAACCCGATGTCTACGACCAACTCAATCTGCGGCAGGCCATGCTGCGCGAACTCGGCCTCGTCCCCATCGTCGCTGTCGCCGGTCTCCTCAACAGTGGAAAATCGTCGGTCGTGGCTTCTTTCTTATCTGAAGCGGGACGCGCCCGCGTCCTGCGCGGCCTCTCCGGCGCTCAAGGTTCGCAGCGCTTCACCTTGTGGGTTCCGGCGGACTGGCGCCAACAGTCATTCTTCGAATCCCTTAAGGAGCTGCTCTCCCGGCTCTTCCTCCGCCCACTCGAACAGCTCGATCCGGACCCCGCCCGGGCTCACGCACAACAGAACGACCTCTCCCGGCTGGACTATCCCCTCCTCGCGCCCGACCCTCAGCTCGACACGCTCGGGCTGGCTCTGCTCGACTGCCCCGATGTCCAGCGTTCCCGGGAACTGGGCGATGGGATCCGCCATCGCCGTCTCGATCTGGTTAGCCGCGCCGCGGAAATCTGCGCCGCGCTCCTCATCGTCACGCCGCGCAGCCAGCTCGAAATCCAGGAACTCTCCGCCATTCTCGACCGGATGCCTGACGCCGCCAGAATCTTCGCCGTGAACCTCATACGCGATGAATCCCCGGCCCGTGCCTTGCACGACATCCGCTCCGTGCTCGACGCCGGTCCCGAGGTCCCGGTGTATGGGGCCTACGATTTCCTGATGAGCGATTTCCCGGACCGGACGCCGGAATGGGACCGCACCCGTTCTCTGTCCCGCGACGAACGTGTGGCGGAAAGCCGGCCCTGTTTTTTTCTTCTGGAATCGGCCAAAGCCGCGCCTAACGGAAAAGCCGCGCCGCCCGAGGCATCCCTGCTCCGGCTGGCCGACAGCCTGGCGCCCGAACAACTGCGCCGCCGCAGAATCGAGGAACTCGAAGGCGAATGGGACGGCTCCTTCCACGGAGCGGTGGAAGGTCTTCGCAGCCAGCTCCGCACCTTGGCCGGCCAAGTCGATGACGCCTCCTCCAGACTGGTGGACGAGTGCCGCCATCTGGTCCGCCGCGAAGGTTCTCTCCACCTCCGCATGAGTCCCGAGATCGTGGCAAGCATGGAAGCAAGCCTGACCCGCACGGCCTCGATCTATTACCGGATTTTTCTCATCCCGTCCCGCCGCCTCCTCCAGGCCTGCAATCGCCTCGCCTCCGTGGGACGCAACGTCGCGGGCAAATCCATCCGGCGGCTTCGCGACCAAAGTGAAACCCTGCGCCGCCGCCTGGGCAGCCACGCCAAAATCCCCGCTATCGGAACCATCGGTCCGGAGGAAGTCAGCCGCATGTTCAGCCTCTGGAGCGGGGCCAGCGGCGACTACCGCCCCCCGGAAGACTGGGGGCAGGAGGCCGAAACCTTGTTGCGCCGCTATCTCGCCGAGGAGAAGACCAATTTGACCGATGCAGAATGGGACGCCATCACCGGTCCCTTGTGGGATCAAATTCCGACCCGGGCCCGCATTCAAATCCTCACTTCCATCTTTTTGCTCTTAGGAGGGTTGGCCTTGGCCTTTTTTGACGGCGGCGTTTCATTGATCACAATCAAGACCCTCGACCTGCTGGGCGGAATCGGGGTGCTCAGCTCGCTGGGCGTCAACTTGCGCGGAGTCGCCGATTTCCAGAAAGCCTTGGAGGAGAAACTGGGCGCTCGTCAGTTAGCGAACTTCTGCGCCATCGCCGCGGATACCGCGGGCCTGCCCCGCTGTCCCAATCCCGGCCTTCCGCCGCCCACCGTTTCCGAACAGCTCAATCCCCGCTCCTATGGCATCCAAGAACGCCGCTGGGCCACCTATTCCTGGAATGACGATGCCTCCCGCAGGCTCCTCCGCGATGACCCCTGAACCCCCGCTCGCTTTCAGCAGCCGTCTCATCGCCGCGGTGGAAGCCGCCGTGCAGACCATCCGCCCCTTCGGAGCCGAGGACGCTCACAGCGCCGGCTTGCTCCACCGCTGCGCCGAGTTTCGCCAACGCTGCGAACGCCTGGCCCACCAGCGCGCCGGCCGCCGCTTTGGGATCGCTTTCCTCGGACCGAAAAACGCCGGCAAAACCACCCTGCTAAGCTGGTTGATTCAGAATAAGAACCTCCGCAAACGCCTCCAAACCGGTCTCGACTCCGCCTCCGCCACCGAACGTCTCACCTGGATCGGCCCACCGCCCGAGGAAGCGTCCGCGCTTCCCGCGAGCGCCCTGCAGATTCCCGCCGGCCCGTCCGATTTTGTGGACCTCGGAGTCCCCTGCGCCTTTCTGGACGTTCCCGGAGCCAACGAACGCAGTCATCCCCGCGCCCAGGCCGCCCGGGAAGCCCTGGAATTGGCCCACCTCAAAGTCCTCGTCGTGGAAGCCCGCCACCTCGAGGACGCCGCCATCCTCGATTACGCCCGGCCCGCCGATGGTTCCCTGATCCTGCCTGTCGTCAACCAAACCCGGCCCGGACAAGAACAACCGGATTTCGATTCCTTCCTGCAGCGTCTGCGAAAGGCTGTGCCTCGAGCCACGGTGTTGGAGCTGCTCCACGTCCCCGATTTGCTCCTGCTCGAGCCCTCCGAACGCGCCGCCGCCACGGAGCGCTGCCGCACGGAACTCGCTTCCGCCATCACCCACGCCTTGCAGGATTGCGACAGCAGCAGCCTGCTCGAACCCCAGATCGCCGCCGTGGAAGGCCAATTCCGCGACGCCGTGCGCGAGGAGTTTCTGCGAGTGTTCCCGGCCGCCAGCCGCGCCGCCGGCGATCTTGTCGAACACGAAGGCGAAGTCGGGACCAAGGCTCTGCAAGCCCTGCTGGGAGGCGATGAACTCGATCATGCTCCACGCATCGCCCTGCGCCAGCAACTGCGCGCCATTTTCCAAGAACGCACGCCGCTGCTCTGCTTCCCCTGGCGCACTTTCCTCGCCCTATCAAATCTACTCCATGGCGCTCTCGACAAGGTCCCCTTTCTGCTCATGGGCAGTCTCCCGTCGTTGCTCAGTTCCACCGCTGCCGCCGTGCGGAATCTGGCCAGAGACCGCCAGTTCTCCAGTTCCCGCGACACCGGGCTTCGCCAACAGGCCGAACTCCTTCTGCGGGAATCGCTGCAACCGGGCATCGAGCGCCTTGAATCAGCGCTCCGCAGCGACTTGCGCCTCCGGGACCGCCAGCCGCTCTTCCCGGACGGCATCCAAGTCGAGTTCGAAGGTCTCGATGTGCTGCAGCAACGTTCCACGGCCCTGTTTCACCGGATCCTGGCCCGCAACGCCGTTTCCCGCACGGCAGCCGTCGCCAGCGGATCCGTGGGAACGCTTGCCTTTTGGGTCATCTTCATCTGGCCCATCTTCGCGCTCTATCACGATTATTTCGCGGCTGTCGGACAGGTGGCCGGCCTGCACAGCGGCAGCGGCGCGCCGGTGCGGTTTCCGGTCGAGGGATTCCCCATGATTCTCACCGGCCTGCTTCTCGCCTTAGTGCCCATGCTCATGCTGCTTCTCGTCGTCTTGGCTTGGGCCGGCAGCCGCGGCCGCGCCGAAGTCTGCCTCCGCCAGCTCCAAATAGGGCACCACGAAATCATCGCCGAGTTGGAGAACCAGGGTTTGCTGCGAATTCGCACGAGCCAACCCCAGCTTCGCGCCTGGCTCGATCTCTATCAACTCTTGGCGCGGCCGGATCGGAGAGAAGCGTAGACATCCCGGTCCTTCTCTCCGCCCCCGTAGCGGAACTCGCCAAGAGTTCCGAGGTCCTTTCTCTCCCCCACATAGCGGAACTCGCAAGAGTTCCGAGGTCCTTCTCTCGCCCCCGTAGCGGAACTCACCAAGAGTTCCGAGGTCTTTCTCTCGCCCACGTAGCGGAACTCACCAAGAGTTCCGAGGTCCCGCTCTCGCCCACGTAGCGGAACTCACCAAGAGTTCCGAAGTCCCGCTCTCGCCCACGTAGCGGAACTCACCAAGAGTTCCGAAGTCCCGCTCTCGCCCACGTAGCGGAACTCACCAAGAGTTCCGAGGTCCTTCTCTCGCCCACGTAGCGGAACTCGCCAAGAGTTCCGAAGTCCCGCTCTCGCCCACGTAGCGGAACTCACCAAGAGTTCCGAGGTCCTCTCTCGCCCACGTAGCGGAACTCACCAAGAGTTCCTTCCGAAGCCGCCGGCGATCCGCGCGAGGATATGCAAAGCGCCCACATATCCTCAAACAGCCCGGCCTTCTATTGAACGGTGTAGCGTGCACGTGCCATGTGCCGAGCCTAGCCGGACCCGGCCGCGGGACCGGGCCGAATACGACGGTGGAAGCTCGGACGCTTACGAGGCATTCCCTCCGCGCTCGTCAGTCGACCCCCTTGCTCGATACTTCCAGATTCACTACCTGCTGCTCAAGCTGCTCTCTGACAATGAGATCAACCACAGCGCTCACAACACGACTAAGTTTTGCGTCAGAGCCCAGCGAAACTCGGATTGTATATCCGTTCAATTCTTCTTCTTTCACCACGCCTCTCGTCACAACCTTTGTAGCATCTGTTCAACAAGACCACGCACCAAAATCTCCTACACATGACAATTACACTAAGGGTGTCCAACGCCTACTCGACGTCGTATGAACGCGATAGAATTCCGCATCCGAATCAATATAAATAATCACCTCGATTCGGGCAAGCCCAAGCCTTTCGTTATTGACTTCGAAACCATCCAAATACTCCATCGACCACTGAGCGCCCTGAGGTCCGAAAAGCCTCAACGGGCGGGTGAGAATCACTATCCGGGGGGGTGCTCACAATTAAGCCCTGGAGAGTGAATACAGGTTCAAGCCGCCCCGCTCCCCGATGGAATCTCTGTTTAGCCAACCGCGAACTTTTCCTAAAGCGTTGCCCTTCAACGGATAAACTTCGCACAAGGCCCTGTGCGAAGTTGCGCGAAGCCCCTTCAAACCCGCGATGTTCTCTTCATAGCCTCAGAACTCCTGAGCTCGAGGAATTTGGATGAGCTGGAAGGGTATGTGGCGCGGGCACTCCTGCCCGCGAACTCTTCAGGTTCCATCGGCGGACAGGAGTGTCCGCCCCACAAGTAGGGCGTCATCTGCCGAGAGGCGGTCTCGCTTCGGCTCAGCGAT
>JBGTBW010000057.1:0-6540 GCA_041749135.1 Verrucomicrobiales bacterium
CCATCGCGAGATCAATAGCCGGCCGGTTTCTGGCGCCCCTGCCGGGGTGCGGATCGAATTACGACTCACACCGGTGGTGTCGCTGCGCTTTACCACCGGCTACAAGCTGCGAAGCCTCCGGCTTCTCTCGCGGCTTTGCAAGCTCGCTCCACTGAAGTTTGGGGCAACGTCCAGCCAGAAATGTATAAACTCCAGGCCCGGGGCGACGCCCCGGGTACATGTAAATCCCTGATTTTGAGCACTGTAGGTGCGAGACAACCGACCGCCCGACGAGTGCCCAGACCGCTGATCAATTACGCCGTATCTTTCTGCCGCCTCGGTATTGTCAAATCATTATCAAGGTATGACTTCGCCAACATGAGCGTTTTGACCTGCAAGCTACCGGCGGCGCTGGATGAGCGCTTGGCTGAACTGGTCAGGCGTCGCGGCGTGGCCAAATCTGTGATAGTTCGGAAGGCCATTGCAAACACCATCGCCGCCCAAGCGGCAAGTGGGACGCGGCCTCCGCAGACTCTGCTTGAGGCACTGGGAGGTGGGATCGGCTGTGTGGCCTCTGGCAAGGGCGACCTGGCCCGCAACAAGCGGCAGGCGATTCCACTCATTGGTCCGTGACCGGCGCGCTTCCAGCAGGGGCCGCAACCTCTCCCGCATCATATAGCACAACTTCATCGATGAGCAGGACGGCCTCCCTTTCGCTGCTCGCGGGTTCGACAAAGAAAAAGAGATCATCCACAGTGTTCCCTGCGGAAAACGGACCGTCGCTGCCGTCGTTGCGGCGGCTATCCCGGGTAAAATCGACGTAGGCGGTGGTCCAGGCGTCTTCAATCAGGCCGTCCAAGCGCACGTGGCGGTTGTCTTGGACTGTGCAGTCGAAGATTTGCACGGTCATGGCGTGGGCGCCGCGAAGGTGATAGCGAAAGCGCAGCCGAGTGCGTTCGCCGACGGGACGTGGGGGGGAGATTTGCAAACGAATCCACTTGCCCGGTGCGCCCGCTTCCCTGGGCACGGCTTGTGCGACGCGCCAAGAAGAGCCGGCCGGCAAGTCCTCTTCCCCCAACGCGAATTCTCCGGGCCAGTAGCGCTCTTGGGGTCCCGTGTCGAAGGCGGCCAGAAAGATGATCCGATTGGGGAAAGGCTCTGGTTCCGGCTCTGCCGCAGGGTCTTCAGCGAAAAAAATCACATCGTCGATGAGCAGATCATAGGTCTGTTCCTGGCCGGGGTCCCCGGCGAAGATCTTGAAGTCGTCCATCCGTTCCCCTTCTTGGAACACCTGTGGACTACCATCATTGCGAACCGCCTGTCCGGTGAAATCGATCACCGTTTCCGCCCACTGACCTTGGCGCAGGCCGCGGACGCGGACGTGCTGATTGTCCTCGCTGGTTAGGCTGAAATGCTGGAACACGGCCTCGTTGGTCCCTTCGAGACGATAACGAAGGTAGAGCTTGTTGTGCTTGCCGATGCGCGGACCGGGAACCGGATTGATGCCGGTCATGATGGCGCTGAAATTGCCATAGGGCCTTTCGCCCACCCCCAGGGCGGTCCTGTTGCCCGGGTAACGGGGAATGTCGTCCACCACGGCCGGGCCGAACCACCCATAGTCGGGGGTTTGCCCCTCGAAGTCGCAGGCCGCCCAGATGCGATGAGGAAAATGGGCGGGCCGGCCGTGAACCGCGGCGGCGAGGCCACGGGCTTGAGGGAGAGGTTCTGCGGTTTGTCCCTGGCCTACAGAAGGGGCCTCTGTCGCGGGACTCGTCGAGCCGGGATCGAAGAGCAGCAGATCATCGATGAGCAACTCGGCTGCTTGGCCGGGAAGGCGAAAAACGATCTCCTCGACCCGGGCGCCGGGTCTGGGATCGCGCCGGTCTGAAGCCGGATCCGGGCCGGTCAAATCGAGCGTGGTTTCCGTCCAAGTGTTCTCCTGAAGTTCTTTCATTTCCGCGACAGCGGAAACATTCCCCGCTCCATCGACTAACTGAACGGTCAAGCTCTGGGCTCCCGTGAGGCGGCAGCGGAACCGGAGCTGGGTGGAAGGGTCCAGGCTGCGTTCCCCACGCAGATGCACCCGGAGCCAGGGCGGGGCTCCGTCTGGGCCAGGGACGGAGCGCGCAGCTTTCCATTTCCCGGGCGGCGGCAGCGGCGCAATGTCGAACGCGCCAGGCCATTCCCGGCCCTGCTCGCCGGTATCGAACCATCCGGTGAAGAGCACGCGCCGGGGAAAGGGACGGGTTTCCTCCGGAGCAGCGGCTTCGTAGAGGACGATGTCGTCAATGATCAGTTCCGCTTCCGGGCTGGCGTAGAACTGGATGTCGTCGATGCGTTCGTCTTCGGACAGCGGACCGCCGGTGCCATCGGCGCGACGGGCCAGGGTCAGGTCCACGGTGGCCGAATCCCAGCGCTCTTGGGAGAGGCCTTCGACAACGAGGTGGCGGTGGAAACCGTTGGTTAGGCTGTAGATCTGCACGCGGAGCCGGCCGGCGCCCGTCAGCCGGTAGCGAAACGAGAGCCGGGTGTTGGGTCCCATTGGCGGTCCTGGGACGGGATTGAAGATGACCGCAGTGTGCATGGATGGCGCATCGCCGAGGAGATCGTCGAAGTCGTGAGTGAGCACACCGCGGCAGACCCGGTTGCTGCCCGGTGGAACGTCCTCTGTTTCCGGCACGCCGCACATCCACCAGCGGCGTTCGATGTCGGTTTCATAGTCCTCGGCGACATGGACGCGCGCGGGCATCGAGCCGCCGTCCAATGGGCGCACCGGGCGGCTGGCAGGCGGGAGGAGAGCGGCCAGACGGCGGATGTAGAACCGGCTGAACTCGTCTCGTTTCGCAGCGATGGCCACGCGGGCGTTCGGCGGACCGGATCCCATTTGCAGGATTCCCCTCGGATCGATCTCACAATGTCTTTCCTCGAGTTCAGCAAAGTTCTCGGTGAAGCACAGCGCCGCGGCGAAAGCCGCGCCGAGGGCAACCGTCCCGCCGCCTTCGAGTTGGTGGAGAGCGCGAACCTGGTTGGTGAGCATGCTCCCGGGACGAAAGACTTCCCGGAGTTGGTCTTGGTTGAGAGTCAACCCGGCGGCGACTTCTGCGGGGATGATGAGCAACGGGATGCCGGAGGCCAATATCTCTTGGGCTGCGGCAGGGTCCGAACGGAGGTTTGCTTGATCCGGCAAGGCTTCATCGGGAGGGGGCTCGGCTCCCAGGAAGCCGCCTACCCAGACGATGCGTTGGATCTGGTCCCGGGATTCTGGGTGTTCGCGAAGAAGGCGGCCGATGTTGGTCAAGGGGCCGCTGGCGAGAAGGGTGAGGGCTCCGGGCTCCGCTTCGAGGCGGGAACGGAGCCAGGTCCAGGCGGATTCCTCTTGAGGCCTGCTGGTGCGATGGAACAGGACGTCGGGATGATAATAATATTGATAGGGAAGACCGATGTCGCGGGCGGGCTGCGGTGGGGAGCCCGCGGCGACGGCAGTATGACGGCGCCCGGTCATGGTGAGGAAGCGGCAGACCATGAGTGCGCGCACTTGGGTGTCTCCGCTCACAGTGGTTACGCCGCGCAACTCCAATTCCGGGCTTCCCAGAATGAAGGCCAGGGCGAAGGCCTCATCGGCTCCGCTTCCGAAATCGGTGTCGAAGACGATGGGCGCCGGAGAGGACGAAGCGGCGCGGGCCGCCAGGCTGGAGTTCCACGCCAGAGCGATGGCGAAGACAGACGCGGCCAATGCGGCGCGCCGTGAATGCTGGAAACCTGCCTGCGGCGCCCGGATCATGGCTTCGGATTGTTTGTGCCCATTCCACATTCTCTCCGCGGGGAGGGGGCAGAGGCAATACATTTCAGCGGCGGCAGCCATTCTCAGGCCGGGTCCGGGAGGCAGATCAGCCCGAGCTTGTCCGCCGTGGTCTGTCCAGTGAAGAGGCGCCACAGATCGATGGCCAGTTGCCGGGCGATGGCTATTTCGTCTCTGGCATCCACTCAATCATATCTGCGACCACGGCGTCAGGTTGAGAGAAAAACAGAAAATGGTCTTCATCCGGATAGTAGTGTTCGGTGACGAGAGCGCCGTTGCCCTCTAGGGTTCCCGCCAAGTTCTTGATCAAGGACGCCGAGATGCGATCATCCTTTTCTCCATGCACGATGAGCATGGTAATATGGCGGGCCTGCTCGATGAAATCCGCATCCCCGATGATCTGGGCTTCGATCACCGGTGAAATCAGGAATACGCCGGCCCATTTTGTTCCGCCATGGGCGACCGCTCTTGTCACTCCCATGCCGCCGTTGGAAATGCCGCCGAGATAGAGTTGATTTCGATCCAGATCCGCTTGGGGCCGCCGGGAGGGGTTCCCGTGGGGCGGAGAAAGAAGGCTGCGGCCAGGGACGCGCCCCCTAAGAGGCAAAGCGTTGCAAAGATCAGGAGCGCCGCTCGCCGGACTCGCCGAAAGAAGAGCAGCCAGAGGAAAAGGCTCGCGAACCCGAGGGAAAAAATTCCTGCGGCAACCAGGCGGGTCTCGATCGTCTCTGCTATCTTCAGCAGCAAGAGAGTAGAGATGAGAATCACGGGAGTTATGAGAAAGTGACTCGCGAGACCAAATGCGCGTAAAGCCCGCAGAATGGGCCGGCTCATGATGGATTTGTTGTTCATTCTGGACCTTAGCGGAAAGGCGACGGGAACGAAGGCCGGGAGCCGGCACTGCCGGGGGCCCTCGACCGGGGATTGCACTAGCTTCAGAACCCCTGATCTGGCGAGGGAAGAAATGCGGGCAGGGGAAAAAGGGATGAGCCGCAAAGCGGGCTTGATGGGGCCGCAGAGTCGACAAGTGAGAGGGGTTCGTGGCAGGACCGCTCTCTCACCAAGCTGCCGCGCCGCTTCCTTGCGCGGGGGTGCGGCCCGGTGTGCAGGGGCGCAGCCGGTCATTACGCCATGGAGTCCCGGCCCTCCTTTGTGTTGAACCGGAGCGCCGGCCCCAATCCAAGCCTGTGGAGCATGGCTCTGAACGGCATCCTGAAGGCCATGCAGGCGGAAAACCCAGTTTGGCGGCTGTCTGGCGGCAACTTGTTGACGCGCAGGGGCGTCATCTGGCGGGCAAGATCGACCCGGGCTTGCGCGCTTCGCCGCGTTGAACTTTGCGGCCGAAGGCACACAGGCGGGGAATTCGATCCCTCAAGCTCCACCGGGTCCGTGTCACGTTTCGTGTCGCACCTGCGACAAAAAACGCGCCGTTGCGTGGGGCGCCCGGCGAGGCGGAGCACTCAATTCCCAGGGCTCCGCCGGGTACGTGTCACGTTTCGCACCTGCGACAAAAAACGCGCCGTTGCGTTGGGCTCCGGGCGAGGCGGAGCACTCCATTCCCAGGGCTCCGCCGGGTCCGTGTCGCGTTTCGTGTCGCACCTGCGACAAAAAACGCGCCGTTGGGTTGGGCTCCGGGCCAGGCAGAGCACTCGATTCCCAGGGTTCCACCGGGTCCGTGTCGCGTTTCGTGTCGCACCTGCGACAAAAAACGTGCCGTTGCGTGGGGCGCCCGGCGAGGCGGAGCACTCGATTCCCAGGGTTCCACCGGGTACGTGTCACGCTTCGCACCTGCGACAAAAAACGCGGTTGGGCTCCGGGCGAGGCGGAGCACTCCATTCCCAGGGCTCCGCCGGGTACGTGTCACGTTTCGTGTCGCACCTGCGACAAAAGACGCGCCGTTGCGTTGGGCGCCGGGCCAGGCAGAGCACTCGATTCCCAGGGTTCCACCGGGTCCGTGTCACGTTTCGTGTCGCACCTGCGACGAAAAACGCGCCGTTGCGTGGGGTGCCGGCCACGCGGAGCATTCCATTCCCAGGGTTCCACCGGGTCCGTGTCGCGTTTCGTGTCGCACCTGCGACAAAAAACGTGCCGTTGCGTGGGGCACCGGGCCAGGCAGAGCACTCGATTCCCAGGGTTCCACCGGGTCCGTGTCGCTTTTCGTGTCGCACCTGCGACACAAAACGCGCCGTGGCGTGGGGCTCCGGGCGAGGCGGAGCACTCCATTCCCAGGGCTCCGCCGGGTACGTGTCGCGTTTCGTGTCGCACCTGCGACACAAAACGTGCCGTTGCGTTGGGCGCCCGGCGAGGCGGAGCACTCGATTGCCAGGGTTCCACCGGGTACGTGTCACGTTTCGCACCTGCGACAAAAAACGCGCCGTTGCGTTGGGCTCCGGGCGAGGCGGAGCACTCCATTCCCAGGGTTCCACCGGGTCCGTGTCACGTTTCGTGTCGCACCTGCGACAAGAAACGCGCCGTTGCCTTGGGCTCCGAGCCAGGCGGAGCACTCCATTCCCAGGGCTCCACCGGGTCCGTGTCGCGTTTCGTGTCGCACCTGCGACAAAAAACGCGCCGTTGCGTGGGGTGCCGGCCACGCGGAGCATTCCATTCCCAGGGCTCCGCCGAGTACGTGTCGCGTTTCGTGTCGCACCTGCGACAAAAAACGCGCCGTTGCGTGGGGCGCCGGGCCAGGCAGAGCACTCGATTCCCAGGGTTCCACCGGGTCCGTGTCACGTTTCGTGTCGCACCTGCGACAAAAAACGTGC
>JBGTBW010000058.1:0-46533 GCA_041749135.1 Verrucomicrobiales bacterium
GTGAGGCGCATATCCGTAGGGATCTGTAACGAAGGAGCAACGACGCCCCAGGCCAAAAGACCCTTTGCCCGAAGGGTTGCGGCGATTTTGGCTTCTGGCTGCGTTGCTCGTCAGTCACAGATCCCCTTGGGATATGCTCCCTCCTCGCGCCTTACCAGAAGCCAAACTTGCCGCAACAGAGTGTGTTCTATCCTCAGAACTCCTGATCTATCGAGGAAGATAATGGATACAGGGGAATAAGAGTGAGCCAAAGCGAGACCGCCACTCCGTGAATGACACTCTATTTGTGGGCCGATTTGTGGGGCGGACACTCTTGTCGGCCGAGTGAGCCTAGAAAGTTCGCGGGCAGGAGTGCCCGCGCCACATAGTTTTCCGGCTCATCCAAATTCCTCGAGATCAGGAGTTCTGATCCTACGGTCTGGTCAGTAAAGCGCTTTGCGCCGGGTCTCCCTCGGCCATTTTCTCCGGCTCACCTTCTTTCCTCCATCTCCTTGTATCCGCCCGCCAGATCAGGAGTTCTGAGGCTTAGTTAGGATACCCGAACGGCCCACTCAGCACTGGGTCCGAGACATTTAGGCCAGCAAGCTCTCCACAACCCGGGCGCCCTGACCTTCCGTAAGGCTGAACTCCCTCCCGGCGCGCCGGTAAGTCAGCTTATCATGATCGAATCCGAGGAGACGCAACAGAGTAGCGTGATAGTCGTAATGGTGGACGATGTCCTGCACGGCGTGGTGTCCCCATTCGTCGGTGGCGCCGTGGGTGTAACCGGCCTTGAATCCTCCGCCCGCCACCCACATGGAAAAGCCATAGGTATTGTGGTCGCGGCCCATCTTCGCGCCGATCCGGTTCTGGGCCACGGGAAGGCGACCCATCTCGCCGCCCCAATGCACCACCGTGGTGTCCAGCAACCCCAGCGCCTCGAGATCCTTAACCAGGGCGGCTGAGGGTTGGTCTACGGCCGCACAGGATTGCGGCAGGGCCTGCCGGATATCGCCGTGGTGATCCCACGACTGCCCCACGTTCAGCAACTGAACCCAGCGAACGCCGCGTTCCACCAAGCGCCGGGCGATCAAACAACGGGTTCCGTAATCTTGCGTCGCTTCGCGATCGATTCCGTAGAGGCGCTTCGTCGCTTCCGTTTCCTTCGAGATGTCGAAGGCCTCAGCCGCCGCTGTCTGCATCCGGCCAGCTAACTCATAGGAGGCAATGCGCGCTTCCAGATCGAGTTCGCCGGGATGAGCGTTTAGGTAGTCGCGGTTGAGCCCCTGTAAGAAATCGAGCTGTCGCCGTTGGGCATCTCCCCGCAGGTGTTCTGCAGGATCCAGGTTGAGTATACGCGGTTCGGAGGCGCGAACGTGCACGCCTTGGTAGACCGATGGCAGCCATCCGCAGGTCCAGTGCTGCTGGGCGAACTGCGGGAGACCCCGCGGATCGGTCATGGCCACATAAGCGGGCAGATCGCGAGTTTCCGACCCCAAGGCATAGGATACCCAGCTTCCCAGCGACGGCCGGCCCCCGCGGAACGTGCCCGTGTTCATGGCCCACATCGACTGCAGGTGATTGTTTACTCCGGTGTGCATGGACCGAATCACGGCAATGCGGTCGGCGATCTCTCCGAGATGCGGCAGCAGTTCCGAGATTTCCGTGCCGCACTGTCCATGCGCGCGAAACCGGAACGGACTGGCAAATACCCGCGAGGAGGCTTCGGCGGCATTGTCGTACTTGATCTTGCCGGGGAACGGTTGGCCGTCGTACTTCGCCATGCCCGGTTTCGGATCGAGGAGATCGACCTGACTCGGGCCGCCCATCATGAACAAAGAGATCACGGCTCGGGCCCGGGGCGCATTCTGTGGGGCTTTCGGCGTTAAGTCGTAGCGGGTTTCATCTAGCTCCGGCTTCACGGGTGCGGCGAGCAATTGGTCTTCGCGAAGGAGCGCGGCGAGGGCCAGCGACCCGAGGCTGAAAGCGCCGGCCTGGTGGAAGTGACGGCGCGAACAGTAGAATGGGGGGCGACGGCGATTCATGGCTCGAAGCAAACTGACGTGCGAATGTTCAATCGATATACAAGAAACGCGAGGAACCCAGGAGAGCCTGACAAAAGCTGGCCAGCGCCAGGCGTTGTGCCTTCGCGTCATCTATGGAAGAACCTCCCGTCACGCTTTCTTCACTGCCGGCGAAATGTTGCCGCAACTGGGCGGTTTGCTCCGTCAGATACTCTTCTGCACGGCGCAGTTCTTCCGGCGACGGTTCCTCTCCGAAGGCAATCATCCAAGCCTCGCATACGATAGCAGCGGCGCCGCCCAACCCGATCTGCGCCATGAGCCGGTCCGCGAAACGCAGCGATTGCTCCGCCACGAAGGAATCGTTCAGCAAGGCCAACGCTTGCGAAGGAGCCACACTGACCGGGCGCATCTCGCAGTTGGGAGCAAGCACCGGGGCATCGAAAGCCTCCAGGACCGTCAGCGGCAGAGTCCGCCGGACCTGCAAGTAGACACTGCGGCGATGCGCGTCCTCACCGATTGACCCGACCAAGGTGGGATCGCCGCGGGCATCCTGCTGCTGGTTGCCCGTGACCACACGGCCCGCGTCGTCCTGGGCGAGTGGCACGGGTTCACCGTAAAGCCGGCGCTGGAGGGATCCGCTGACCGAGAGGATGCTGTCCCGCACCGCTTCCGCCTCGAGTCTGCGCGGTTTCCAGCGGGTCAAGTGGCGGTTCTCCAAATCGGCTTCGGCGGAAGCGGGATTGTGCGCCGACTGCCGGTAGACCTGCGAGGTGAGAATCAATCTATGCAAGTCCTTGAGCCGCCAACCGCTTTCGACGAACTCGCTGGCGAGCCAATCCAGCAGCTCTGGATGGGAGGGAGCATCGCCGAGCGCGCCAAAATCGCCTGGCGAAGCCACAATACCGCGACCGAAGTGATGCAGCCACATCCGGTTCACCAAAACCCTGGCCACCAAGGGATGCTCACCGCTGGTGAGCCATTGCGCATAGGCCCACCGGCGGCCCGAACTCGCCAAGGTCTCCTCAGGGGCGCTTAGGTCCCCTTTCTCCGGCCCTCTGAGGACTTCCAAATCCGCAGGTTCGACCGCTTGGCGCGGGTCGTCATGGTCGCCGCGATAGAAAACGAAGGAGTCTGGCGGAGTTCCTTTTCGCTCGGTGAGAACCATGGCTTTCGGTTCGGGCGGTTTCGTCGCCCGCAGGGCAGCGGCCTCGCCCTGCTTCTCTCCCACCTTCTTGTTCGCCTCCGGATCGTAGAGATCGAGGGCGCCCTGAACATCGGCGCTGGGATAGAGGGTGAAGAGGTCGCGTTGCTCGGCGCTCCGCTCCGAAGCTGGTGTGTTTCGCGCTACGCGAGCCGCGGCACGGAGATTCTCCGGCAATCTCGCCAGTTCCTTTTCGAAGACCTCATCCAACAGTTCCCGGCGAAGCTCCTCTGCCATGGCATCGATCTTTCGCGCTTCGGCCTCGATGGAATCGGCCCGCGCCCGGTCCTCGTCCGAAAAGAGCGAGACCAGACGAGCGTCCGGATTCCGCCAGTTCTTCCAGTCGAATCCCGGCTCGAAGATCGCTCGCAAGCGATAATAATCGGCTTGTGAGACCGGATCATAGCGGTGGTCATGGCACTGGGCGCAACCGACGGTCAACCCCAGCAGAGACGAGGAGACAATCGTCAGCGTTTCGGCGACGACTTGATTGCGGGCGAGATTCTGATCGGCTTCTCCGTCGCCGGTTCCGTCCGGGGCCAAGCGCAGGAAGCCGGTGGCGATCAACTGTTCACGGGCGGTTGGATTGAGCATGCGTTCGGCAGCATCTTCCTGGGTCGCCCCAGCCAGCTCGTCCCCGGCGAGCTGTTCCACGACAAACTCATCCCAGGGCTTGTCCTCGTTGAAAGCGCGGATCACATAATCCCGGTATCGCCAGGCATGATGCCGGATGGAATCGGCTTCCGCGTAGCCATTGGAATCCGCATAACCAGCCACATCGAGCCAATGCCGTCCCCAGCGTTCGCCATAGGCGGGCGACGCGAGAAGGCGGTCCACCAAACGCTCATACGCGTCCGGCCGGTCGTCAGAAAGAATCCGCTCCACGTCTTCGGGTTCGGGCGGCATGCCTAACAAATCGAGGTGGAGCCGGCGCGCCAATGTGCGGCGGTCCGCCTCCGGAGCCGCAGTCAGGCCCACTTCCTGCATCCGGTCCTGGATAAAGGCGTCGATCGGGTTGCCCACCTGCGTCGCCCCCGGATTCACCACAGTCTCAGAGGGAACCTCCGGTTTCGTCACCGGTTGAAAAGACCAAAAGTTTCTCTCCTCTTCGGTCAGGTAAAAACCGGAGGAAAGGGATTCCGGTTCCGGTCGCGCCGCGGGAGCGCCCGCAGAAATCCAAGTTTCGATCGTCGACGCTTGCTGTGCATTGAGCTTCTTTTCGCCCTTGGGCATGTCTCCGGAACGGATCAATCGCAGGAGAGCGCTTTCCGCGGCGGCTCCGGGCGTCACCACTGGTTCCCCAGACTCTGTGCGCGCGTCGATGATGAAGCGCCGCAAGCGAAGGTCGACGCCGTTCTCGATCTCCTCCCCCTCTCCATGACAATGAAAGCAATGTGCCTTTAGAATGGGGCGGACGTCCCGTTCAAACACCGGCGTGAAAGCCGGATCCCTCTCCTCGTCTGCAAACCCGTCGCTGCTGGCCAGGATCACTCCGGCCGCTAGACTCTGACGCAATACTTTCGTGAGAGTTCTCATAGGGAGTCCGCCCGGGGTCCTCACTGCGAGGCGGCCACCGGCTTAACCAGGGCGGCGACTACGGCTCCGCCGAGCAGCAAACCCACGGCATGATACACCCACTGGATGGCTTCCCACTTCACGGGATGGTGGAACCAGATGATCTCGCCTCCGTCCACCCAAGTCGCCGCCACCACCGCGACTAACGCCGCCAGACCCAGCCGGCACCCATACTTCGCCAAACATCCTCCCCCCTTCCGCATGGCAAGGGCGAGCAGAAAAGCCACGGCCGCCATGTGGAGGAAACCGGTCAAAAACTTGCCTGGATCCATGGGATTGCGGCCTTCGGGATGGTAGAAGACTTCGAGAAGGGGACCGGCTTCGTGTTTCGCCTTCCAGGCCTTGGCCGAGTCTTCGCCCTCTCTAGCTGAGTAGGGATCAGGCACGTAGTACACTCCGCCTGAGGGTAGCGCTGCCTTTGCCGCCTCGACGACGGCGGCTTCCGCATCCGCATCGAGTTCTCCGTAGGGATTTAAGGCCATGACCAGAAAACCCCAATAGACCCAACCCCACAAAAACATCACCCCTCCCGCGAGTAAGGAAGCAAGAACCGCCCGAATCATACGCTGTGACTTTTTCTTGGCACGAGGGTCCCACAATCATCCCGGCTGGGCAAGCCTTCGTTTCCCCGCCGTTCGAAGGGATTCGCAATGAGCTGGATAAGGATCTTCTCCGGGAACACGCCCTTCGGGCTGGACCACCGGCGCGATCTCTGGAAGAGTGAGTATTCGGGCTCTCCCGCCCCACTTTTCCTTCCCCCGGGATCACGAACCGCCCCTGTCGTCATGAATACGGAACCGCAGGAAACCAGCCAGACATCCACGACCATTTCCTTCACCATCAATGGGGAGAAACAGACCGTGGCGTCCTCCCCGGATCGCCCGCTCCTCGAGGTCCTCCGCGAAGATTTGGGGCTAACCGGAACAAAGTACGGCTGCGGCGAGACCCAATGCGGAGCGTGTTCAGTGCTCCTGGACCAGCGTCGCGTTTTCTCCTGCCGCACTCCCGTTTCCCAGGCCGACGGGCGGGAAATCGTCACCATCGAAGGCCTGAGCCGGGAGGACGCTCTGCATCCCGTCCAACAGGCTTTCCTAGACGAGGATGCCTACCAATGCGGGTATTGCACGCCGGGTATGATTCTCACCACCGTCGCTCTCCTCGCTGAGAACCCTCGCCCCGACGACGCGCAGATCGTCGCGGCGCTCAACGGCAATATTTGCAGGTGTTGTAGTTACCCGAACATCCTCCGAGCCGTCCAACGCGCCGCCGGCGGACTACCGAAAGGAGACTAACATGAAAGCGGGTCACGCGAACCCTCTATTTCCGGCAGGAGATCCAACGGCATCCGAATTCGACGAGGAACTGGTTTTCGATTGCGTCCCCTTCCATTTTCGACCGAGCCGGCGGGGCTTCGTCCGCACTCTTGGGGCCGGATTGATCCTCGCGTTGCCCGCTCCAGCCCAGGATCGGGGCCGCCGCTCCCAGCGCGGTGGTGGAGGAGGCGCCGCCACTCTCGCGGCCCGGCTTCACATCGCCGACGACGGGACGATCACAGTATTCACCGGAAAAGTAGAGTGCGGTCAGGGATCCCGAGCTGAGCTGACGCAGGCTGCGGCGGAAGAACTGCGCCTTTCCCCTTCCCAGGTCCATCTGCTTATGGCCGACACCCAATCGGTTCCAGACGACGGAGGCACGGCGGGAAGCCGCTCGACTCCGTCAACCGTTCCGGCCATTCGCGCGGGTTGTGCCGCCGCCAGGGAATTGCTGGTCCGTCTGGCCGCCTCTCGCTGGGATGTCGATCCCTTGCAGATCGAGGTGCGGGCCGGAGAGGCCCGGCAAGCGGGAGAGGACCACCGGCTGAGTTACGCCGATCTGGTATCGGACGCAGATTCCGCCGCGGCGCTGGCCCAGGCCATCCCCGACGGTCCCCGTCTGACGCCCATGGACCGTTGGGAGGTGCTGGGACAATCCGTGTCGCGGCCAAACGGAGCCGGCCTCGTGACCGGAAGTCACACCTATCCTTCGGATATCCAGCGCCCGGGTATGCTCTATGGGCGGGTGCTGCGTCCACCGGCCTTCGGAGCCCGGCTTGTTTCCCTGGACCTCGCCGCGGCCCAGGCCTTCGATGGCGTGACGGCGGTCCACGACGATCAGTTCGCAGGCCTGGCCGGTCCCACCTCGGCGTCGGCTGCCGCAGCCCTGAGCGCGCTCGCCGCAGCCGCGGTCTGGGAAGAACGCGGCGACCACACTTCGAGCGATGCCTTGTTCGAGCATCTCCGGGAGCATGCCGAAGGCGGGATCCCGGAGAATCCGTTCCGTGCGGAACTGGACGGGGCGTCCCATACCTTGCGGCAATCCTATCATGTTCCCTATGTGCAGCATTGTCCCATGGAACCCCGGAGCGCCGTCGCTGAGTGGGACGACGGGCGGCTGACCGTCTGGACTGCGAGCCAGATGCCGTTCCGCGTTCGCGGCGAGTTGGCCCAGGCTTTCCGGATCGCGGAAGATCGCGTGCGCGTGATCATTCCCGATTTTGGAGGGGGATTTGGCGGGAAACACTCAGGGGAATGCGCGGTCGAGGCCGCCAGACTGGCCCAGGCTGCAGGCAAGCCGGTCAGTCTGCAATGGACGCGCGAAGAGGAATTCACCTGGGCGCAGTTTCGTCCGGCCGCGCTCATCGAAGCGGAGGCCAGTCTCGACGCCGCCGGCCGCCTTACCTCCTGGCATTTTATCAACGTAAACTCGGGACGTTCGGCCGTGGACACGCCTTACCGCACGGGGAAAGCGGAGTCCGCATTTCTCGGAACAGAGGCCCCTCTGCGGCACGGTTCTTACCGGGCTTTGGCGTCCACCGCAAATGTCTTTGCCCGGGAATGCTTCATGGACGAGCTGGCGTTCCTGGCGGGTCAGGATCCGCTGGAGTTTCGATTGGCGCACCTCGAGGAGGGCCGGCTCCGCGATGTGCTCGAGGAAGCCGCCCGGCGCTTCGACTGGGCCAGCCGCTCGCAGGAGCTTACGCCGCCGCGGGGAGCCGGCATTGCCTGTGGAACCGAGAAGGGTTCTTTCGTAGCTGCGTGCGCTGAGGTCGTCGTGGAAGCTTCGACCCTCCGCGTCACGCATGTATGTCAGGTTTTCGAGTGCGGTAAGGTCCTCAACCCGGCCAACCTCCGTGCTCAGGTGCAGGGATCTATTATCATGGGTCTCGGTCCCATCCTTTCCGAAGAAACCCGCTTCGCCGGCGGCAAGATCCTCAATCCCGCCTTCAGCAGTTACCCGGTTCCGCGTTTCGCCGGCTTGCCTCAATTGGAGATTCACCTTCTTGACCGCCCCGACCTGGATTCCGTTGGCGGCGGCGAAACACCGCTCATCGCCGTGGCTCCGGCCGTCGCCAACGCGGTGTTCCGCGCGGCAGGCCAGCGGGTTCGGAAACTCCCGGTCCGACTCGAGGCATGAAAAGTCGGCCTGGCTGGGGCGAGGTCCTGGAATGTTTGGCCGGCGGCGCTGCGGCCCCGGGCCCCTGCGCCCTCGCCACCGTGCTGCGGACCCGAGGTTCGGCTCCCTTGCCCTGTGGGGCTCAGGCCGTGTTGAACGGCGCATCTCTTCTGGCCGGGACCATTGGCGGCGGGGCCCTCGAAGCCGAAGCCCTGCGTCGCGGCGCGCGAATCGCTTCCGGCGGTCCGGCGGAGATTTTCGATTTTGCGTTGCAGGGTTCCGGCGGCCAGGATCCCAATCCCATTTGCGGAGGAGTTGTCCGGGTGTTGGTGCAACCCTTTACTGAGGCGGATCGTCTTGCCTACCGTCGAGCTTGGGAAAGCTGGCTCCGGCGGGAACCCGGCATCCTCGAAACCCGAGTCTTGGACGGCCATCCGCTCCGGGTTGAAAGCCGATGGTGGAGTGCTCCCGACATCGCCGCCTGTGAGGACCCGAGCCGGGCTCCCCGTCTCCAACAGGCGCTGGCCTTTTCCCACGCATCAAGCTTCGTCGCTCCGGAAACCGGTCTGGAAGACATCCTGACCGTGCTCTACATGCCGATGGCGATTCAACCGCAACTCCTGATCGCCGGAGCCGGACACGTCGGTCAGGCTCTCGCGACTCACGCCGCTCTCTTGGATTTTGACGTCGCCGTCATCGACGATCGCGCGGAATGGCTGGCGGCCTCCCATTTTCCCAAAGGGACATGCCTGATCTGCGGAGAGATCGCCGGAGCAGTGAAGGATTTCCCCATCGATTCCGAAACCTATATCGCGCTTCTCACTCGCGGTCACCAGCCGGATGCCGGCGCGCTGAGAGCCTGCATTCACAGTCCTGCCGCCTATATTGGAATGATTGGCAGCCAACGCAAAGTGGCCCTGATGCGGGAGCACTTTGTCGCTTCGGGCATCGCCACAAACGAGGATTTTAACCGTGTCCACGCTCCCATCGGCCTTGATATTGGAGCGCAAACGGCGCCCGAGATCGCAGTGAGCATCCTTGCTCAGATCATCGCGGTCCAGCGCAAGGTCTTGCAGAGCCGGAGCGGGTCCCGGCTGGAGAGCGTCTTAATTCATTCTGCAACGCCGCGTCCCGCGCCGTCAGAGCAGGGCGAAAGCGTCGCTCCGCGAGCCGGTCAATTGCGCGACCCTTCGGGCGGAACTCGTTGAAAGCGTTGGCTTTGTTGTCCGCCGGCCACGAATCTCAATTTGCTCCTCGCGCCGTGCCAACCCATCCACCAAGTCCCGCGCGGCATCACCGAATAAATCAAAACGCCCTGGAACCGGCGCCTGTATCCCGATGATCTGTGCAATCATCCTAGCGGCCGGGCAATCGCGCCGCATGGGCGCCTCCAAGCTCCTCCTTCCGTTCGGCGATCGGACCGTCATCGCTCGCGTTGTCGCAGCCATCCCTCGCGGGCCGGTGGGCAGAATCTTCGTGGTCATTCGCGCCGGGGACAGCGCCATCCCAAACGCTCTGGCCGGACAAGCCCTCGATTTCGTGACCAACCCTGACCCGGAAGGCGACATGCTCTCCTCCGTCCGTTGCGGGTTTCGTGCGCTGCCAGCCCAATGCGAGGCCGCTCTGATCGTCCTGGGGGATCAACCCGGGGTCACCCCAGCCCTGATCGAGACGCTCTTGGCGGCCCGAGGCAGCAGCGGATGTTCGTTGATTGTGCCGCGCGGACCAGCAGGCCGCGGGCATCCCCTCTTGGTGGGGATGGAACACCGCGATGAAGTGTTGACCTGCTTCGACGGCGTTGGCCTGCACGGATTGCTAGACGCCCATCCCACTTCCGTGCTGGAGGCGGCGGCGACGGGGGCAATGGCGTTGAGTGATCTGGATACTCCGGCGGACTACGCCCGGCTCAAGGCGCATTTTCTCAGCGAGGATTCGTCCGGGCCTCACGAATCGCACCATCATCACGGCGCCGGCTGCCAGGGGGCTCCCCTGGCCGACGAAGAAGCCGCTGGAGCCAGTAATCCTCTGTCTCTGCCTGGCATGCCCGCGGTTTCGTCTGCGCCCGCTTACGCGCCGGACGAACCGGTTGTTGTATTGGAGAAGCCGCCCAAGGCTTAAGGAATCCACAGTAGTGAGAATGCACCGTGCGCAGCGTAACTTTTGCAGCGCGCGCCCGTAGAGCCCCCTTGTGACGGTGCAGCTTCCAGCATTGCCAGCGTCCACGGCGGCTGACATGCTGCCGGGCGAAACCATGGAGGGCTTCGACGAGTCCAAGACTGCGCCCGATGACGGCAACAGATCCGGCGGCGGGAAGGGATCGGGAGGCGGCGAGGGCTTCCGGGCGCGCTCTACGCCCGAGTCCATCGGGCGCTTTCAACTCGTCAAGGTTCTCGGAGCCGGAGCGTTCGGCGTTGTCTATCATGGCTACGATCCCGAACTCGATCGCGAAGTCGCCGTAAAGCTCCTCCCCCGTCTCCCCGCAGTCCGGCAGGAGGATGAGGGCGACATCCGGCTTGACGAAGCGCGAGCCCTGGGCCGCCTCGATCACCCCAACATCGTTCCCATTCACGATGTCGGCACGCTTCCCTCCGGCGAAATGTTCATCGTTTCGAAGCTGATTGAAGGCGTCGCCCTCTCCCAGATCATGGAGGAATCGCAGGGCGATCCCGTCCGCGCCGCCGAACTGCTCACGATGATATGCGAAGCGCTGCAACACGCCCATCGCGAGCGCATCTATCACCGGGACGTCAAGCCCGCCAACATCCTTGTCGATCGCCAGGGTGTCCCGTTCCTCATCGATTTCGGGATCGCCCTTCTCAACGAGCGCTTCGGAGATCCCCGGCGCTTCCGCAGAGCCGGCACCCCGCAATACATGAGCCCGGAACAAGCCCGCGGCGAAGGGCACCTCCTCGACGGCCGCAGCGACATATGGGCCGTTGGGGTCATCCTCTACGAGTGGCTCACCGGCCGGCGGCCGTTTGAAGGAGCCAACTACGAAGAGATCCTCGACCGCGTCACCCGGCTCGACCCCAAGCCGCTTCGGCAGCTCCGCGACTCCATCGATCCGGAACTGGAACGCATCGTTTTGCGTGCTCTGTCCAAACTGCCGTCCAACCGTTACTCCTCCGCGCTCGACCTCGCCGCCGACCTCAGGAGTTGGAAAACGGCGCGAACCGCCCCCGACAGCGCCACGGTTCCCAGCTCCAAATTCACACCGCGCGGCTTGCAATCCTATTCCGCAGCCGACGCCGGATTCTTTCTGGAACTTCTGCCCGGACCACGCGATCGCCGGGGTCTTCCCACCAGCGTGCGCTTCTGGAAGGAGGGGATCGAAGAGCAGACTCCCGGAGCAGCTTTCCGGGTCGGTTTGCTCTACGGCCCCTCCGGAAGCGGGAAATCCTCTTTTTTGCGCGCCGCAGTGCTGCCCCATCTCGCCTACGACGTTCAACCCGTCGTCGTGGAAGCCGCCGGGAGCGTCACCGAGGAACGTCTGCGTGAGGCGCTGATGCGGCGTATGCCTTCACTTTCCGCCTCGACATCCCTCTCCGCAGTCCTGCGCGCCGCCCGCGAAGGATCGACCGGGTTCGGAGGACGCAAGCTCCTTCTCATTCTCGATCAGTTCGAGCAATGGTTGCATGCCGATTGGATGCATCGCGGGCCATGCGATTTGATCGACGCGCTGAGGCAATGCGACGGCCAACGGGTCCAGGCGCTCTTGGTCGTGCGGGACGACTTCTGGCTAGCCACAAGTCAGTTCATGCATCAACTCGAGGTGGAGTTGCATACGGCGACTAACTGCGCCTGCGTGGAAGCCTTCGACCGGAGCCACGCCGAGCAAGTGCTCATCAAGCTGGGCAGGGCATACCAGCGCCTTCCGCCGGAACCAAATCTCCTGAGCGAAGGAGAGACCGCTTTCGTCTCCCAGGCCGTGGAACTGCTTAGCGGCGGATCCACCGTCGAGCCCGTGCTCCTCACTGTCTTCGCGGAGCTTTTCAAAGTGCGGCCCTGGGATCCGCGGCAGCTCAAGGACTTGGGCGGCGCGGCCGGTCTGGGGATCCGTTTCCTCGACGACAGCCTCCAGAGCCGTCATGCGAATCCCGATCTCCGCAACAATCTCCCAGCCGTCGAGATGATCCTGGCCGGCCTTATCCCACCGGCAGGTTCCAGCTTGAAGAGCCGTGCCCGGCCCGAAAGCGAGCTGATGGAAGTCTCCCGCCTCAGCCACTCCCCAGAGGTGTTCCACGGAATCATTCGCTCGTTGGACCGCGACCTCCGCATCCTGACTCCGGCTGAATCCGGCGAGTCCGGCCGCGGCAGGGAGTACCAGCTCACGCACGATTTCCTCGTCCACGCCCTGCGGGATTGGATCGATCGCCGCAGCATGGCGACACTCCATGGGCGCATCGGCCTTCAACTCCGCCAAGTCACGGAAGTCTGGACGAGCAACAACCGGAAGCGCCGTTTCCTTCCTACCTTCTGGGAATGGCTTCTTTTCCTCGTGCACACGCGGAGGAGCCAACGCTCCGAGACGCAACAGGCTCTGTTGCGCGAAACCTCGAAACGGAATATCCGTCGCCTGGCTCTCTCCGCCGCCGCCGCCGGTTGCCTCGTTGGGGGCTACTGGTCCCTGGCAGGCCTTTACCACGGGCACATTCATAGCGAGAACCTCCTGAACGCCTCCGGGGCGCAACTGCCGGTGATGAAAGCCAAGGCCGAGCCCTACCGCCATTGGGTCTACCGGATTCTGAAGAAGAAGCTTGCCGCCGCCTCCGATCACGCGCCGCAGAGCGAACAGAACTTCAATGCTCTTTACGTCTTGGTCGACCACTCGCCGGCTCTGTATGCGCACCGGCTCTTCGAAGAGTTCTTGCTCAACGCAGCGGATCCTGGGGCGATTGAGATGCTGTCCACCGCCTTGTCGCCCCATGCCGATGCTCACTTGAGCAGCCAACTCGAGACTTTGGCTTCTGGACTCGCCGATGGCGGACTGGAAAAGCGTATGCGGTCGGCGCTGATCCTCGCGAACCTCCCTCCTCACCAGGATTTTTGGAACCAAGAGACTCGTTTGCAGTTGCTCGCCAACGAACTGGTTCATCCCCGGTTGGAGAACCGGGCCGCCTGGGCCGCACATTTCCGGAAGCTGCACCGCAGCCTCAGGCCGCCCGCTCGTCTGGCGCTGGAACAACCGCTGCACGAGGCCTTCCGCGGAGCTTCGCCATCCTCACAAACGGATGCTGACGCCGTCGCCGCATCCACCGTGCTGGCTGAGTTGATCGCCGGAGACGATGAAGCCTTGCTTGAACTGCTCGACGAGGCCCGGCTCAATCAGTTAGCGCCTCTCACCGGGAAACTGGCCGACCCCCGGATCCGCAACCAGACGATTCCCAAACTTCAGCTTCGCACGGCAGCACAGCCGGGAGCAGCGGATACCGTGCGCGTCTCCAACGCCATTCTGGCGCTCTTCGCTCTAGGGGAACCCTCCAGCGCCTGGGCCGCGGTGGAGACGGTCACACATCCAGGCGTCTTCGCCAGACTTCATCTCGGCGTTCGTGATGCGGGAGCCGACCCCTCCGTTGTTAGCGAGGAGATCCTGAGGCCGAATTGGAGGGTGGACGCCAGCCCCTGGTTCGATCTGCATCAGCTCGATTCCAACGGCGCGCCGGCCGGTCCCAGGCCCGATCGCCGGCTTCACATCGCCCTTCTCGGCATCGCCGAGTGGTCATGGGAAGACCTCGAGGGTTTTCCCCGTGAGACATGGTTCCAGCGTGTCGAAGAACTCTGGCGCTCGCGACCCGAAGGGCGCCTCCACTCCGCCGCCCATTGCGTCTTGCAGGCATGGCGCAAGCTCCCTCCCGATGCGCCTCCCAGCCGGCCGCTTCCCGCGGACCGGCCCTTGCGTGAGGGCGAATGGTTCTCCTCCTACAATGGCCACGTCTTCATCGCCGTGCGGCCCGATGGTCCGGAACCCGGCCTCCCGCTGGCCGGTATCGCCACCATGGAAACCACCACAGCGCAATTCAAGGCGCTGAGCCAACGGAGCGATCCCACTGCGGACGAGTTCATGGAAGGCGGATTCGACAAGCCCAATGCGCCTGTTGTCTTTGTGGCCTATGAGGAGATCGCCGCCTACTTCGCTCATATAGACCCCTGGGATCCGCGCTTCCGGCTGCCCTCTGGCTCGGAATGGCTCGGCGCCTGCCTCGGCCAAATCAGCGGCCCAACCTACTGTGGAGCCCCTGGTTCCGAGAAGCTCCTGTTGCATCACGAATGGTTGGCCGAGAACTCGCAGTCTTCTTCCCACCCGGTCGGAAGCCTCAAACCGAACCCCCTGGGTTTCTTCGACATGTTGGGAAACTGCGTCGAAGTTTGTTCTCCGGATCCGGATCCCACCAGCGCCCAACGGTACTATCTTATGACCGGATTCTCCTATCAGAACGGTTCCTCAGATATTCTGGCCCAACATCAGGCCCCGACAGGTCTCACTGGGCGGGAGAACTGGGTCACCTTCCGCGCCGCTTGCGATCTGCCTGGCGGACGCCCCTAGCCCCAATGCTTGAAGGGATTCGCAATGAGCTGAAGGTTCTTCTCCTAGAACCGCCTACTCTCTCAATCCCTAAAGGCATTGTGGCTGACCCGGACGAAAGCGCCTGCCCTCACGACGGCGCTCCGCGCCGAGAAAGAGCGGCGGTGCTCGCCGCAGTCCAAGAGCCTCCGGTTCACCTTCTTTCCTCAATCTGCTTGCATCCGCGGGCCAGTTCTCTCTTCAACCGCGATCGCTCCCTCTCCAAGGCCGCTTTCGAGGTTAGCCGGCAGGTCCAGACCACGATCACTTTCCAGCCTGCCGCTCGCAATTGTCGCGCCGCCCGCGCATCGCGCGCCTTGTTCCCCATGATCTTCTTAAGCCAATAGTCGCGGTGCGCTTCCGGTATTCTTGCTCGTTTGCAAGGGGCATGAGCATGCCAAAAGCACCCGTGGACAAAGACAACGGTCCGGCGGCGCGGAAGAACAATGTCCGGTTTCCCGGGAAGCGTCCGGTTGAGTGGACCGGCGACAGTGAAGCGGTAGCCCAAGCCATGCAGCAACGAACGCACTTGCTTCTCAGGACCGGTGTCGCCGCCGGGAACCCGGCGCATCGTCCATGAGCGCTGCTGCGGACTGATGCGATCAGCCATGTCCGGTCTGCACTATCGACCGCAGCTTCCCCCAAGCCTCAGGGTGATCCACGGCCACGTCACTTCAGCGCTTCAAATCCTCCTAAACGGCGCAGGGGATCCTCGATGGCTTCGGCCCAGCGGCGGTAGCCTTCCCCGGAAAGGTGCAGGAAGTCCGGCATGATCTCTTTGGAAAGGGTCCCGTCCTCCTCGAGAAAGACCTGTCCGATGTCCAAATATTCCACTTTCGGATCTTCCGATGCCGCAGTCGCGATGATGCCGTTGATCTCGGCGTTGAGACGCCGGAGGGGATCGGCGGCCGTTTCGCCCCGCGGAAACACGCCCAAGAGCAAAACCGGAGTCTCCGGAAAACGGGTTCGCAAGTCCGTTACGACGGCATGAATGCCGGCGGCGGTTTCCGAGGCGGCTTGCTGGCGGTGTCCCGTGTTGTTGGTGCCAATCATGACCACGGCGGCCTTGGGCCGCGTTCCTCCAAATTGCCCGGAGCGCAATCGCCACAGGACATGCTCAGTCCGGTCGCCGGAAAACCCGAGATTCACCGCCTGCCGCGGCGCGTAGCGGGCCTCCCAAAGCTCCTTGCCGGGACCTTCCCAGGATTGAGTGATGGAATCTCCGACGAAAAGCAGTTCGGCCGGTCCCTCGCGAGTCTGCTCGTTCTTCTCCCGCCAGCGCTCCCGCCACCATTCTTCCGTGAGACGGGAGCCGGGAATGACCGCGCTGTTGACCTCGTTCTCGTCCCGCAGTTCCCGGTAACGTTCCTGCAAGCTTGCCAGGGTCTGCCGATAAGCCGGGTCGTCGTGCACGCTGCGCATTTCCCACGGATCGTGCTGAAGATCGAAGAGC
Source organism: Verrucomicrobiales bacterium (assembly GCA_041749135.1). Taxonomy (GTDB): domain Bacteria; phylum Verrucomicrobiota; class Verrucomicrobiia; order Verrucomicrobiales; family DEV007; genus DATKCT01. The sequence continues at coordinate 16,227 of JBGTBW010000058.1, forward strand.
TGCCATTCGTTGCTGCGCGGAAAGAACATGAGTTTGTGGCGCAGGGTGCGTATGCCGTCGTGGGCGGCGACGTGATGGGTGCGCTCCCCGTAGTAGGCGTAGTAGAGGGCATCGCGCCAATCCTCGGGAGCGTATCCCCCGTTTTCCAGGACAGTGCGGAAACTTCGGCCCTGCATCTCTCCCGGAACGGTGACTCCAGCGACTTCCAGCAGCGTGGGTCCGTAGTCGATGTTCTGAATCAAGGCGGTGGATCGCGTGCCCGGCTCGATCACGCCCGGCCAACGAATGAGAAAGGGCATGGCGAAGGACTCCTCGAACATCCAGCGTTTGTCGTACCAGCCGTGCTCGCCCAGGTAGAAACCCTGGTCGGAAGAGTAGATGACGATGGTGTTGCGGCTGAGACCGGACTGATCGAGGTAATCGAGAATGCGCCCGATGCCGTCGTCCATGCCCTGAATACAACGCAGGTAGTCTTTGATGTACCGCTGGTATTTCCAGCGGACCACATCCGCATCGGACAGTTTGCCGGCTTCCATGGCCTCGATGAAGGCCTGGTTTTTCGGCTCGTAGACGGAGTCCCAGGCCGCCTTCTGCGCGTCGGTCATGCGGTCGTATTCGCCGTTGCCGATGTTGCCGAGAAAATGCTCGGGAAACCGGTTCTCCCCGTGGAACTTCATGTCGTGCCCCCAATGCATGTGGCGGGCGATGGTCATTTCATTTTCGGCGAGGAGCTTGGAGCGGCCGCTGTAGTCGTCGAAAAGGGTGGAAGGCTCTGGAAGATCGCCTTCGTCGAACAAGCGGAGATGCCGCTCCGGCGGAGCCCAATTGCGATGGGGAGCCTTGTGCTGGGCCATGAGCAGGAAGGGCTTGGCTGCATCCCGCTTTTCCTCCAGCCAATCCAGCGCCAGGCTGGTGATGATGTCCGAGCAATAGCCTTCATAGCGCTTCCGCGATCCGTCCATCTGGAGGAAGTCCGGATTGTAGTAGTTGCCCTGACCCGGGAGAACCTCCCAGTGATCGAACCCGGTGGGATCGGAAACGAGATGCCACTTTCCGATCATGGCGGTCTGGTAACCGGCGTGCTGCAGCAGCTTGGGGAAGGTCGTTTGAGAGCCGTCGAAGCGGGAAGAGTCGTTGTCGAGAAAGCCGTTGAGGTGACTGTGTTTGCCGGTGAGGATAGAGGCCCGGGAAGGTCCACAAATGGAGTTGGCGCAAAAGGAGTTGGTGAAGAGCATCCCCTCCGAAGCGATGCGGTCGATGTGGGGAGTCCGATTGAGCCGGCCGCCGCTATACGCAGAAATGGCCTGGAGAGCGTGATCGTCGGAGAACAGGAACAGAATGTTCGGCTGATCCGCAGCGAACGCCGCAGCAGAACCAAAGACCAGTGACCCGGCGAGAAATGAGCGGAGGACGGAAGTTTTCATCGTGCCGCGTGCATTTAACGGCGGATGGCTCCGCAGGGCAAGCACGCTGGCTCGAAGGCGCATTGGCTGGTCGCGACATGGCGCGCTTTCCAACGCCTGCAAAGCAACCCGATACAGACCCGGACTTGATTCGTTCCGGCCTCCGCGGACAATGCAGGACACCGGGACAGGAGGTTTCGGGCCTCAATCGATGAAAGCGGGAACACCTTCCAGCCATCCAACCCGGTTTCTCCTCTCGCGGCCCCGGCTCCTGGGAGCCGCTGCCGCGCTCTGGGCCGCGGGGATGACGCCTGGGAAGGCTGCGGAGGAGCAGGGCGCCGGGAACCCAGCCGCCTTGGAGCGCTTCGAGCAACGCATTCGCCCGGTCCTGGTGGACGAATGCTACGAGTGCCACCGCAGCGAGGGGAAGCGCAAGGGCGGCCTCGCAGTAGATTACCGGGAAGGCCTGATGCAAGGGGGAGAATCTGGCCCGGCCCTCATTCCCGGCGATGCCGAAGCCAGCCTGTTGATCCGCGCCTTGCGCCACACCGCGGACGACTTGAAAATGCCGAACGGCCGTCCACGGCTCGACGAGAGCGTTCTCGCGGATTTCACCGAGTGGGTAAACACCGGGGCCTTCGACCCCCGAGACGCCCCGCCCCCCGCCGGGGCGGTCGAGACAGGGAAAGATTGGGAGTCGGTGCGCGAGGAACGCCGGAAATGGTGGAGTTTCCAGCCGCTGACCCAAGCGGAACCGCCGCCGACCGGCGAGAACCGGCATCCGGTGGACGCCTTCATCGCGGCCCGGCTGATGAGGGAAGGGCTGCTTCCAGCGGAACCGGCGGACCCGGCAGTGCTGGCGCGCCGCACCGCCTTTGTCCTCACGGGTCTGCCGCCCAGCCCGGCCCAGCTCCAGGGGTTCGTGGAAGACACGCAGCCGGGAGCCTACGCCCGCTTCGTAGACGCGCTGCTGGCCTCGCCCCACTATGGGGAGCGCTGGGCGCGGCATTGGATGGACTGGTTTCGCTATGCGGAATCCCACGGGAGCGAAGGGGATCCCCCGATACCCCAGGCCTGGCGCTACCGGGACTACCTCATTCGCGCGCTGAACGCCGATGTTCCCTACGACCAGTTGGTGCGCGAACAACTCGCGGGCGACTTGCTTGCGGAGCCGCGGACCGATCCGGAACGGGGTGTGAACGAGTCCGCCGCCGGGCCGGCCCACCTGCGAATGGTCTTTCACGGCTTTGCGCCGACCGACGCCCTCGACGAGCAGGTGCGTTTCGTCGATAACCAGATCGATGTCGTCAGCAAGGCTTTGTTAGGCCTAACGGTGTCCTGCGCGCGGTGTCATGATCATAAGTTCGATCCGGTGAGCCAGCGTGACTTCTACGCCTGGTATGGAGTTTTCGCCAGTTGCCGTCCGGCGTTGCGGACAGTGAACACACCGGAGGCTCGCGACCAGATTGTCCGCCGCCTCCAGTCATTGAAAGGGTCCCTGCAGGAGCGCCTCGCGGAAACGTGGTTCGCTCGCGCGGCGGCTTGGGAAAAGGGTCAGGGCCCGGCGCTCGACGGAGATTCCGGCGAGGGAGATCCGCCATCGGAAACGCTGTGGAAGCCGTGGCGCGAGCTGCGGTCCGCAACGGAAGCGGATGCGGGCGCCGCCTGGAACGCTCTGCGGGATCGCTGGCTGAAGAATCTGGAGGACTGGAAGGCGTGGCGCGAACGTCCCGGAGTCATTCACTGGCCCGCGACAAGCGGCGACGGAGCCTGGTTCGCTCACGGAACGGGTGTGGAGGACGGTCCTGCTCCCGCGGGCTCTTTTGCGCTCCGATTGGATGGGAGCCGGATCCTCGACGACATTTTGCCCGCAGGCTGGTACAGCCATCTGATCAGTCCGCGGGACAGCGGGATCCTTCAATCGAAACACCTGCTGCTGGAGGATGGACGTGAACTTTACCTGCGAGCCGCGGGCTCCGGCGGAGCCGTAGCGCGTTACGCCGTGCAGAACTATCCCCGGGACGGGACCGTCTATCCCGTGAGCCGGCTGGACGGCGGATCCTGGAATTGGCTCAGGTGGGATTTGAGTTATTGGACGGGAGACCGCATCCACGCCGAGATCAGCACGGCGCTGGACCAGCCTGTACTCTCGCGCACGGATGGGCCGCCCTCCTGGTTAGCACTGCGCGAGGCCGCATTCGTCCCCGCCGGAAGCGGAGGACCGCCCGCTGAGGATCTCTCGGCCTGGAGCCCGCTTTTCGAGACTGCGGCGCTGCCGGCAGCGGGCTCCGCTGTGGACGCGCTTTTCGGCCGGACCTTGCGGCGGGTCCTGCATTCCTGGCGAACCGGCGATCTCGACGATGGCGGCGCCTCCTTTCTCGGTCTGCTCGTACGGAGCGGCGCCCTGCCTGTGCAGATCGCCGAGGTGCCCGGATCAGCCGGCTTGATGGCGGAATACCGCCGGCTGGAACCACAACTGCCGGACCCGGTTCGCATTCCTGGCGTCTTGGAAACCGAATTCGTCGACCAGCCCTTGTTCGAGCGCGGCGATCACCGGCGTCCGCTTGAGACGGTTCCCCGCGGCTTTCTCGAAGTCTTCTCGAACGAGCCCTATCCAGCCGGGTCCAGCGGCAGGCTCGCACTCGCTGAGGATATCCTCGCTCCGGATAATCCCCTCGCAGCCCGGGTCATCGTCAATCGTTTGTGGCATCACGTCTTCGGCAAGGGCATCGTCGCGACCCCCGACAGTTTCGGCCGCTTAGGGCGGGAACCCACGCATCCAGAATTGTTGGATTACCTGGCGGGCCGCTTTGTGGAAAACGGCTGGTCGATTCGGAAGATGCTCCGGTTTCTCGTTTTGTCAGATACGTTTCGCGCTTCGAGCGCGCCGCCCCCCGGAGTCATAGAGAAGGATCCCGGGAACGCGCTGTTGTCGTACTTTTCCGTGCGCCGTCTCGAAGCCGAGGCCATTCGCGACGCACTATTGACCACGGCCGGCTCGCTGGATCCAGCTCTCTTCGGGCCGCCGGTCTCGGGGGAAAGCGGGCGACGCAGTATCTACCTGAGGGTGATGAGAAACGATCTCGATCCTCTGCTGGCCGTGTTTGATGCGCCGGAACCGCACACAGCGCGGGGCAACCGGGACGCCACGAACGTGCCCGCCCAATCCCTCACGCTTTTGAACGACCCCTTCGTCGTCCGGCTCGCCGGAGAATGGGCGCGACGGGCGACGCCCGCTGCGAGCGAGACCCAAGAGGAGGAAGTCATCGCGGGAATGTTTCGCCAGGCGCTTGGACGCGAAGCGCGAGCGATGGAAGTCCAGGGCGCCGTAGATTATCTGAAAGAATCGCGGCAGGCGCGGCAGACGGCCGCTGTCACCCTGGCCGAAACACAGAGGCGAGAGGCTTCTTTGCAGAGGCAGCTTGCGGAGCTGCGGGAAACGGTTCTTCAGCGGACGGTCGCGGCAGACGGCGGACTCCCTGCGGCGAAGCCCGCGCCTCCGGATCCGCTTTGGGAATGGGATTTCACCGGCAGCAGCGGCATTGCGGAGGGAGCGGGTTCTCCGCCCTTGATCCTGCATGGCGGCGCCCGCCAACAGGATGGCGCTCTGCTTCTCGACGGCTTGACGGCCTGGGCCTCCGCCGGGCCGTTGACGCGTCCTCTCCGAGCCAAAACTTTGGAAGCTTGGGTCATCCCAGCCGGCCTCGAGCAGCGAGGCGGAGGCATCATCGGCGTGCAAAGTCTCGGCGGAGAAGTCTTCGATTCCATCGTCTTTGCCGAACGCGAACCGCGCCGCTGGCTGGCTGGCAGCAACTTTTTTGAAAGGACGCAGGACTTTGGAGGACCGGCCGAGAAAGAGGGGGAAGGGAAACCCATTCACCTCGCCATGGTCTGGGACGTTGATGGATCCATCACCGGCTACCGTGACGGAACAGTCTATGGAAAACCTTATCGAAGCTCGGGCCCAGTCCTTTTTGCGCCGGAAGCGGCCGAGGTCGTTCTGGGGATGCGGCATGCACCGGCCGCGCCGGGCAAGCTCTTCGCGGGCCGGATCCTCAGGGCACGTGTCTTCGACCGGGCTCTTTCCCCGGATGAAGTCGCCGCTTCGGCGGATGGGGGAAAGAGCTTGTCCGTCCAGGGCCTGTGGCAGGCAATGACGGATGAGGAACGGCTGCGATCGGATGAGCTTGAGCAGGAGCTGCTCGTCTGCTCTGCCGAGGGCGAACGCATGCGCCGCGAGCTGGGCGAAGACGTTGGTCCCGGCGGCGAATGGCGCGACCTCGCCCAATCGCTCTTCAATCTGAAGGAGTTTATCTACTTGTACTGAATGCGGAGTCGCTTATGTCTGGGTTCGAATCTCTTCCACTGAGCCGCCGGTCTTTGTTAGCCCAGTGCTCCACCGGTTTTGGCCTGACCGCCCTGGCGGCGATGCGATCCGGCGCGGCCGGTTCCTCCCCTGCGGCAATCGCTGCTCCTCCCCTCCCACGGATGCGGCCTCGGGCGCGCAACGTCATTTTCTGCTTCATGTCCGGGGGAGTCTCGCATCTCGATTCTTTCGATCCCAAGCCACGCTTAGCCAAGGAGGCCGGCAAAGCCATGCCCATGCCCATCGAGCGGACGCAGTTCAACAATAATGGAACTCTCATGCCTTCGCCCTGGCGCTTCCGGGCCTACGGGCAAAGCGGCATTGAAGTCAGCGATCTCTTTCCCCACCTTGGGTCCTGCGCCGACGATCTGTGCGTCGTTCGCTCGATGACGGCTCCCTTCAGCGAGCACGCTCAGGGCAACTACTTCCTGCACACGGGCTTTCCCTTCCTGGGTTACCCCAGCGCCGGCGCATGGGCCAGCTACGGCCTGGGATCAGAGTCGCGGGATCTTCCCTCCTACGTTGTCTTGCGCAGCGGCGGCTCAGGCATTCCGCACGGCGGCGTTGGGCTCTACAGCAATGGGTTCCTGCCAGGGGTGCATCAGGCTTCCCTCATTGGGGCGGACGCAGGGGAACCTCTCCGAAACATCCGGGCCCGCGAAAGCCATCCGGCGCAGCGGCGCCGCCTTGATTTCGTGGAGTCGCTGGACCGGGCCTTCGCCGGGCGTGTGGGCACGGACGCGCACATCGAAGCAGCCATCGCCAATTACGAGACGGCCTTTCGAATGCAATCGGCGGTGCCTGAGTTATGCGACCTCAGGGATGAACCGGACGAAGTCCGCACCCTCTACGGCCTGAACGATCCCGATCCCGGAAAATCCGGTTACGCCCGCCAATGTCTGCTGGCCCGCCGTCTCGTGGAGCGGGGTGTGCGTTTCGTGGAACTGACCTGTCTGTCCTACGACATCGGCGGGGGCAACGCGGCGAATCCTTGGGATCAGCACGGGCAGTTGAAGGAGGGTCACGGCCGCATGGGCCATCAGGTGGACCAACCCATCGCCGCCCTGCTGAAGGACCTGAAGCGGCGGGGACTGTTGGATGAAACCATTGTCCTCTGGGCCGGAGAGTTTGGGCGGACCCCCTTCTCGCAAGGCAGCGACGGGCGCGATCACGATCCCTTCGGATTCAGCATCTGGCTGGCGGGCGGCGGGTTTCGGGGAGGAACCCTCTACGGCGCCACCGACGAGTACGGTTACCGGGCCGTCGAGCGCGCCGCCACCGTCTACGATCTCTGGGCCACCGTCCTCCATCAGTTAGGCATCGATCACGAGGAACTCACCTACCTTTTCGGCGGCCGCAATCTTCGGCTCACCGACGTGCATGGAAACGTCCTCGAAGATCTGCTGGGCTAACAGACTCCGAGAAAGCCCGTGTTCATCCCTTCCGGGGTATCCTGGACAGGCCGCCCAGCCGGCAGACGCGCCGGAAATGCGTTTCCTCCACCGGCGAGATGGAAAGCCGGTTTCCGCGCCGCAGCACCAGCATCTCCGCGAGGCTGCCGTCGCCGCGCATTTCCGCGAGGGGAACAAAGCGCGGGAAATCAGCGTGCCAGACCACGTCGACGAGGAGCCAACGGAGATCGCCGGGCGCGCTCTTCGGGTCGTGATAGGGCGACTCCGGGTCATACGCCGCCGGGTCGGGACGAGCCGGACCTTCCACCCGGAGCAGTCCGGCCACCCCAGGTTCCGGACAGCTCGAGTGGTAGAACAGCCCCAAATCTCCCGGCTTTATGTCGTCGCGCATGAAATTCCGGACTTGGTAATTGCGCACACCCTCCCAAGGCTCCCGCCGGCCGGGCCGGAGCCGGAGATCTTCAAACGAAAACACCGAGGGCTCTGATTTGAACAGCCAGTAGCGCATTGATAGGAAAAAAGCGTGTCCCGCGGGCTTGCGGTCAAGCCGGCTGTCCGATCCGCTCCATGACGAGGTAGCCGGTGGGATCGAGACCCATGCGTTGGTAGACTTCCCGGGCTCGAAGGTTCTCCTGCTCGACGTAGAGCCGAAGTCCCGCGAATCCAGGCTCGGCGGCCGCGGCGCGGCGCAGGTGCTTGAAAAGCTCCCGGAAAACCCCGCGGCCCCTGTAGGCTCGGTCGACATACACGCTCTGCAGCCACCAGATGGTTCCGTTGCGCCAGTCGCTCCATTCGTAGGTGATCATGGTTTGCCCGACTACGCCCCGGTCCAATTCAGCGACGAAATAGCGGCCCAACCCGGGGTCCGCGAGGAGAGCGGCGACTCCGGCTTCGAGGGTGTCGCGGTCCAACTGCTTGGCTTCCGTTTCGCGGGCCAGGAGCAGGTTGTAGGCCACGAGGGTGTTCAGGTCGGATGGGCAGGCGGGACGGACCTGGGGAACGGGCGACGCTTCCGGCATGGCGCGCTCTCCATAAGGCGCGAGCGAGCCAGGATCAAGGCAATCCCGCGCCCCGAGTTGCCCGGCGATGAGAAAGGTATAGGATTGTCGGGCATCTGAGTCCGGCAGGGAAGGCGTCCTCCGCTGTGGCCGGTCCTCCAAGGCCGCCTCTCAGGCTTTTCGGCTACCCATGTTGCAACCCTCCCCTTCGCAATACACCGGTCTTCGGGCCTTCTTCCTTACGGCGGGCTTCCTGGCGCCGATGCTGATGCTCTTCCTGGGCCCGGCGCCGGCTCAGGACCCGGATTCCGGCGCAAGTCCACTGACTCTCCCGGAGGTTCCCAGCATCACGCCCGAGACGGTAGAGGCGGAAATCCAGAGGCTGGAAGCTCTTCCCGAAGAACAGAATCCCGACCGGACTCAGATACTGGATCTCTATCGATCGATGCGGGAGGAGTTCATCCAAGCATCCGTGCACACCGAGCGCGCGCGCACCCACCACAGCGTCGCGAGCGCCGCCCCGCAGACTGGGGCGAAGTTGCGGGAGGAGATCGAATCGGAATCCGGCGTCGAAACGCCCTTTGCCATTCCTGAATTGTCCCCCGATGCCCCTGCGGACCAATTGCAGTTGGCCGTCCGCTCCCTGCGGAACTCGCTACAAGACCTTCGCAGCACCTTGCAGGAAAGTGAGGAGAGACTCCGCACGGAGACGGCGCGGTTGGTGGATCCCAATGCCTGGCAAGCCGAATCCGATCAGGTCCGGGAGGAACTCCAAGATACCCGCGACCGGCTTGCCGAGACCGGTCCGCTCCGTGAGAATCCGGAGCTGTCCCGTGCGCGGCGTCTCGCACAGGAAGTGCAGCTCTACCGGTTGCGCAGCGCGGAAACGGCGCTGACGCAGGAACAGCTCAGCAACGCGGAGCGCGTCGAGCTTCGGAGCCTGCAGACAGAGAAGCTTCGGCGCCAAGTGCGCTGGGCGGAAGAGCGTCTCGCCGAACTCGAAGCGAGTCTCGCTACCAAGCGGGTATCCGAGGCGGAATTGTTGCGTCAGGAAATCGCCGCCCTGCGGGAAGGCCCGGGAGCCTCCGAGCCGGAAGTCGTCAAGGTGTTGAATGCTGGCGAGGCCTTGGCTGCCGAAGGTCTGACAATAGCTCAACGGCTCGACAAGCTGCGCGAAGACCAAACCCGGGTCGGCGAAGAGTTGGCCCGCGTCCGGCTGATCGATAAGGAGATCGCCCGCATTCTCGACCAGTTCAAACGCACCCGTTCGCTGGGACCACTGCTCTTGGAAAGGCTCCGCAGCCTTCCCGGTCTCCAACTTTACCGGGCCGAACTCGAAAGCGTCACGAATCGCCTGGAAGATGCGCGCTTCCGGCAGTTCGAGTTAGAGAATCTCGCGAAGGAACAGAGAGATCGCGCGGACCGCTCCCGGGATGCCTCGACCGGGTCTCCTGGCTCCGCGGATCTGTCGCTCGCCCTGGCTGGACAGGCCAAAGTCATCGAGCGTTTGCTCGCCTTCAACCGGGAGTATCAGAACGGCTTGGGCCTGCTCGAGGCCGACACGCGTGCACTTCTCGACAATATCCGCTCCTCGACCGGCCGGATCCGGCGCCACATTCTTTGGACACGGAGCGCATTGCCTCTTTCGTGGAAAACACTTGCTGGGGCGCCGGATTCGTTGCGCCAGTTCCTCTCCGGCGGCGGGGAAAAACATTTCTCGGCGGTGATCCTCGAGGATGTTCGGAAGCGCCCGGCATCTTACGGCGCCGTGGCCGCTGTCGTCTTGACGATCTTGCTGCTCCGCCGCCCGTTGCTCCGGAGATTGGAAGTGCTCGCCCGCCGGGTCGGCCGGGTAGGCGAAGACCGGGTCCTCCACACAATCGAAGCCTTGGGGATCACCCTTGTGCTGGCGTTCCCCCTTCCCCTGCTGCTGGTCTTCGCCGGCAGGCGGGCGCTCTCAGCAACGGCGGCCGGAGACGAAGCCCAGGCCGTGGCGGTAGGGTTGGTCCAAGCCGGCAGCGCCCTGGCCTGGGCCCTGTTTGTTTACGGTCTGTGCCGGCGACACGGAATCCTGCGTGGACACTTTCGCTGGCCCGACGAATCGGTTCGCCGGGTCCGGCATTGGCTCTGGCCACTGCTGCTTGTCGCCTTTCCCCTCCGCTTTCTGATTCATGGGGCGAACGCCCGGCACGGCGCCCTGATCGGAGACTCCCCGGGAAGGATCTTTTTCATTCTGTGGATGATCATCTTGGCGGCAGCGCTGGCCGTCCTGCTCCACCCGCGACGCGGTGTTTTCGCACCGTGGCTGCAAGCCCACCCAGGCTCCCTCGCCAACCGCTTGCGCATTCTCTGGTATCCCCTCTGTATCCTGGAACCTCTTTGCGCCGCTGTCCTGGCCGCATTCGGGTACTACTATTCCGCGCTCGAGCTGGATCGCGTTTTCTCGCGCACCGCTTGGATTCTCGTGCTGGGAGTGCTCATCCATGCGGTTCTATTGCGCTGGATTCTCGTCTCCCAGCGGCGCTTGGCCTACAAACTGATCTTGGAGAAACGGCGCTCCCAACAAAAGGCGCGCGAAGAAGGCGACGGAGCCGTTGAGGAGATCGAGCCCCAGCCCGATCCCGGCGACGAAGTCGATGTCGTCGAGATCTCCAACCAGAACCGCACTCTCCTCCGCACTGCGGTCGGACTCGCGGTGGCCTTCAGTTTTCTCGCTGTCTGGTCGCCCCTTTTCCCCGCCTTCCAAACGCTGCGGGACATTCCCCTGTGGAATGTCGCCCGCGTCCTCGACGGTCAAAAGCAGTACGTGCCTATCAGCCTCTTCAGCCTCCTGGTCTCTCTTACTGCTCTCGGCGTCACCGCCATCGCAGCGCGCAACCTTCCGGGGTTCTTGGAGATTTCCCTGCTGCAACGCCTCAAGCTCGACCCCGGCACCCGCTACGCCATCCGCACCATCTCCAACTATGTTATCGTGGGGGTTGGTCTCATTTACAGCTTCTCCCTTCTGGGAATCGGGTGGTCTTCCATCCAATGGTTGGTGGCCGCTCTCTCCGTCGGGCTCGGATTCGGTCTCCACGAGATTTTCGCCAACTTCGTGTCGGGGATCATTCTCCTCGTCGAAAGGCCCGTCCGGGTCGGAGACACGGTGACGGTGAAAAACGTCAGCGGCGTTGTGACTCGGATCCGCATGCGCGCCACCACCATCACCGACTGGGACCGCAAGGAAATGATCGTGCCCAACCGCAATTTCATCACCTCGGAGCTGGTGAACTGGACGCTGACCGACCCGGTGCTCCGGATGTCATTCAGCGTCGGAATTGCCTACGGGGCCGATACGGCCCTGGCTCATCGCGTCCTGCTCGATACCGTGCGCAGCCATCCTTTGATCCTCGAACAACCCCCGGCCGATGTCTTTTTCCTCGAATTTGCCGAAAACTCCCTCCGATTCGATGTCCGCGTGTTCGTCGCGGAGGCGACCAATTTGAACCGAACTCAGGTCATGCACGACCTTCACATGGCCATCGACCGGGCTTGCCGGGAACATGGCATCGAGATCGCCTTTCCGCAGCGCGACCTCCACTTACGTTCCATCGACGGTGTGCTCCGCGTTGAACAGGTGGCTTCCGCACCGGAGACCCCGCTTCCAGCGGAAAGCGACAAGCCCAGGCGGCGCGGAGAGAAAACTCCGGCCGAAGCCCGGACCGTCCCGGACGACAAATCATAGGTTCAGAACTCCTGATCTCAGGGAATAATCATGAGCCGCCAATCAGGGAATGGGCGACCTTGAGGGTGACTGGTGTAGCGGAACTCGTGAGAGTTCCGAAGGCCTGGCGAGCAGTCTGCATTCTTGCGAACGCAGCTACGGGGACGGCGCTCCGCTCCGAGGGAGAGAGCGGCGATGCTCGCCGCAGTCCAAGGGCCTCCGGCTTCCCCGATGGCCGGTCCCGGGATGGAGACCCAGGGCGTGCAGGAGCCCGCCCCTCCAGGATAGCGTAAGCAATCTGTCAGACAAGACCTGGAGGGCCGGCCTCCGTGAGGGCCTGGTCCCGGGATGGAAACCCATGGTGAGACAAGGGCGTGCGGGAGCCCGCCCCTCCACAACCCCAGCCGCAAGTCCTTGTCGCCGCAGTCCAAGGGCTTCCGGCGATCCTTGGCTTGATCTCAGGGAAATTGTGGTCATGAGCCGCCAATCTGGGATTGGGAAAGGACCACGACGGCGCTCCGCGCTGGGAGAGAGCGGCGGGGCCTCGGAGAATTGCGTTGGCTTCGCGGGGCGGCGGGGTGCAGAATCGGCGGCATCGATCGATGAAGCATGGGACGATTATAGCAACGGCGACGGCGTTGACGCTGGCTGGATTGGCGGGCTGCGGTCCTGGTGGTGGGGCTGGAGCGGAGCGCTTTCCCACCAAGACGGTGACGGTGATTTGCCCCTGGGCGGCGGGAGGCGGGACAGACCGGGTTTCCCGTTTCTTTGCCTCCGAGATGGAAGCCCGGTTGGGATCGCCGGTGGTGGTGGTGAACCGGACGGGAGGCAGCGGGGCAGTGGGGCACGGTGTGGGGTCGGCGGCGGCGGCCGATGGGCACACGGTGACCATGGGGACCTTCGAGCTGAGCACGATGCACTGGATGGGGATCTCGCCGTTGACCTGGAAGGACTTCGAACCGGTGGCGCAGGTGAACTCCGATGCCGCGGCGATTGTGGTGCAGGCGGGGGCGCGTTGGGAGAATCTCGAGAGCTGGCTGAAGGAAGTGCGGGATCGTCCCGGGGAGTTGAAGATGTCGGGAACGGCGACGGGCGGGGCTTGGGATCTGGCCCGGGCCGGGTTTCTTTTGGCGGCGGGATTGCCGGTGGATTCGGTGATCTGGGTGCCCACGGATGGATCGGCTCCATCCCTGGTGGAGCTTCTCGGCGGGCACATCGACGCGGTGTGCTGCAGTTTGCCGGAGGCGCTGGCGCAGATCGAGGCCGGGCAACTGAGGGCCTTGACGGTGATGGGTGCGGAGAGGATCCCTGAGTTTCCGGAGGTTCCCGCGGCGCGGGAAGCGGGAGTGGACTGGGAGGCGGTGGGATGGCGTGGTTTTCTCCTTCCGAAGGGCACCCCGGAGCCGGTGGTGCAGCGGATCCGTTCGCTGATAGTGGAGATTGCGGAGTCGGAGAGATACCGCGAGTTCATGCGGGAGAGCGGATTCGGGGTCACGCTGCGGGCGGGAGAGGAGTTTGGCAGGTTTCTGGAGGAGCAGGATCAGCAATGGGAAGATGTGATCCGGAAGGCGGGTTACGCGAGGGGATCGTGACGGTGGAGAGTCCGGACGAAGGGGAGGGGAGGGAGACGGCCGATAGGGCGGATGGGGGCCGGGATGGGGGCCGGGATGGGCTGGGCTTCGGGCTTTTTTTGTTGGCCTTGGGGAGCGTGGGGATGGTGTGGGGACTGCGGATGGACGTGCCTGGCTTCGTGAGCCGAGGGGATCCCGGTCCCCGAACCTTTCCTCTGACGATGTCGGCAGTGTTGCTGGCGGGCGGACTTTGGCAATGTGTGCGGGGTATGCGGGGTGTGCGGCCCAGGGGAAGCAATGAGGGGGTGCAGGGGGCGGGGCGGGGCCGGTGGCTCCGGTGGTGCGGCGTGGCGGCGGGCATCGCGGCATTCGCGGCGTTGCTGCCGTGGACGGGATTTCGTCTGACGGCGTTTTTCTTCGTCGTCGCCTACCTGCGGGCATCGGGATTGGCTTGGTGGAAGGGTCTGGGCGCCGCGGCGCTTCTTCTTCTTGCGATAGAGGTTTTGTTTGGCTGGCTGTTCCGGGTGCAGTTGCCGGCGGGGAGGATGGGATGGCCTTTCTGAAGAAAGGCGGAGGGAAGCGAGCGGGCGAGACCATTGGCGGACCATGAGTGAGTTGCTGCAGCCTGGAGTGTGGATTCCCTGGCTGTTGGCCATGGTCTTTGGGATCTTTGTCGGGGCGACGCCGGGTCTCACCGCGACGATGGCAGTGGCCTTGATTGTTCCGGTCAGTTATTACATGGATCCCAACGCGGGCCTGGCCATGATCATCGGGGTCAGTTTCACGGCGATCTTCGCCGGGGACATTCCGGCGACGTGGTTGCGAATTCCGGGCACGCCGGCTTCGGCGGCGGCGACGTTGGATGGTTATGTCATGGCGCGGAAGGGGAGAGGGGATTACGCGTTGACGCTGGATCTGATTTGTTCGGCGATCGGGGGAGTGGTGGGGGTCTTGCTGTTGATGGCGTTGGCTCCGCAGTTGGCGCGATTCGCGTTGCGATTCAGCAACTTCGAGTATTTCTGGTTGGCGGTGTTGGGGTTGAGTTTGAGCGCGGTGGTGAGCGGCGGGGCGGTGGGAAAGGGGCTGTTGGCCGCGGCGGCGGGTGTTTTGTTAGCCACGGTGGGGATGGACGGCATCAGCGGGACGCCGCGTTACACTTTGGGGTCGAGCGAACTGCTGGACGGGATCGGGTTTATACCGGCGATGATCGGGCTGTTCGGGCTTTCGGAAGTGTTGCGGATCGCTTGGAGCGGCGCGGGGGCGGACGCCTTGCCGGAGGTGCGGGCGGGGGCGTTGCCCGTGGGAGAAGCGGCGCGGGGGGTGTGGCGAATGCGTTGGACGGTGGCGCGTTCGTCGGTGATGGGAACAGTGGTGGGGGCTTTGCCAGGGGCAGGGGCGGACATCGCGGCCTGGGGAGCTTACGGATTGGAACGGAGGATATCGAAGCGGGGGAAGGAGTTTGGGCAGGGCTGTGAAGAGGGGGTGGCGGCTCCGACCAGCGCGAACAACGCGGCGGTGGCGGGGGCCTGGATTCCGGCGCTGGTGTTCGGGATCCCGGGCGATGCGGTGACGGCAATCGTGCTTGGGGCCTTCTTGGTCTACGACATCCAGCCGGGACCGGAGATTTTCGAACACAGCGGGGAGCGGGTGCGGAATCTTTTTGTGATCGCGTTGGCGACGCAGTTTTTGCTGCTGGGGGCGGGTTACGCGGGGCTGCGGGCGTTCCGGCTGATTTTACGGTTGCCGCGGGCCGGGGTGATGGCCGGGGTGGTGGTGTTTTCGATCGTGGGAGCCTACGCTTTGCGCAATAGCCTGTTCGATGTGGGGGTGGCGGTGGTCTTTGGATTTGCCGGTTTTCTGTTTGACCGGCAGAAGGTTCCTTTGGCTCCGCTGATCCTGGGGCTGATCCTGGGACCGATGGCGGAGAAGAAGCTTCGGGCCGGGCTGATCAGCGCCCAAGGGGACGCGACGGTGATGTTTCAGCAGCCGGTGTGTTTGGTCCTGATGCTGCTGTTGGCGGCGCTGTGGTGCGGGCCGCTGTTGGCGCGCTGGAGGGGGTGGTCCCGGCTCAGGAAAAACGTTCCATGAGTTCTTTTTGAGCGGCTTTGGTCAGATCGACGGGGAGGTTCTTGCGCAGGCGTTCCCGGAGATCGGAGCGGACTTGGCCGAGGATGGCCCGGTTGCTTTGCTGGGGAGCGGCGAAGTTCCAGGGCAGGGCGGATTCGCGGCCGACGATGCGATTGATTTGATCGGCGATGAAGCGGATCCGGCGTTTTTGATTTTCGGATTCGGTCTGGTGATTTTCGCCGTGGGACATGCCGCCGGAGGCCGTGGGGCCGCCGCTGGGGAAGCGGCCGGCTTGATCGGTCACCGTTTCTCCGAAGCGCAGGTGGGCATCGGGATTGGCGACGTCTTCGAGCAGGTCGAGGGATTTCGACTGGGTATAGGCGTCGACGGTTTGGCGGTAAGCGCGAAGATTTCCGAGGTCTGCGACGATGATGAGGGCATTCATGGTTCCGCAGAGGCCGAGAGAAGCCGGGTCTGCCGGTCTGTCAACCGATCTTGCGCTGGCAACGGGAAGAGCTTGCAATCTTCCGCGGGGATGGCGAGGGTAGACTGTTCTTATGAACAGGAAAAACGGCGCGGACCACGTGATCGCCCTGCGGGCTTTGATGGAGGAGAAGTTTCCGGAGGCGCACCGGCGGATGGCGTCTGCAGGGCGCGCGGGAGTTTGCGCGGCGGCGGGTTTGGAGGGGCTGGGAATAGTCGAAGGCAGCGTGGTGGAGATCGTGGCCCGGGGTCCGAGCCGGGGCGCGGGATTGCTTTTGCTGCGGGTGTTGGAGGGGTGGATCCGGGAGCGGCGGCGGGTGGCGTTGGTGGACGGGAGAGACGGGTTTGACGCGGCGAACTTGGCGGAGGAGGACCGGGACTGGGTATTGTGGGTCCGGTGTCGCGGGGCGGAACAGGCGGTGCAAGCGGCCGATCTGTTGCTGCGGGACGGGAATTTGGAAGCGGTGGTTTTGGATTTGCAGCTCAATCCGGAGCGGGAGCTGCGCCGGTTGCCGTCTTCGGTCTGGCATCGGTTGCGGGCTTTGGCGGAGGCGAGCGGGCGCACGCTTTTCGGGTTTACTCCCTGTCGCCTGATCGGGAGTGCGGCGGTTCGCGTGGAGATGGAAAGCCGTTATACGGCGGCGGTGTTCGATCTTCCTCGGGAGACGCTGGGGAGAGAACTGCGTTTCGAGGTGTTTCGCCGCCGCTGGGGCGGGGGCTCGGGGATGGGGGCGGAGGAGCGGGCGGTTCTTTTTGGTTAGACAGATTGGTTAGGAAATAAGCGACGATGTACGCGGCGGTGGTGATTCCTTGTCCTTTGGTGCAGTCCTTGGAACGAGTGGCTGCGGGGCGGAGGAGCGGGCCTGTGGGAGTGTTGGCAGGGACGGGAGCGGCGGCGCGGGGGCGTGGGGGGCGTGGGGGGAAAGGCGGCGAGATGGGCGCGGGGGTCATTGTGGAAGTGAATGCGGAGGCCCGGGCTTGCGGGGTGGTTCCGGGCATGACGGCCACGCAGGGAGAGGCCCGCTGTCCTGGCTTGAGGTTGGAACGTCGCTGTTCCGGGTTGGAGGAGGAAATGCAGCGGATTTTGCTGGAGAGCGTGTCGGGCTTTTCTCGCGACTATGAGAGCACGTCTTTCGGAGCAGCGACTGTGGATTTGTTCGGGACGCGGTTTGCGCCTGCCGGTGGGGAGCGTTTTGCCAGGCGCTGCATCGAGCGTTTGCGCCAGGAGAGTTTGTGGGCTTGTGTGGGCTCGGCTCCCGATCCGGACCGGGCCTTGTTGGCGGCCAGGGCGGCGGCCCCGGTTTTGTGTGTGTCTGAAGGCCGGTCCCGGGAAGCGCTTGGCGGATTGCCGTTGCAGATTCTGGAGCCGGAAGCCGCCATGCTCGAGGTTTTGCGTCTGTGGGGGGTGCGGACGGTGGGAGCTTTTCTCGATTTGCC
Organism: Verrucomicrobiales bacterium; assembly: GCA_041749135.1. Taxonomy (GTDB): domain Bacteria; phylum Verrucomicrobiota; class Verrucomicrobiia; order Verrucomicrobiales; family DEV007; genus DATKCT01. Next base: position 33,667 of record JBGTBW010000058.1, read on the forward strand.
GCGCGCGGAACTTGTCGCCCGTTTGGGTTTGGAGGCGGCGCATCTCCAGGACCGGGCGGCGGGGAAACGGAGGCGCCTGCTGCGGCTGCACCGGGTTCCGGAACAGTTCTCCGCTGCGCTCGAACTGGACTACGAGATCGAGCAGCTCGAGCCGCTGTTGTTTTTGCTGCGCCGGATGCTGGAAACCGTCTGCGCCCGTCTCGAAGCGGTGTATGCAGCGGCGTCTGGGTTGATCTTGCGGTTGGGATTTGCGGACCGGAAGACGGAGACGATGGAGTTGCGGATTCCCGATCCTTCGCGAGAGGCGGGCTTGTTGTTTGGGATTTTGCACACGCGCTTGGAATCGTTTCGCGCGGCGTCGCCGGTGGTGTCATTGGAGTTGGAAGCTCTGCTGGGGCAGGCGGTTTGTGAGCAACGCGATTTGTTTGATCCCGGCTTGCGGGATCCGAACCGGTTTGCCGGCACGGTGGGCCGGTTAGAGGCGCTTCTCGGCGGGCAAAGCGTGGGGATTCCCCGCCTGCGTTTCACGCATCGGCCGGATGCCGTGGAGACCGGGCCGCCCTTCGGCAACGGGGGCAACGGGGGCAGCGGGGGCGACGGGGAAAAGGGGCGGAGTGCGGAGGGATGGCCGGAAGCGCGGCGGTGTTTGGAACGTGCTCTCGGGCTGCCGCTGCGGCGGTTTCGTCCTCCGTTGACGGTGCAGACCGTTCTGCGGCGGGGGGAGGCGGGAGAGGAGCCTGGGGAACTGGTGTCCGGGGAGATCGCGGGCCTGGTGTTGTGTTCCCGGGGGCCCTACCGGTTATCGGGGGACTGGTGGGAGAAAGGGGGGGAGTGGGAGCGTGAGGAATGGGATGTGGAGATCGGCGGAGACCAGGCTGGGTTGTACCGTTTGGTGCGGGAGAGGGGATGCTGGTTGCTCGACGGGGTGTATGGCTGAGGCGGCGGGGCGGAACGAAGGGAAGGGCATTCTGAAGGGTGGACACCGGACGGGGGGACGAGCGCAGGGCGCAGGGCGAACGGGCGACGGGAGAGCGACGGGAGGCTTGCATGCGTTTGGTCCTTCTTGTAGAGCCTGAAGGCCTCCGTTTTGCCTGTTCTCGATTCCCCTTTTTTGAGCATGAGCCAATCCATCGAATCCCATTTGATTGAGGAACGCGTCTTTCCGCCGCCGGCTGCCTTCAGCGAAACGGCCCGGATTGGCAGCATGGCCAAGTACCGCAAGCTCTACCGGGAATCGATCGAGAGTCCGGACACGTTTTGGGGGAGGGAGGCGGGCGAGCTTTTATGGCGGAAGCCCTGGACGCAAGTGCTGGAGTGGAAGGTTCCTTCGGCCAAGTGGTTCGTGGGGGGGAGGATCAACGTGAGCGAGAATTGTCTGGACCGCCATCTCTCTGGCGCGCGGCGGAACAAGGCGGCGATCATTTGGGAAGGGGAGCCCGGAGAGGTGCGGACCCTCACCTATGGACAGCTTCACCGGGAGGTTTGCCGTTTCGCCAACGTGCTGAAGTCCAACGGCATCGGATCCAAGGACCGCGTGATCATTTACATGCCGATGGTTCCGGAGGCGGTGGTGGCGATGTTGGCCTGCGCCCGGATCGGCGCGGTCCATTCCGTGGTGTTCGGGGGGTTCAGCGCGGACAGTATCCGCGACCGCGTCGAGGATAGCGGGGCGCGGGCGGTGATCACGGCGGACGGCGGTTACCGCCGGGGTAAGGTTGTTGCGCTCAAGGAGAATGTGGACGCGGCGATCGCGGGAATTCCGGGCGTTGAACGGGTCATCGTGCTTCGCCGCAGCGGCGGAGAGGTGCAGATGCGGGAGGGCCGGGATGTGTGGTGGCATGAAGAGATGGAGAAGGCGTCGCCCAATTGTCCGGCGAAGGGATTCGACAGCGAGCATCCGCTTTTCCTTCTCTACACGAGCGGATCGACGGGCAAACCGAAGGGGATCCTGCACAGCAGCGGCGGCTATTTGGCTGGAACCTATTGCACGACGAAGTACGTTTTCGATCTGCGCGAGGAAGACCTCTATTGGTGCACGGCGGACGTGGGCTGGGTGACAGGGCACAGCTATATTGTCTATGGTCCGCTGGCCAACGGCGCCACGGTGCTGATCTATGAGGGGGCTCCGAACTGGCCGGAGCCGGACCGTTTTTGGCGAATCATCGATACGCACCGGGTGACGATCCTCTACACGGCTCCGACGGCGATCCGGGCTTTCATCAAATGGGGGGATCGCTGGCCGGAGAAGCACGATTTGAGCAGCCTGCGCCTGCTGGGCAGCGTGGGCGAGCCGATCAATCCGGAGGCTTGGATGTGGTATCACCGGGTCATCGGGGGCGGGCGTTGCCCGATCGTCGACACCTGGTGGCAGACGGAGACCGGGGCGATCATGATCAGCCCGCTGCCAGGCGTGACGCCCTTGAAACCTGGGACTGCGACTCTGCCCTTTTTCGGGGTGGACGCCGCCATTCTCGACGGGGAAGGGCGCGAAGTGGGCCCAAACGAAGGCGGGAAGCTGGTCATCCGGCGGCCCTGGCCGTCAATGCTGCGGACCATTTACGGAGACCGGACCCGCTATCAAAAAACGTATTGGAGCGAGTACAAAGGCATCTATCTCTCGGGGGACGGGGCCCGGCGCGATGGAGACGGGTATTTTTGGATTGTGGGACGGTTGGACGATGTTCTCAATGTCTCTGGGCACCGGCTGGGGACCGCGGAAATCGAGAGCGCGCTGGTGGGGCATCCGAAGGTGGCGGAGGCGGCGGTGGTGGGAAAGCCCGACGAGATCAAGGGCCAGGGGATCGCTGCCTTTGTTACTTTGAAGGAGGGGGTGAAACCGGAGGAGAGCTTGCGGACGGAGCTGCGGGCGGAGGTGGGAAGGGCCATCGGGGCCATCGCGCGGCCCGACGAGATTCGTTTTGCGGCGGCGCTTCCGAAGACGCGGAGTGGCAAGATCATGCGACGGCTGCTGAAAGAGATTTGCAGTGGGAACGAGAAGATCACCGGGGACACGACGACGCTGGAGGACTACTCCGTTTTGGCAAGTCTCCAGAAGGGCGAGGAATGACGGCGCAGCTTGATGTGGGTGGAAGAGAGGGCGGGGCGGTTGTCCGGAGCGGGCATGCGGAGAGCGGCTGGCCCGCATTTCTCATACTCTTTCTGCTGCGGCACGCTGGCGCCCCAAGGGGACAGCGCTGCGTTTACTTCAGGCTTGAAGAGGGGGTGTACTCACCCAGCCCTGCGCCTTCGGCTGCGCGCGCCTTATCCGCACGGGGCTCGCCGGTCCCTCGCGACGAAACAGTATGAGAAATCCGGGTTGGGAGGGGCGGGGAAGGCTGGTTTTATCACGGCCCCTTGACATTTCGCAGCGCTTGGGCAAAGGCACGAGGGAGTTCCGTCGAGGGGCCGCAGCGTTGGGCGCAGATATGGGCAAACTTATTCTTTTTGCAACGGTTTCCGTATGAACGCCTTCGGGTATATTGTGCGCCGAACCTTTTGGCAATTGGGATACAAACGCCAAAAAAGGCGTTGGCGAGCGGCGAACACCGAGTTGCAGTATCTCAAGCAGGCAGAGGACTTGCTTGGAAAGATCGCCTGGAAAGATGTGGAGGAGGTCGAAGAACTGACCGGCGAGTATTGGCAACTCAAGGACATCGATAAGCAGCAAGAAGTGCTCCAAGCGCGGATCGACGAATTGGAGAGGCAGAATGACGAGTTGGAGGACGCTTATCTGGACATCAGCGAAGAGATCGAGGCACAGGTCGAGCAGATCGAAGAGCGGCGGGCCGAGGTGGCGGAGGAAGTCGATGCCCTGTTGTTGGAGGTCGAAGATCTGCGAGAGGAAGCGGCGCAGATCCGCCGTCACTTTGATGGGCTGAAGGTGAAATACCGTGTGCTCAAGTCCGAGGGAGGGGATCCCGTTCAGTTGGAGGAGGTTCAGGAGAGACTCCGGGTGTTGCAGGCGCAGTTCAACGAGCGCAAACAGCTTTCGCAGGAGCGCAGCCTGCTCATCGAGGGCGTCGAAGGGCGCTTGAGCAAGATCGACGAGGAACTCGAGGCGAAGCAGAGAGAGTTTGCCGAGCGGACCTCAGGCATATCGATCCACATCGGGGAAGTGGCGAAGCGGCTGGCGGATTGCATCGCGCGTACCGGGGCCTTGGAACGGCAGAAGAGGGAACTCCAGTCCCGGGTGGGGCTGTATTTGAGCGCGAACCCGAACGGCAGTCCGGCGCTTCGGGAAGCGACGCGCAAGCACGCCGACTTGATTGGGAAGATCAATTACTTCCGGAAATCCATCCAGTACAACCAGCGTTTGGCCAAGGGAGTGTAGCTCGCTTTCCTCAGAGGCGAATGGCGGCCGGTGCGGCGGCCGGGCGTCCCCATTGTGCATGCCATTCGCTGTAGATTCGCGGGGAGATCTCCGAGGGTTTGATTTCGCTGCGTCCACCCCAGAACACGTTGGTGTAGAGCAGCGGAATGCCGCAGTGCTGGAGGTGGGCGTCGATGGCGGCCTTGTGCTCGAGGATGAGATCCCGGTCGGCTCCGTGGACTACGCCCATGATGTTGACCTCGCCGAAGCGGGGTCCTCCTTCCCGCCAATAGCAATGGGTGAGGATGTGATGGCGGCCGATTTCTCCGCCGGCTTCTTCCTCACGCCCCTGGGGAACGCGCCAATGAAAGAGTCCGTTGAAACGAGTGACTCGTTTCCCTTCGGCGGACGGCTTGACGTGTTCGAGAAAGGTGGAGAAACGGCCGATGACGGCGAGCCGGTCGAGTCCTTCGGCGACTTCGCAGAAGCGCTCCTGGGCGATCCCGGCCTTTTGAGCCCGGAGCCGCCAGGGATCCTCGACGATTTCGGAGGGGTGAAGCTCTTCCTTGAGAGAAAGAAGGACGTCCCACTGTTCTTGGTCGAGGGGCACGGCGGAGACGCGCATCATTTTCGCGGGTTCATCGGCGCGGGCTCCCAGCTCCATGCTTTTTCTGCGGACGTGACCCACGCCGAGGGTGAAGATCCCTTTGGCCGGCATGAGCAGGTATTCTTCGGCGCCGGTGAGGCGTTGGAGGAGGGAGGCGTGTTCGTCGAGGGATTCTCCCTGGGGAACTTTGAGGGTGGTCCAGAGGCGATAACCGGAGCCCGCGATTTCGCGATCGGTCGAGCGGATGACCACGTGACCGCTGAAGGGATCCTGGCGAAACATGAAATCGAAGGCGGCGTCGAGTTTCTCCGCAGGAACCTTCCAGGCGACGAGCGCGCCGTCGGCCAGACGGTTGGCCAGGAGGGTTTGCCGGACGCGGCGGATCACTCCGGCCTCGAGCATGGCCCGGATGCGCAGCAGAACGGTATCGAGGGCGACGCCGGAACGTTCGGCGATGGCGTGAAAGGGTTGGCGGAGGAAACCGCTGATCTGGTCCTCGGATACGGCCAGGATCCGGGCGTTGACGGGATCGTCGTGTTCGGCGGGGGTCATGAGGCGCGAAGATGGCATGGTATGGCCTGCTGTCAGCCGTTTTCGGGGGAGCCGAAGGTCAGCGCCACCCAATCGAGAGCGGCCTGTTTGTTGGCGAAGGCTCCTTCGAGTTGCTGATTCTGCACCGCGGTAAGGATGTCGCTAAAGGCGGGACCAGGTTTCCATCCGAGGGCGATAAGATCCCGGCCGGTGAGCAGCGGAGGCGGGATGAGGGGTTCCGCGGCGAACTCCGCCTGTTTGGCGACAAGGAAGGCGTGGTTGTCGAGCATTCCATTGCTGGCCAGGCAGTCCACGCGGTGCAGTTCGAGCTCGTCTTCGAAGGTGGGTGCGGCGAGCAGGCGTTTCAGGCGGGAAGCACGCATCTGCTGCACGTTTTTGAAACCCATGTGATTGCGGACGGCCTCTACGACGGCGGCGATGACCTGATTGGGATAGCGGAGGCGGCGGAGAATGACCTCGCTCATGTCCGCGCCGGTTTTGTCGTGGCTGTTGAATCGGATCCGGCCGTCGGGATCGACCGAGAAGGTCGCCGGTTTTCCGATGTCGTGCAGCAAGACGGAGAGCGCCAGAGGCAGGCTCACCTTTTCCGGCAGCAGGGAAAGCATGAGGCGGGTGTGCACGAATACGTCCCCTTCTGGATGGAACTGCGGGGGTTGTTCGCAGCCGCGCAGTGCGGAGAACTCGGGAAGGATTTCGTCCAGCAGACCGCTCGAGTCGAGAAGGTCGAATGCGCGAAGCCGGGAGGGGTGGAGCAGCATCCGGCTGAACTCGTCGCGGACCCGTTCTTGGCTGATTCGCCGGATCGATGGTGCGTGGAGCCGAATCGCTTCCCAAGTGGCGGGGTCGATGGTGAAATCGAGGGCGGCGGCTAGCCGAACGGCGCGGAGCAACCGCAGGTGATCCTCCCCGAACCGCTGGCCGGGTTCGCCGATCGCCCGGATGACTCGGCCGCGCAGATCGTCGCGGCCGCCTACGTAATCGAGGATTTCATCGCGGATCGGGTCCAGAAAGATGCCGTTGACGGTGAAATCCCGGCGCTGGGCGTCTTCGAGGGCAGTGCTGAAGGCCACCTCTTCGGGCCGGCGGCCGTCGCGGTAGGAAAGGTCCGTCCGGAATGTGGCGATCTCGTAATCGTGATCCGGGCGGTGCACGAGTATCACGCCGAAGTGAGCGCCCACGGCGCGGCAATGAGGAAAGAGTTCCGTGACTTGGGCGGGGAGCGCACTGGTGGCGATGTCGTAGTCCTTGGGAGTTTCGCCGAGGAGTTGATCTCGCACGCAACCGCCGGCGAAGAGGGCCTGATGGCCCGCTTCCTGCAATCGCCGGACAATGGCGACGGCTTCCGAGCGTAGGACATCCATAGGAATCAGAGGGGGTTTGGAGAGTGGAGGGGCAATGAGCGCGCACGCTGGCGGGATGCAAGCGGGGAGGCGAGGCGGGGAGCGGGAGGTGCAGAAGCAGCAACGCGAAACGTAGCGGAAGCGGCAACGCTTCCGAGTCCTGGTGAGCGGGACATCGGAATTCTCGGGAATTGGGCTCTGTAGCGGAAGCGGCAACGCTTCCGAGTCCTGGGAATTGCGCTCCGTGGAGGGAGGGGGCGGTCCATTGACAGCTTTGGTCTCAGGTGGATCCTGACGGGCTTTCCCATGGCCGCCTTGCTTCTCGAATACCTTCCGGCAATTGCTGCGGTGCTGATTGGGGCCTGCGTGGGGTCGTTTCTCAACGTGTGCATCTATCGCTTGCCGCGGGATCTTTCGGTCCGTCGGCCGGCGCGATCCTTTTGTCCGGCCTGCCGCACTTCGTTGCCCTGGTATTGCAACATTCCGGTGGTGAGTTGGCTCGTGTTGCGGGGCCGTTGCGCGCAGTGTTCGGCCCGGATCAGCCTGCGCTATCCGGTGGTGGAACTTACCACGGCTCTGCTCTTCGTGGCGCTGTGGCAGCGGGACCGGCCGGATTGGGTGTTGGCCTTGGCGCATGCGGTGTTTATTAGTCTCTGTATTGCGGCGGCTTGGATCGATTGGGAGCATTTGATCATTCCGGACGAGATCAATTACACCGGTGTGGTGCTGGGCTTTCTCGCTGCGGCGGCGGCGCCCAGCCTGTTTGGCGTGGAACGTGTGTTTCATTCCCTGGGCCAGGCGGCCTACGGAGCCTTCCTCGGTTTTGGATTGATCTGGCTGGTGATCTTGGCTGGCAAACTGGCCTTCGGGCGCGCCCAACTGAAGTTTGAGGCGCTGGAAAAGTGGGATATCGCGCAACCAGACCCCGAAAATGAGCCGCGCTTGCGCGTGGCCGGCCATGAGTACTGTTGGTCGGACATGTTTTGCCGGCCTGGCGTGGACCGGCTGCGGATTCAGGGAGCTTGGTTCGCCGTGGACGGCGAGCGGCACGATCTGAACGGCGAACTGGTCGTGACCATGACCGGTTACCGGGCCGGGGACCTCGGGGGGCTCCTCGAGGGCGTCGAGCGCCTGGAAGGGGAGGCGGAGAAGATTGTGATTCCTCGCGAGGCCATGGGCTTGGGCGACGCCAAGTTCATGGCCATGACCGGAGCCTTTCTGGGATGGAAAGGCGTGCTTTTCGGCATCTTTGGAGGTTCGATTCTGGCCACGTCCGTGTGGATTGTTTGTTGGTTGGCGGGAAAAGCGGAACGGTCGCGTCAGATTCCCTTTGGACCTTACCTCGCGGCGGCGGCGGTTTTGTGGGTTTTTGCCGGTCCCGCGCTATTGCAGGCCTACGCTGGAATGACCGGAGGCTTGGTGAGGGAGTTGCTTCTGCGATGAACGGCCCGGACGGGGTGACAAGAGGCCGGAAACGATATAGGATGTGGGCCATGGATAGACGGCGCTCGATGGTGAATTGGCTTTTGATGGCGTTCGCTGTGGCTGCGACCGGGGGCCTGGCCCAGGAGGAGGGCTTCAACCCAGTGGCGGTGGCCGAACTTCGCCTGGTCCAGCGGCTCACGGAAGCGCGGCGGCCGGTCGTGGAGGCCCACATCCGTCAGTTAGAGGCGTTGCAGCGCCGTCTCTCGCCGAACCGGGATTCAGAGAAGTTCGCCAAACTCAGCGACGAGATCGCGCGGGCCCGGAAAGTTTTGGAGGATCCCACGAGTCTGGCGCCGGACGAGGGGGAATCTGCTGAGAAGGATTCCCCGTCCGCTGCGGCAGAGAGACCGGCTGAGGCGGAGACCGCTCCTGAAGGAAGCGTTTTGGCGGCGGGCGCGGAGGCGGAGCGGTTGGGAGGTCTCATTTACGATGGAGGAAGCCGGACGCTGACCAGGTGGCTGGAGAAGGGCGCGGCGGCGGAATGGACTCTCAAGGACGTTAGGCCAGGAGACTACCGTGTCTTCGTCGTGTACTCCGCGGCAGGCGATATTTCGGGCTTGGAGCTGGCGGTGGGCGACAACGTCGAGGAGCTGGAGTTGCCATCCACAAAGGCCGTGGTGTATTATGGATCTCATGATGTGATGCCCTGCCGGAGCACAGGGGGCGCATTGCGTGTGGCGATCACGGTCGCGGAGGACAATCCACGCCGGTGGTGTCGAATTCGCGGGGTGGTTCTGGTTCCCACCGGCCAGGCGGAAGGAATCGAAGGCGCGATTGGCTTCGATCCCTGAGCGAGGACGGCCTCGGTTAGGCGGAGGCGTTAGGGCATGGAGGAAGAGCTGGCCAAGCTCGGGGTCACGGTGCTTGCGGTCTTGGCTTTGTCGGTGGTTGCGGAGAGAGTGAGCCCAAGGGCCAGCGGACTTCTCTCCGGTTATCCATTGGGCGGAGCCATCGCCTTGTTCTTTATCGGTTGGGAGAATGGCGCCGCCTTTGCCGCAAGCAGCGCCATCCACACACTGGGCGGCCTGACTGCTTCTCTGGTCTTTGTTTATGCCTATTACCGGCTGGCGACGTCGGATTCCTGGCTCGGGATTGCCGTGGCTTCACTGGGGGCCCTCGGGGCCTACTTTTTGTCGTCTTTCTTGCTGAGCAAGCTGTCCTTGGGATGGATCGCTGGGACGGTGCTCACGGCGGCGGCGGCCGTGTGCAGCATCCGGCTCTTTCGCGATGTCGAGAACTCGTTCATCGGGAGGAAGGCAAGACTTTCCGCGCGCCTTCTCTTGGTGCGCTCCGTTTTGGCAGGGTCGATCGTGCTGGTGGTCACCGGGGCGGCCAAAGTCTCCGGCCCCGTTTTGGCCGGGTTTTTAGCAGCGTTCCCTATCACTCTCTTTCCCCTCTTGCTCGTGGTCCATGGGAGCCATGGGAGGAAACCGGCGCATACCATCATCAAGAACTTCCCCTTGGGCCTCGGCTCGCTTCTCGTCTACACCATGACGGTGGTCCTGAGCTATGAACGCTGGGGGCTCGCGAGAGGGACCCTGGCGTCATTCGCCGTCTCCACGTTGTATCTTGCGGCTGTTGCCTGGTTAGGGAGAGGAAGCCGACGAGAAGGCAATACTGAGTAGACGGCGGGATGGCGCCTTACCCATAGCTTGGATCCTTGGAGCAGCCGGTGCGCAGGAAGTGCAGATGACGGGGCTGCAAGAAGGCCCGGAGCACCCTACGTTCCACCTCTTCCGAGGAAGCGCCGGGGCAGGGTCCTGTTTCAGTCTGGTTGTGCAAAAGAGCGGCGTAGGCGGTTTCGAGGCGTTCGGCGAAGGCGGCGAGGCCAAAGCTTCGTTCGACGCTGTCGCGCTGCGAGGCGAGGGAGGCGTCCGGGTATAGGGAAAGCCGCGCCGCAAGCCAATCCCCCAGCGCGATCTCATCACCGGACTCCGGGATTCTGATGCGGAGTGAGCCGAGAGTTTCGGCGAGCGGTTCTGCGGCGGCGCGTCTGATGATCGACTCCTGAAGGTCTTCCGGGAGGTTCCCGAAGTCGACCGATCCGTGCGGGATCATGGCATCCCACGTTTCCTCGAAAGCGCCAGGAGGCGGCTCGGTCGCATAGTCTTGGAAGGTGTGGCGAATCAGCGCGGCGATCCGCCGCCGCAGCGTTCCCTCGCCGATCCAGGAAAGCGGGACATCAAGCCGCTCGTATAGGGGCGGCCTGCGAATGCCGAACCCGGTGAAATCGCTGGTGACGGCGGAAAGGTTTCGTCCCACCAGAGGCAAACCTAACAAGGAAGACTCGAGAAAGGCCAAACCGAATCCTTCGGCGACGCTGGTGGTGAGAATGGCGGCCGCGGCGGACAGCCAGGCCTCGAAAGCGCAGGGGTCCGCGTGATTTTCATGAGGAAAGCGGCCCGGAGCGGGAAGGCGGCCGGCAACGGCGAAGCGGACATTTGGGGCCCAGCTCCGCGCGGCGCGTCCCCATGCCCCATCCTTCGGCAAGGGGTTATGCGGTCCCCGGCTGGTGGCGATCTCGAGTTGTGCGCCGCCGAGCAGGCCGAGGAGAACCGTTTCGCCCAGGTTCTTACGGCGGATGCCGCGGGTTGGGTAGAACCACAGGCGTTTCCCCGACCGGGACCGGCGAGCGTCATTGGACGCAGGCAGGCGAAAGGGCAGGTGGACGGGATTGGGCAGATAGTGGACACGGTGCGCGGGGATCCCGGCCTGTTGGAGAACGGCGACGTCGCGACGATTGACAGCGGCGTAGTGAAGACCAAGTCCTTGGGGGAAGCGGGGCCCGCGATTCCGGAGGAGAGCGTAATTCCGAGGCCGGCCGTCCTCGGCAAAGTCATGCATTTGGAGGAGAAGACGCTGACCGCTTTGGGCCAGCAGTTCGAGTGTGCGCGGGAGGAGGACGTTCTTGCCGAGATTGGGATTATGAACATGCCAGAGGGAGGGTGTTCCGCCGAGGACTTCCTCCGCGGCGCGGACGAGATGTCGCGCCAGGAGGCCGGGCTGGAAGGCGCCTGGTTGATCTAGGTAGCCAAGACCTGGGACTCGGCGGATCCAGGGGGCGTCGACCGGTGATTCGCCGCAGAGCACTGCGGCGCGGAAGCGCGTTCCCGAATGCAAAGCCGCGATGGTGTTCTCGAGGACCCGGGAGACGCCGCCGGGCCGCAGATGATAGTGGACAAGAGCGACTCTAATCATCCCCGTGAACTCCGAATTTCCTGCGGTAGGCGGGCAGAGTGATCATGGGGGGCCGTTCCTCTTCGATGAGGGCGTCGATGCTCTGATGGAGTTCGCCTCGTTCGATAGTGAAAGCGCGGTAGAGGTCGCTGTAGGCTGGCAGACTCTCGATCTTGCCATGGGCCTGAAGGCGTCGAAGGAAGATTTGGAGGATGCCGAAGCTCATCCGGCCGAGGGCCGCGGTGTCTTGATTGCGATGCACTCGGCGGCTCATGCCTGTTTGGGCGAACGCATTCAGCCCGCGGAGGTGGTGGACATCCAATAGGTGGGAGGTTTCCACACCGTATCCAACCGGGAACGGAATCCGGGCCAGAATATCCCGGCGCACGGCGTATTCTCCGGCGAGTGGTTGGACGAGGGCGGTGAGTTCGGGATAGAAGAGATTGAAGAGCGGCCGGACCAGGATTTCTGTGACCCGGCCGCCGCTGCCGGAGCGCTTCATCCCGGAGCCGATTTCGAGAGGGCGGTCGTAGAAGGCTTTTACGTAATGGATGTCGGGCCGGTGAATAAGGGGGCCGGCCAGACCGTAGACAAAGCGCGGATGGATGTTGGCGATATCGGCATCCACATAACAAATGATGTCTCCCCGCAATTGGTAGACGGCCTTCCAGAGGTTCTCGCCCTTTCCGCGTTTGAAGCCTGTTTCCGGCAGGATCTCGTGCGAAAGGTAAACGTCGGCTCCCGACTCGGCGGCGATCTCGCGCGTGCGATCCGAGGAACCGGAATCGATGACCGCCAGCTCGTCCACGATCGGGTAGCGATCCTGAAGGACGCTCTTGAGCAGGTGGATGACTTTTCCGATGGTTTTCTCTTCATCGAGGGTGGGGATGCAGACGGAGATGACCAGTCCGGCTTTCTCTTTGGCCCGCAGAAGAGCGCTCAGATCGCTGAAGTCGCTGTGGTGGTAAGTGTGGTCGCGGAGCCAGGCGTCGATCTTCATGGTGGGGCTTCGCGCGGTGGGGAATACTGGTTCAATCTTCATCGGAACACCGCGGGTTCCCGGTCCCATGGGGATTCTTACGAAGAATGCGAGTCCGGCGAAGCTTTTTTGGCGGCGCGGGTCTTCGGCAACGTCCCTCCCTCCCCTCCACGGAGCGGGATTCGCAAGAATTGCGATGTCCCAGCCAAACCAGGCTACGTCCCGCCGGAAGACTTGGATCGTCCGCGTTTAACCTCAGAACTCCTGATCTCGAGGAATTTGGATGAGCTGGAAGGGTATGTGGCGCGGGCACTCCTGCCCGCGAACTCTTGAGGTTCCATCGGCGGACAGGAGTGTCCGCCCCACAAGTAGGGCGTCATCTGGCGAGAGGCGGTCTCGCTTCGGCTCAGCGATTTTC
>JBGTBW010000059.1:0-3798 GCA_041749135.1 Verrucomicrobiales bacterium
CTGCATTCGCAAGAATGCAGACTGCTGGGTCAAGGAGTCTCAAGAGCCCGCCTGGGGACTGGTCTTGGGAACCACGGATAGACACGGATAAAGAGGATGCATCTCTCGCAAAGAGCGCAAAGCTCGCCAAGGGGGGAGGGAGAATGGTTCCTCTGCCAACCCTTGTTCAAGGACTTGCCGCTGGGGATTGTGGAGGGGCGGGCTCCCGCACGCCCTGTGCCGCGATGGGTCTCCATCCCAGGACCAGGCCGTCTCGGAGGCCGGGCCCTCCAGGTCTTGTCTGACAGATTGGTTATGATATCCTGGAGGGGCGGGCTCCCGCACGCCCTGTGCCGCGATGGGTCTGCCTCCCGGGACCAGGCTGTCTCGGAGGCCGGCCCTCCAGGTCTTGTCTGACAGATTGGTTATGATATCCTGGAGGGGCGGGCTCCCCCACGCCCTGTCTCGCGATGGGTCTCCATCCCGGGACCGGCCGTCACGGAGGCCGGCCCTCCAGGTCTTGTCTGACAGATTCTCACGCTATCCTGGAGGGGCGGGCTCCCGCACGCCCTGTGCCGCGATGGGTCTCCATCCCAGGACCAGGCCGTCACGGAGGCCGGCCCTCCAGGTCTTGTCTGACAGATTGGTTGCGATATCCTGGAGGGGCGGGCTCCCGCACGCCCTGTCTCACCATGGGTCTCCATCCCAGGACCGGCCATCGGGGAAGCCGGAGGCCATTGGACTGCGGCGAGCATCGCCACTCTCTCCCGGCGCGGAGCGCCCTCCCCGTAGCTGCATTCGCAAGAATGCAGACTGCCCGCCAGGCCTTCGGAACTCTCACGAGTTCCGCTACAGTTCTGACGCCAAGAGAAGCCGGAGGCCCTTGGACTGCGGCGAGCATCGCCGCTCTCTCCCGGCGCGGAGCGCCCTCCCCGCAACTGCATTCGCAAGAATGCAGACTGCCCGCCAGGACTTCGGAACTCTCACGAGTTCCGCTACACCAGCGACCCTTAGCCCTTTTCCTCCCTCTCACTCCGCCAGATCCGCAAACGAGCCGAAGTCGGCGTCAAATAGCCGCCGGTACATCCGCAACGCCTGCCCGTCGGTCATCCCCGCCACGTAATCGCAGATCAGACGCGCCCGTCTCCATCCGTCCGTTTCCCGCTCCAGTTCCGCCTCGAGCGCCTCCGGCAGCAAGCGCAGACCGGCCTCATCGTCCCCTTCCTCCGGATCGTCGAGATATCGGCTCCGCAACACCTTAAACAAGCGGCGCAACACCGCGTCGCCTTTGTGCTCAAGCTGCTGAAGCCGTTCCGAACGAAACACCGCTTGCAGCGCCAAGTCCTTGTAGAGAGCCGATTCCTTCCGGACCGCGGCATCCACCCGCAGCCGGTAACGGTATCGATGGGAAAGCCCCGCCAGAGGATGCTCGGCGTCCTCCTCGATCTCGCAGGCGGTGATAAACTCTCCAATTCTTCTTCCTGACGACGCCTCTAAACGCCTCTCCCGGATTCTGCGCAACAACGCTTCCACCCAACCCGATTCCTCCGCGTCCAAGTCTCGCGCTCCCGCCCAGTTTTCGATCCTCTCGATATGGAGAAATCCCGCTCGCACCCCATCGACGATATCGTTCAGACTATAGGCTGTGTCGTCCGCCCAATCCATGACCTGACATTCCAACGAACGAAAAACGGCGCGCCCCTTCCCGGGAGGACATTCCCCCAACGCGGACATGTCCCCTCCACACACATGCGACAAATACTCACGCTGGTCGTCGTAGACAAAATGGCGGGCCGCCTTGGGCGCTTCGCTGAAAAGCGTTTTGTATTTCAGCACCCCATCGAGGAAAGCCCGGGTCGGATTCATCCCACAGTGGGAACGGCTCGACCAATCGCTGTAGATCGTCTCCGTAATCAATCGCAGCGTCTGGGCGTTCCCCTCGAATCCTCCCCAGTCTCGCATCAGTGCGTGCAGCGTTCGCTCGCCCGCGTGCCCAAAAGGGGGATGACCCAGATCGTGCGCCAGACAAATCGCTTCGACCAAATCCGGATCGATACAAAAATCCTCCGCCATGAGCGGAGATTTCCAGGCCAGAAACGCGCAAAGGGACCTCCCGATCTGGGCCACTTCCAAAGAATGCGTTAGGCGGGTGCGATAAAAATCGTAGTCGCCCGCCGAGAACACCTGGGTCTTGCTCTGCAGCCGGCGAAACGCGGCCGTGTGCAGAATCCGATCCCGATCCACCTGAAAAGGCGTCCGGTAGTCTTCCGTTGGCCGGGGATAACCGCGATCCAGCGGCGCCAGATCAAACTCCTGGTAGAAGCGGTTCCGCATGACCACGCTTTCTCCCCATCGCCGGACTGGCGGAGATCAGCGCAGACGGTAAACGATCCGCCCCTTCTCCAAGTCGTAAGGCGACATCTCCATCTTCACCCGGTCGCCAATGACCAGCCGGATGAATCGCTTACGCATCTTCCCGGAAATGTGGGCCAACACGACCCGGTCCGTGTTGTCGAGCTTCACGCGGAACATTGTGCCCGCCAGAACAGCGACAATCATGCCCTCGATCTCCACACACCTTTCGGTGTCTTCCACAGGCGTTTCCGCCGTCGGTGGAGACGGCGGCCCGCCCCTGCCCCGTCGTTGCCCGCGCCCGCCACGGCCGCGCGAACCGGAAAATCGACGACCTCTAGGCTGCGGCACGATGCTTTATACCTCGACAGAATTCCCCTCTCCGAAAAAACGGCCAGATCAAACCCGTCCCTCCGCGCTCTCCCTTTCTCCTCCTTCGTGGCGATCCGGCCGGAGATTCAAGCGAAATTTCACCCGGCCCCGCTTGAACGCAGCCCGGGCTTTGCGGCGAGTCCGTTGCAATGGCGTCTCGAAGGCCCGGAGACGGCGCATCTCCTCGGTCACTCCCTCCGATTCCATCTTGTTCTTCAAGCGTTTGAGAGCACGGTCGACCGACTCTCCTTTCTTCACGACAACTTCGGGCATGCAGCGCTTAATTCGGGGTTGAGCTTAATTCGAGCCAATGCCATCCAAGCCGCGGATTCTCGGAAGACCGGGGCGGCGCCGGATGGGCGAAGGCGGAATCTACGCATCCCGCTGCACCTGTCAACCCGTGCGCATTTTTCAGGATAGCCGCCCATCCGGCAGGACGCAGGTCAAAGAGACCCGTCATACCCGCCAAGCCCGACGCCGCATGCGCGCAGCACGCCGCAGCAAATACGGCGGTGGAAATGCGCATCAAGGCGGGCATTGAGCGAAAGAGGGATCGCGAGCATAGTAAGCAGATCTCCGGCGCCGGGCTCCTCCCCCTCATGAAATCTCCTTTTCTTTTTTCCTCCCTAGCCCTGGCCGTCTTGGCGGCCCTCGGCCTCCCTGGTTGCGAGACTCCTCCTCCCTATAGCTCTTACGGCGATCTCGGCTCCACCAGCGCCGGAGCCGCACCCATTTATTACGAAGAACCTTATTACTACAATCCCAGTCCCTATTTCTTCGGCAGCGCGTTCTTCTTCGGCGGTTTCTCCTGCTGGCCCTATTGTTATCACGAGCACCATCGTCACTACCATCGCCGCCGTCCCCCTCATGGAGGCGGTCATCACGGAGGCGGTCACCACGGGGACCGGCCGGACAAACCGGACCATTCCGGCGTCCCAGAATCACTGCGGCGGGGACGGCAGTCCTGGCAAGGCGAAGCCCGCACCATCCCTCGCAGCGGTCCAGGTCCCGAAGCCGCCCGCCAACGAAGCGCCGGAGCCGAAAACCCTACCCCCCAGCCAGGGCGAACCTCCCGTTCCGCCGCGCCGCCCCCGG
>JBGTBW010000060.1:0-76542 GCA_041749135.1 Verrucomicrobiales bacterium
GACGCCCCACTGCGTGCGCACGGTTTCCTCCGCCAGCGGACCGGACTTCACCGCGCGGAGAAACTCCTCCTGCACGTTCATCGCCTTGCCCAGTGCCGTGCTGTCGGCGAGGCGGGCGGCTTCGGCTCCTTTCACGTATCCGGTGAACTTCGGCGTCGGCAGGGCGGCGCACCACCTCCATCCCAATGTGGCCGGAAACGCGTCCCCACATATCCGCGATCTTCGCGGGATCATCTGATTCGTAGGCGTCCTCCACTCCGCCGAAGAGGGAATAGGTCGCGTTTTGGACATACGTGAGCGCCTCCTCGTAACTCTCGGGATCAAACGGCGCGCTGGCGACCAAGTAAGCCCGCCGCTGCACGTCGGGAAGGATGGCGAGGATGAATTCGTCCTTTTCATTTGGAGACATGCTCTCCCAGCCCAAGGCCGCGTATTCCGCCGCTTCCCAGACGGCGCGCGCACCCTCGCCCATCGTGTCGGACAGCAGCGATGGATCTGCCGCGATGTGGCCGGCCACACGCCCGATTCCGCCGATCGCGTCGAGCGAATCGTAGGACCATTGCCCGATGCCCAGCATGGCGCCGTAGCTCCAATAGGCGACCTGCTCGATGCCGGTCAGCGTTGGCGGGGCAAAGTCGCGCTCGTAGTCCTGGATGATTTTGACCTGAAGATCGTCTCCTAACCATCCTCCAACCGTGCTGGTCACGAGGATGTCGTCCTCGGTCAGCTCCGTCTTGTCCTCGGTCGCGTCATCGATCAGCACCGGGTCTTCCAGGCCCACCCATTGCACCGTGCCGGAGGGAGCGCCCTCCGCTTCCGTCAGAATTTTCCCCGACAGGACGAGCGTCGCTTGCGCGTCCACCTCGTGGTCATGGGCAAACGGCGGGTCCGTCAGGTTGCCTTCGTCACTGGTCAGGACCGCGCCGAACGCGTTCAGGCGTTTCTCCGCGCGCATACCGTAGAACTGCAGCGTGCTGTTCGTGGTGAGATTCCGCACCGACGCGAGCACCGCGAGACTGCTGCCCGGCTCCATGAGGAATGCGCCGTTGTTCTGGTTCGTGATTGCTGCCGTGCGCACGAACTCCAGTTCGAGCTCGACCGGGTACTTGGCGCCGATGGCCAGCGGTGCGCCGCGACCGGATACGGTGATGCCGCCGGGCCAGCCCTCGACCGAGCCGGTGGCCTGCACAAAGAAATCAAACCGGCCGTCCTCGTTGATCTCCAGGCCGAATTCGCGGGTAAAGGACGCGCCGGGTTCAAGCACGCCCAGCTCGAGGGGAAACTCTTCCGAGACGTGGATCCGCCCTAGCGTGTTGGACCGGTCGCGCGCCCGCGGGTCCACACCCTGGATGAACACCTTCACGGGCCGCGTAGAAATGTTCTCGATCTCCACCTCCACCTTCGGGGTGACGGCCTTCCCGTCCTCGCCGGTGATGTTGCCCTCGTCATCGAGTTCCAAGTTCACGATCGGCTTGCCGTTCACGAGCGGCAGGGCCCGGATGGTCATTTCGAGGGGAGAAATGGATACGGGCGCCGAGTCCACCAGTTCGTTAACCACGGCTTCGCTGTCGACGGTGATCGCCGAGGCATAGACCTCCGCCACGCCGTGCGCCAGCGCCCGCAACTGGACTTCGAAAATCCGTGGCGGGCTGAGGGCGTTGAGCTCGAAGGGCTCCACCTCGATCTCCTCGACCATCTCCAACAACGTCGGATCATCCGCGACGACGAGTGGGTGGTCCATCGTGACGGTGATGCCTTCCACATTAGCGGTCTGCACCCGGATGGTGGCGGTGATGATGTCGCCGGGTTGGTAACGTCCTGGGGGGACGCGGATGGAGAACTCCTGGGCCGCTGGCGGACTGACGAGGAGCAACTTGTTCGACGTTCCATTCAGCGTGCCCAGCGCCAGGATCACGCCGTTGTCGTTGATCCAAAAAATCTTGGTGATGGTGGCCGCGGTTCCGGGAGCGAGGGCCTGGTTGATGTCGATGGTCTTGTCGTGCTCGATGCTGAAGAACTCAGTTCCCCAGAATGTGAAGATTTCACCATGCCCGGAAATGGCTGACAACTCGAAGGCCGGCGTGAACGTGAAGGCATGAAACCCGCTGCCTCGACCGTAATCCGCCGAAGGCAGATAGAAGTAGCGACCCGCGTTGCTGAACATCTGCCCCTTGTCGTTGATAGAACCGAGTTGATAGCCTGGATGCCTATTGTCTCTCGGCGGGAAGAGTTCAGTAAACGCGCCGTCCCAGATGCCCGTCTTGTATTCGGTCCAATAGACGGTTCTGTTTAATTCAGGATCAAATTCTGCGAAGGATGTCGCGTCACCCGCGACCTGGACTCCGTGACTGTTGCCAGAGTAGAGATGGGCGTTGGCGGGCCCGTGATACACTTCGCGGGGGTATCCCGGTCCGGTTTTCAGGTATCGGGATTCATAGTCACGGCCGGGTGAGCCGGTCAACGGATCCCACGGTTTGGCATAGATGATGCCGTTGGGGCTCATGTTGATAAAGCCAATCAGATCCGAGCGGTCCGGTACGAAGCTGCTGAGCGCGGCGAACACACCGTCGTGGAAAGTCACGCCGTGCAAGAAGTACACCGTGCCATTGTCGGCGAAGCTCCTGACGGGAAAACCTGTGGTGGGGAACGGTAATCCGGGGAGGTTGAGCGGCACGGAGTAAGTGTGAACGCCAGCCTCGAGTCCGTAGTCCGCGGCCGGGAGCCAGATGCCGAGCATCACGCCGGTTCCCACGACGCGCGTGGCGGCCACCTGGCCCTTGTTGTTGATCGCGGCATTGGCGGGAAGGGGCCCGGGAAGGGGGACCTCGAACACGGTATAAACGGGATCCGCAGCCCTTGTTACAGGAGAGAGGATACAACTGCAGATGGCAGCAAGAAGAGCCCGCGCGAAGACACGGTGTCGGAGGGAGTTCATGGAGGCTTTCACATGACAGAATGCTTGTCAGAATGTCAAACCCCTTATCCACGCCCCGCGAAACACGCGAAAAGAAGGAGGGATGCCGGGGCGGGGCGCTGCTGTCGGAGTGAATCTGGAGACGCCGGAAAATGGACTGTATTGCTCTGTCTCCTACCGACAGGAAGGGAATCGATTTCAACGCGCGGCAGTTGCCGGGCGCCGGCTATATCGCTTCAGCACGCTCGCGTCGAACGCGGCGACCGAGTTTTCCAGGCATGCAAGGAATTCGACACATCATAAATCGCGAACCCTTGACGACCTCGAAGCAGCATTGAATTGCTGCGCTCATCCCCGGATAACGGAAGGACGCCCTGTGCGGTGTCTTTGTCGAGGATGCGCCGCGGGCGAGGCGGCGTCTTCCTGACGCCGCCTCGCGGGTTGCTCAGCGCCTCGGCCGAGACCGATCCGTTAGACTTTCTCGACCTCGATCTTGATCCGCACCGGGTTGGCGAGCGTATCATATACCGGCGACTTGCGCACGAGTTGCTGGATCGTGGCCTCGTCGGCGTCGCCCTTGACCTTGAACTTCACCCGGATCTCGCGGTAACCGCTGCGGATGTTCGGATCGAGGTCGAGCAGGCCGTGGAGGTCGATGTCGCCCTCGAATTCGCTGCTGATCTCCTCGATCTCCAGCCCGCGACTGGCGGCATGGTAGGCGAGGGTGGTGGTCATGCAGCCGGACAATCCGGCGAGGACGAACTCGACCGGGTTCGCTCCATTGTCTTCACCGAGCAGGACCGGCGGCTCGTCTGCATCCATCAGGAACGGCTGCTTATGTTCCATTTCCTGGCAGGCTCCGTAGAAGGTGTCGATCGTCGCCTGGTTGTGGCCGCCGGTGTCCCACTGGTTGCGGGCGCGGAACTTGAACTGGGCGATGGCGGGGTTCTGGCGAACTGCCTCGATGGTCTGGCCGAGCTTGCTGACGTTGACGCCGTTGCGGACGATTTCTCTGGGCTGATCTGCGATGGTTTTCATGGTTGTCTGATGGTTTTTGTTCTGTTTCTCGGATTCCTCACCGGAATGTTCCGGGTATCGGATGCGTTTCTTTATGCGCAGGCCGTGCCAAGCCTGGAAGGAAACATATAATGCGTTATCAACCAACGACTTATGATATTTCTCTTGCTCTGCGTTTCGACGCGAAATCCCGCGTTCTCGCGAGATTTCGCGAGCCGGTTTAGCGGAATCTCAGGACTTCGCTCACCGGGAATCCCGGCTTACCCCGAGCGCTTTCATCCGGGAGGCGAGCGTACTGGGAGGCATTCCTAACAAGCGCGCCGCGCCGCTGTCGCCCGCGACCTTCCACCGGCAGGCCGCCAGCGCGCGGAGGATGTTCTGACGTTCCAGTTCCTGAACTTCCCGGGCGGTCAGCACGCGTCCGCTCGCCTCTTCGGAGGGCGCGGCGGCCGGGGTTTCCTTTGCCGGGGCGAATCCACTCATCGCGCGCTCGAGCGCCAGCTCAGAGCCGGTGGTGAGGATTACCGCCCGTTCGATCACGTTTTGCAGTTCGCGCACGTTGCCCGGCCAATCGTAGGCGCGCAGCCGGCGGAGTTGATCTTCGGTGAGGGGCCCCGGACGGACTCCCATGCGGCGGGCGAAACGGCGGACGAACTCGGCGGCGAGCAGCTCGACGTCGCGGCCGCGTTCTCGCAGCGGCGGGATATGGATGGGAAACACGTTGAGCCGGAAATAGAGGTCTTCACGGAACCGGCCCTCGGCGGCCATCTGCTTGAGGTCGCGGTTGGTGGCGGCGACGACGCGCACGTCGACTTTTACCGTCTTGGTTCCGCCCACGGGCTGGAACTCGCCCTCCTGCAGGGCGCGCAGCAGTTTGGCTTGCAGTTCGAGCGGCAGTTCGCCGATTTCGTCGAGGAAGATGGTGCCCCCATCCGCCATCGTGAAGCGGCCTTCCCGCCGCGACACCGCGCCGGTGAACGCGCCGCGCTCGTGGCCGAAGAACTCGCTCTCGATCAGGTTGCCCGGGATCGCAGCGCAGTTAACCAGCACCAGGGGGCGATCCGTGCGGGTGCTTGCGCGGTGGATCGAGCGCGCCACCAATTCCTTGCCGGTTCCCGTTTCGCCGGTAACCAGCACCGTCGAGCCGGTCCGCGCCACCCGCTGGATGGCGTCGAAGACCGCGCGCATGGGGTCGCTTCGTCCTAACAGATCGCCGTGGCCCGGCGCGTCGCGCACCGCTTCGCGCAGGAACTCGTTTTCCTGACAGAGCAGGCGGATCTCGCGCTCGGCGGCGGGCTTTTCGTCGGCGTTGCGCAGGATCAGAGCGTGAAAGGTCTCGTTGCCGCGCACGAAGCGCGACAGCGTGACCTCGGCCGGAAACACCGAGTGGTCCCAGCGGCGGGCGATGAAATCCTGCGGCACCCACACGTGTTGCTGCCCGGGCGGGCGGGCGGCGAGTTCGCGGGCGATGGTCTCGAACTGTGCGGCGCTCTCGCGGACCAGGAAATCCTCGAGCGACTCGCCGAGCAGATCCTCGGCGGTGCAAGCGAAAAGCCGTTCGGCCGCCGGGTTGATCCGCACGACTTTGAGCGCCGCATCGACAACCAGGATTGCATCCATCGCGCTCTCCAAGAGCAAGGAGAGTTGCTCCTCCCGCGCGGCTAGTTCTCCAGCGGCCCTGAGGCGGCGGTGCTCGGCGGTCGCCCGCGCTGCAAAGATCTCGAAAAGCGAGACGGCGCGGGCGTCGCGCGGCATCGGCCTGTTGTCGAGCACCGAGAGATGCCCGAGCACAGTCCCGTCGGTGTCCAGCAAAGGCATGCCCAGATAGCTGACGGCGCCGAGGGGCACGAGGTCGGTGTCCTGCGGGAACAACTCGAGCAGGCGCTCCGGGATGTGGATGAGTTCCTTGGACTCGACGACGCCGGCGCAAGCGGTGCCGGCGATGGGATACTCGTAGTGTTCGACAAAGCCGTCGCCCATCCACATGGCTAGCGCGCGCAGGCGCTGCTGTTCCGGGAGGTATTCGGTCACCCAGGCTCCGAGGGTGCCGAGCGTGCGGGCGAGGTTGCGGACCAGCGCGCGGAAGAAGGCGGACCCGGTCTCCGAGGCTGTGCCCTCAACCACCAAGCGGAGCGCGGCTGTCTCGTCGAGAGCGAAGCTGGGGCCAGGGGTGCGCAAGTCAAAATTCTAGCCCCCGAAGACGGATAAGAAAGGTTGGCTTTGCTGCTTGCCGAGCCACCGGAGTCAGGCCAAAGATTCGTCGCGGGCGAAATCACCCGGCGAGTTGAATGGGTGTCCGCGATTCTCTGGCGCCGCCGCGTCCGCGTCAGGGTCTGCAGTCGCGCCGGCGGCGCAGGAGCGTGAGAGAGGCGAGAAGCAGCAGCGCGCTCGAAGACGGTTCCGGCACAAGGGTTCCGTTGACGCGGAAGGCAGGCGTCAGGTAACCCTCGCCGTCTTGGTAGGAAAAAGCCGGCGTTGCATCCGAGGTAATGGACTGGGCGAGCCCGAGAAGCCCTTGATCGTTCTCGTGCCAACTCGAATCCCCATCGCCGGGAGCAAAGAGCCAGACCCAGTAGGTTGAACCTGCGGAGAGTTGGAGTGAGCCGGAGAAGTTCGCGGTGACGATCTCAGTGGCATCGGGCGCGAGGACGGTCTCTTCGTCCAAGAAAGTAGGGTCGGGCAGCCCGCTGTCGTCCTCGGTGATCCGCACGTTCACAGAATCTCCCCCGGCAACATTTCTAAGAGCCACTTCGATCGAGTCGAGATACACGTCGGAAGCCGGCACGAAGGAGGCGGCCACTTGAAAGACGGTTCCGATCGCGGCGGTGGGGCCAGACAGAATCCAAGCGCTGCTGGAGTTGAAGGAGTCGCCTGCGCCGAAGTTTGAGTAGACGACGGCTGCGGAGGCCGGCGCGGGAGCGGCGAGCAGGGCTGCCATTGCTGAGATTACGAGAAAGGGTCGCATTGGCGCCGAAGAATAGGGCAACAGCAGTCGTGGGTGGAAGCTCTTTTTACCGAGATTTCCGCCATTCGGGTTGATGCGCCCGATTTTAGAACTCTTGCGGGTTCCGCTACGGGCCCCTCCTCGTAGCGGGAGCTTCGGAGCTTCCGGAGGCCCGAATGATTGGGCCGTCGGGACGCTCCGCTGCGTGCGCTGCGCCGGCTGGAAAGCCGGCTTGAGCGGGTGACAGGCGAGGACGCCTATGCCCCTCTGCGGGGCTTCGATCCCTACTTGTGGGGCGGACACTCCTGTCCGCCGATGGACCTGAAGAGTTCGCGGGCAGGAGTGCCCGCGCCACATACCCTTCCAGCTCATCCAAATTCCTCGAGATCAGGAGTTCTGAGGCTCAGCGCCGCGATTAGCGCAACGCGACTCCATGCGTTCATTGGGCGCCGGCCCGAGCCGGTTCCACTGTCCGGTGTTGTCCGCCGGATATCTTGTCCGGCATGGTCACCGCATTGGCCTTTTCGAGGAAATATCCTCCTTATTCAGGGGAGGAGTGTTGCAGTGCGAATGCGGCGGAGAAAGCGGCTTTCTGCGGCCGGGGAGTGCGGCGCCCTACTCTTTCAATAGCGCCGTCACGAGTTCTGGGATATCCATGGAGCTGGGGTGGCCGGACTTGTGGATGTTTCCCTCCTGATCGATGAGGTAGACGGCGGGGATGCCGCGGACGGCGTAGGCGGCCGGTGGGGCCGCGCCAAAGCCGCCCTCGCCGGCCCAGACGTTGTGGCTCTTGTCCCAGCCCTTTTCTTTCAGGTGCTCGGCGGCCTTCTCTTTGGTGTCGTCGATGCTGAGAGCGATCAAGGCGACCTTGTCGCCCCAGGCGGGGTTTTTGGCGGCGTAGGTTTGCATCCTGGCCATGGGTTCCTGGCAGGGGCCGCACCACGAGGCCCAGAAGTCGAGCACCACCACTTTGCCGCGGAACTGGGAGAGGGTCTCCTCTTCTCCGTCCGAGATCCGAAAGAAGGTGATCTCGGGAGCAGGGACGCCGCTTGGCAGCGGCCGGCCCTCGTTGAGGGCCTGCTGGACCAGGAGGGCCCGCCTGGCCTCCTCATCGAGGAGGCCGTCCGGGAAGTCCTGCCAGCCGGCGCCGCCGTGCGAGACCCAGCCGCGATGGGTGAGTCCGCACTCGCGAAGGGCGATGGCGAAGGGCATATCGCCGCTGGCTGCGGTCTTGAACTTCACGGTGATCAGATCGCTGGTCGCGAAGTCTCCCTGCATGTTGATCGGCTCGTGCTCGACGGCCGCGAGGTGGAGGGGGCCGGAGAGGTCGATCTTGTGCTCTTTGGCGAAGGCGGTGAGGGCGTCGAAGGTGGCTGCGGCCTTTTCCAGTTGTCCCTTCATCATGGTGTCGAAGGCCTCGGAGCCGGGGCGGCGGTCGGCGGGAATCTGCTCCCGCTTCGCTTCCGGGAGCTTCTCGAAGATCCCGTTCACGTCTTCGAGGTTGACGAGCACGGTCTTCGCAAACATTTCGCGGTCGTCTGCCGCCAGCGCCGCGAGGATCCTCTTGCCGAGGTCGTCAAAGGCGGCCTGGCCGGCGGCGGCCCTCTCGGCGGGCGCATCCGGGGTGTCCTCGGCGTGGACGGGCGACGGAGAGAAGCTGAGAAGAAGGACCAGTGCCAGCGAGGAACCGATCAATCTGGAGGCGGGGGGAAGGTTTCGGGCGAATGTCGTTTTCATGGTTTCCTATAAATGGAGGATCGAATGCAAAACACAATGAATGCTCCTGACCATTTCTGGCCCGCGGGGCGTCATTCGCCGGGCAGGATCTTGATGGGGATACGGGCGAGGATTTTGCGGTTCTGTCCGGCATGATACCGGATCTCGCCCTCGCCTGCCTCGACAGGCGCTTGGATCTTGCTTGGAGAGCCGGCGGTGGCGTAGGCCAGTTTTCCCCACGTCTTCTCATCGAGGTCCCTGGGCACGATGGTGATGAAGTCGCCGCTGTTCGCAGGTCCTGTCCAGGTGACCTCGACCGGCTCTCCGGCAATGGCTTCGCCGGGCGCCTCCAGCGACACGACCGCGGCTTCGACCTCTAGGGGAGTCCGGGCCAGCGTTTCGCGGCCCTGGCCGGCGATGTATCGGATCTCGGCGGCTCCGGGCTCTATCGGCGCTTCGATCTCGGCAGGACTGCCGGCCCTGGTGTAGGTGTATTTCGCCCATTTCTTCTCTTCGGTGTCCTTGGGCACGATGGTGATGAAGTCGCCTTGGTTGTCCGGGCCGGTCCATTCGACTTTTACCGTCGATCCGGCGACGGCTTTTTCGGGGGCCCTGAGGATCACTGAAGCCTCGGTGAGCTCAATCGGGATCCGGGCGAGCACCCGCCGGTCCTGACCGGCAAGGTAGCGGATCTCTGCTTCGCCATGTTCAAGTGGAGCAATGACGCCCACCGGGCTGACGGCATGCGCATAGGCAAACTGTGCCCACGTGTCGTCGTCGGCCTCTTTTTTCACGATGGTGATGAAATCGCCGGCATTCCCTGGCCCGGTCCATCCGACTTGGACACTCGATCCGGCCACAGCCTCGGCGGGTGCTTTCAAGGCCACCTCGGCCGGAACGATGACGATCTCAGCGCGTCCGAGCGTCTTGCGGGTGCGACCGTGGATGTAGCGAATCTCGGCGGCGCCTGGTTCGATGATCGCGGTCAGCTCGGCAGGGCTGCCTGTGCGTGTGTAAACGTATTTGCCCCATTCGCCCTCTTTGGCGCCCTTCAGAACGATGGTGATGAAATCCGCCCGGTCATCGGGGCCCTCCCAGGTGACTTCGAAGACCGATCCTGCGGTCACGGTCTCGGGAGCACGGATCGTCGCCGGATCAGGCTCGGGAAGCTCCTCGGGCTCCTCCGGCGCGGTCTCTACCGCGATGTTCAGCGCGTCACCGAGAGTCGAAGCGTCGTCGGCTGTCAGGAACATGCCGCCGGTTTCCTTGGGCAGACATTCCAGCGAGGCCAGGTCTTCCATCGCCACATCGAACGCGATCACGTGCGCTGTGAAATCGATCCCCGCCTTTTCCAGGGCCCGGGCCGCCTCGCAGGGATCGCGGTCGCAGGTTTCCTTGCCATCCGTCACAAGGATCACCGTCGCTTTTACCTCCGTGTAAGCGAGCGCCTCGGCGGCAAAGACGACTGCATCGGTCAGCGGAGTCATGCCTATGGGCATCAGCCCGTCCACGACTTTCTGAAACGCCGCGGCATCGAGCGCACCGGGTTTCACCACCAGTTCGATGTCGGCGCAATCACCCTTTTGGCGATGTCCGTAGGCGACCAACCCAAGCTCAGTGCCGGGTGGGAGATCCCTGACGAACTGCGCGATGACCTCGCGCGCGATCTCGATCTTCGCCCGCCCTTCGATTTGGCCCCACATGCTTCCGGATGCATCGAGAACGATGATGGTCCGTCCGGGCTCGGTGGAGAGTTGCGCCAGGGACGGCGTCGCCGCAGCCCCAGTGCATGCGATGACCAGAGATAGGATTTTCCCGAGCATGGTCCTAGACACTTCATCGTTCCGAGCGCTGGCAGGAATCCGCTTCTCATAGCTGGGCCATTCCGGCTGATCAGAGGGGCGGGATGGTTCAGGGGGAGGAAGTGGTGCGGATTGGTCTTGCCGTCTCATTCCGGGTAGTTTCAAGGGGAACCGGCGCTTCGGGCAAGGGAAATGTCGAGCCGTTTCGTGCATTTTGGGCGCTCTTTTCCGGACCCGGGACACTCCGCCGGGCATGGCCTTGACCCCAGGCGCGGGAACGCTTGTCCCCCATTGAGCTTCACCGATGAGGCAGCCATACAGCGAGCCTTCGGCCGGAGAGGAGCTTATGCAGGCGGCTGCGGGGGCGCCGTCATCCCGATGTGACGTGAGGAACTCAGCGCGGAGAGAGATCGAGGCATTTGCCCTCCTCCGTGGAACGGACGAAGACGCGTCCGCCGGTGAGGGCCGGGGTGGTCCAGCACTTGCCATCGAGCACATCGGCCCGGGCGAGTTCACGATAGGCCTCCGGTGAAGCCTCGGCGAGCACAAGCTGGCCCGCATCCCCGAGGACCATGAGGCGATCAGCCGCCATAATCACATGGCCCGGCCCGAAGCCTTCTTGCGACCATTTTTCCTCTCCCGTGCGGATGTCGTAGCAAGCCAAGGGTGCATCGCCATACTGCTTGAAGCCATAGAGCCCATACAGATAACCGTCGCGGCAGACGGGCGTGCTCCAATGGTTGATGACCTGGTTGGGCTTGCGCCACAACTCGACAGCGCGGAAGCCGCCGGGAGTGGCTTCAATCCGGCACGCTCCGCCCCCAACTCCGTATCCGGCGGAACAGTAGACAATGTCTTGGAAGACGACGGGCGAGGCCGCGGAGGAAATCCGGTGGGGGTAAGGGAAATGCCATAACTCCTCGCCAGTAGCCACATCCAACGCGTGAAGACCGTCCTGTGCGAAAAAGATGATCTGACGCCGGCTGTGGATCTCCGTGACAACCGGAGTGGCGTGAGTCATCAATGCGTCGCCGGTTTTCCACAGGACTTCGCCGCCGGTGCGGTCGAAGGCAATAAAGGACTGGTTGGGACCTCCCCCCGCAACAAAAAGGCGATCGCCGTCGATGACGGGGGAGGCGGCATTTTTCCAGCGGATGTTCCTGCCGGCGAAAGCGGCTTCGATGTTGTGAGACCAGAGCGTTTTTCCGGATTCAGAATCCAGGCAGGAAAGGAGGAGCGCGGAATCCAGCACGTAGACCCGGCCCTCGGAAACGATGGGCGTGGAGCGCGGACCGTCGCCGCCCGCGTTGTCTTCTGTTCCGTCGTCGCCGCCCCGGTCGTAGCGGGCCAGGGCCAGAGGGACGAACCAGAGTTCCTCCCCGGACGCGGCGTCGAAAGCGACACAGGTTTCGTGATGCGATCCATCGACCTCGCGGCGCAGCAGCGTGAAGGCCTTCTCGCCGGCGACGGTGAATGAGCTGAAGCCGCCGGGAGTGGGGACGGCCCAGGCCACACGGGGACCGCCGTTGTCCCAGGCTTCGGGAGAAACCGTTTCCGGGCTGATGCCGGCGCCGCCGGGACCGCGGTAGGTTGCCCACTCGGCGAGCAGATTGGGGAGGATCAGGCAGGGAAGGGCCAAGGCAGCCGCGTTGAGCAGTTGGGATTTCATGCCGAAGCAACGGAATACAGAATGAATTGATTTCAAGCGCTGACGCCCGCGGGAAACTCTTCCCGGAGGCGGAGTTGACCGCAGGCGGCATCGATGTCGTGACCTTTTTCGAGGCGGAGGGTGGCGAGGCAACCCTGCTCGCGCAAAATGCCGGCGAAGATCTGTTGCCGGGCTGGCGATGGACGGCTCCAGGTGAGGCCCTCGACGGTGTTGTAGGGGATGAGATTGACCTTGGCGTGGACGCGCCGAGTCAGGGCGGCGAGAAGCCGGGCATGCGCCGGCTCGTCATTGACGCCTTCGATCAGGATGTATTCGAAGGTGATCCTTTGTTTGCGGCGGGAGCGAAAGAAGTCCAGCGCATCGAGTAATTCGGCGAGGGGATAGCGGCGGTTGACCGGCATGATCTGCTCCCGGATTTCATCGGTGGGACCGTGCAAAGAGACGGCGAGACGGATTTGCAGGTTTTCTTCAGCCAGAGTGCGAATCTGGGGCGCCAGTCCGCTGGTCGACACGGTGATCTGCCTGGCCCCGATGTTGGGACCCCATTGGGCATTGAGTATTCGGATCGAGCGCAACACGGCATCGTAATTGGCGAGCGGCTCTCCCATGCCCATAAAAACGACATTGTCGACGCGGCGGGAAGCGAGCTGCTCGGCGAAGAGGAGCTGTTCCACGATCTCGGCAGCGGTGAGATTGCGGGCGAACCCGGCAAGGCCGCTGGCGCAGAACCGGCAGCCGTAGGCGCAACCGACCTGACTAGAGACGCAAAGCGTGCGGCGAGGCGAGCGGCGCCCTGGAGCGCCTTCGGTAGCGGGGATGAGGACGGATTCGATGAAGCGACCGTCGTCGAGCCGAAACAAAAACTTGGAGGTGGTGTCGGCGGAACCTTGGACCCGGGCGGTCTTCAGCGAGCGCAGTCGAAAACTCTCGCGCAGGCGGTCGCGGAGCGTCTCGCTGAGATTGGTCATCGCGGAGAACTCGGTGCAACGCTTGGTGTAAAGCCAGTGCAGGATCTGCTGAGAACGAAAGCCGGGCTCGTTCCAGGAGACGAGGAGCTGTTCCAAGTCGCTGGCGAGAACGCCGGCGAGCGAGGGGAGTGGGGGACCTAGACCGGGTAGTCTGGGCGAACTCACGGCAGGGGCCGGATGTAGAGGTTGGCGAACTCGACAGGGTCGCCGTGGTGTTGAAGTCCGATGGGACCTTCGGCGGACAACTCAGGGAGTTCCACCGGCGCGATGACCTGAATATCATTGAGGCTCACTTCGAGGGTATTGCCGCGCAGGGTGATGTGGAATCGGTTCCATTCGCCGAAGGGGCGATCGGCGCGTTTGGCCGGGACGAGCTGAGGGCGCAGGGCGGGATCAAGCGCGGGATCGGTGCGATATCCCCAGATTTCGCCGGAGCCAGCGGGCCAGGACCAGATGTTGACCTGGGCCTTTGTGCTGCCTCGGAGATAAATGCCGCTGTCGCCGTGGTCGGCGATGGTTTCGGTGAGTTCAGCGCCGTCGTCGCCGGCCGCGTGAGTTCCGTCGGGCAGAAGTTTGGGGATCTCATGATCGGGTCGCCGGACTTCCTTTGGAAGCCGCCAATCGACGATGAGTTCGAAATCGCGGTAAGAGGCTTCGGTCCAGAGATCCTTGACGTTCGCCGTGCTGGCTCCGTCGTAGCGCAGAACCCAGTCGGCGGGTTGCCAGTGGTCTTCGGAACCGCTGGGCAGGTTCCATCCCCGCAGATCGACTCCGTTGTAGAGGGGAAGAAAACCTAGAGATTCCGGAGCGCTTTCTTCCGGGCCGGCTCCGGTTGAAGGGAATTCCTGGATGCGGATATTACGAAATTCGACGGGCGAGCCTTCCGACTCGAGCGCGAGGTAACCTTTGCGCCAGTTGCATTCGCTGCCTCCGGAGACTTCCTTCCCGTTGACGTGAAGGCGGAGCACGCCGTCCCGGCAGTCGATGCGGTAGTGGTTCCATTCCGGCGAACCTTTGGAACGTTCTTCGGAAGGGAAGCTGCGCATGCCGTTATGCCGTCCGTGCGGACGCATGGTGGAACCGTGGATAGGAAAGACATCTCCGTGAGTGGTGAACCAATCCGATTTGCCGTAACCATGATCGAGGACCTGGACTTCGATGGCGCGGAGGAACGGCTGTCCCGTGGCGGCGATGGGAGAAGCCCAAATGAAGACGCCAGCGTTGCCGCCGGCCCGGAGATGGCGCCATTCCAGCTCGAGGATGAAGTTCTCAAACTGCCGATCGGTCCGAAGCGCTCCGATGGGACGGCCGGTGCAGTGGATGACTCCTTCCCGGATCGACCAGGTCTCCGGCGCACAATTGACATTGACCCAACCGGTGAGATCGGAGCCGTTGAAGAGAGGTTGAAAGTCGGGTTCTTCCTGGGCGATGGAGGGCAGGGGGGCCAAGACCAGAATGGTCCAGGCATGGACAGAGAGGCGGATCCGCTTCATAGTATTCAGGCGGCTTGGAAAGTGATCCCGGAAGATCCAGCCATTGCTTGGCACCATCGTTGAATAGATCGGAAAGTCGAGCCTCATACCGAGACCTTCAGAGAGAAAGAACCCTTACTAGACTTATGGAAGCGAATTTCGGGACGCGAAAGAGAACCTTACCCGGCGGGAAGTCCGCAGGGATTGTTCTGATGTTGATGGGTTTTTGGGTGGGGGCGGGAGAATCGCCTGGGCAGTTCAATCCGCTGGTGGGCGGCGGTCCGGGGAAGGTGAAAGGAGAACTCGTTTCGGAAGTGCGGAGTTTGCAGCCGGGCAAGCCGTTTACGTTGGCTCTGCGGATGGAGCATGAGGAGGGTTGGCACACCTACTGGAAGAATCCTGGAGGACCGCAGCTTGCGCCGTCGATTGTCTGGGAACTGCCGGAAGGCTACAGCGCCGGGGAGATCCAATGGCCGATTCCCCACCGGGGCGAACTTCAGGGAATGATGGCCTACTATTATGAAGGGATCAATTACCTGCCGGTGGAGATCACTCCTCCCGCTGACGCGGCGCCGGGTGAGACCGTGGTTTTGAAGGCCAAAGCCCAGTGGCAGTATTGCGATGAGTTCAGTTGTATGCTGGGAGGGGCGGACGCGGAATTGTCCCTGGGCGTGGCCGAGGTCGAGGAAATGAATCCGGCGGCCGCCAAGACGCTGGAGGATTTTCAAAGGGAACACCTGCCGGCGCCGCTGGAAGGATGGGGAGTGACGGCGGCGGTGAGCGGCAACGCGATCGAACTGGTTTTGACGCCGGAGGGGGATGAATCGAATTCCGAAGTTTCCGATGTGTACTTCTATTCGGAGTTGCCCGTGACGGCGGCAGGCGAAGAGCAGGAATTGCAGAGGAAGGACGGAGGCTTGCTGTTGCGATTGGCGCGCAACCCTGATTTCGAGGAGGATCTTCCGGCGAGCCTGGCGGGAGTGCTCACTTCCGGCAACGGATGGCGGCAGGGGGGAGCCCCTGTGGCGATGCAGGTCAATCCGCCGCTGACAAAAGGAGAAACGGCGGCGGTGATCCCTGCCACGGGAGATTTCCTGGTCATTCTCGGCTTGGCTTTCCTGGGGGGTCTGATTCTCAACCTCATGCCCTGCGTGTTTCCTGTGATCGGGATCAAGATCATGGGTTTCGTTCAACAGGCGGGGGAAGACAGGAAAAAGGTGACCCTGCACGGGCTTGTTTTCACGGCCGGAGTGCTGATCTCTTTTTGGATTTTGTCAGGGCTCTTGTTCATCTTGCGGCAGCAGGGCGAGCAAATTGGGTGGGGCTTTCAGCTCCAGGAGCCGTGGTTTGTTTATGTGCTGCTGTTGCTGTTGTTCGTCTTCGCACTGAACCTGGCCGGGGTTTTCGAAGTGGGGACTTCCACGATGGGGCTTGGCAGTGGGTTGGCCTCGAAGCCGGGAATTTCCGGTTCGTTCTTTTCCGGGGTGTTGGCCACCGTGGTGGCGACGCCTTGTTCGGCTCCCTTTTTGGCCACGGCATTGGGGGCGGTGCTGACCCTGCCGAGCCTCCTGTTTTTTGTGGTGTTCACCGTGATCGCTCTGGGATTGGCTTTGCCCTACCTGATTCTGTCGGTCTTTCCGGGACTGGTGCAGAAGCTTCCGCGGCCGGGACCATGGATGGAGAGTTTCAAGCAGGGAATGGCGTTTCTCCTGTTCGCCACGGCGGGTTATTTGGTCTGGGTTTACGGCGGGTTAGTGGACGAAGGGAATCAGCTCTACGCGATAGTGGGTTTGGTGGGCATTGCCGGGGCGGCCTGGATCTACGGGCGCTGGTGTCCGCCGGCGCGAACCCAGAGGATCCGTGCAACGGGGGCGGCAGCGGCCTTGATTCTGTTGGTGGGCGGGGTTTGGATGGGGCGTCCGCATGAGGATGTGCTGAAGTGGACCGAATGGTCTCCGGACCGGGTGACCGAGCTTCAGGCGGAGGGCCGTCCCGTGTATGTGGATTTCACCGCCCGCTGGTGCGCGACCTGTCAATCGAACAAAGCATCCTACCAGGACCGGAGAGTGGTGGAGGAAATCCGCCGAAAAGGGGTGGTGCTCCTCAAGGCGGACTACACGCGCTACAATCCGGAGATCACCAAGGCGATCAATGCCTTTGAGCGCGACGCCATTCCGGTGAACCTGCTCTATATACCGGGTAAAGAGGAGCCGCTGATTTTGCCGCCGTTGTTGACCTCCGGCGTGGTGCTGGATCATTTGGCGGAGATCCCGGAGCCTTCGGAAGGCGCAGCGGTGGCCCTCGGGAAACCCTGAATCAGTCCCGGAAGACCACGGTTTTGTTTCCGTGGATGAGGACGCGATCGGCGCTGTGGTAGCGCACGGCGCGGGAGAGGGCGAGGCATTCGCAGTCGCGCCCGAGGCGGCCAAGGTCTTCAGGGGTATGATAGTGTTCGACGCGAAGGACTTCCTGTTCGATGATGGGTCCCGCGTCGAGGTCCTCCGTGACGTAATGGCTGGTGGCGCCAATGATTTTGACTCCGCGCCGGAAGGCCTGCCGGTAAGGGTTGGCTCCCGCGAAGGCCGGGAGAAAGGAGTGGTGGATGTTGATGATGCGCCCGGCGTAATCTCGGCAGAGGGCGGGCGGGAGGATTTGCATGAACCGGGCCAGGACAATGAGTTCCGCTCCGGTTTCCTCGAAGAGCTTCCGGTAGGCTTCGAAGGAGGCGGCGCGGGCGGCGGGATCGACTGGCAGAAAGACAAAGCGACATCCGGCGCGTTCGGCGACGGTCCGGAGATGGTCATGATTGCTGGCGACCGCCCGAATGGATATGGGAAGCTCCCCGGAGGCGCAGCGGGCCAGGAGATCCTGGAGGCAGTGCGTTTCCCGGGTGACCAGAATGACGGTGGGCGCAAGGCGGGCGGCCGGGCGCAGCCGCCACCCGGCGGCAAGGTCGCGAGCCAGCCCTGCAAATCGGTCGTGCAGGTCTTCGGGGGCGAGATCGAGACGGGATGGATCGAAATGGATCCTCAGAAAGAACCAGCGAGCCAGTTGATCGGTAAACTGGGCCATGTCCAGGATGTTGGCTCCGTGGTCAGCGAGGAAACCGGTGACCCCGGCCACGAGGCCCCGTTGGTCGGGGCAGGCGAACTTGAGAATCACGGACAGGCTTCCGGACGGAGGGAGGATCCGGCGGGCCGGGTGGTGAATCCGGCTGCGTTTTGTTAGGAGTCGAGGGAGGCGGCGACGCCGGTTGCGGGAGGCACGGACGCGTCTTCCGGGAGGAGCAAGAGGTTTCCGGGAGCGACGCGGAGCACTTCTCCTGGGACCAGGCGGCTTTCGGGGTCCAGATGGCGATTGAGTTCGATGAGTTTGGCGACGGTAAGGGCATGCCGCGCGGCGATGCCGGGAACGGTGTCGCTTTTTCTGACGATATAGAGGCCAAAGCCAGTTACCCGGAGTTCGGGAGCCACGGCCTCGGCTCCCGCGATTTCCGGATCATAGGACGCCGGGCGGGGAGGTGTGTCTGGAAGGCTATCAGGAGAGAGACCGGGCGTAGGGTGCTCAACGGGCGCCGCCGGGGGTGCTCCGGGGGAGGGATTGTATCCCGGGGAAACCTCCTCCGCGGCGGCAGCTTCAGAAACGACGGCAGGATAGTAGGCGCCCATTTCCTCCTGGTCAGGTTCTATCTCCGAGTTGGGTTCGAACACAGGAAACTCCTCAACGACCACCTCGGGTTCAACAACCACCTCGGGGGACGGCTGGGGAGGCGGCGGAGGATGGACGTCGTTACTGGCTCGCGGGTTGGAAGAGGGACTGGAGGGCGAGGCGGGCAGCCGCAGAACTTGCCCGGCTTGAATGGCATCGGCGTTCTCCAGGCGATTGAGACGCTGGAGTTCTGTCTGCGGGACGCCGAACCGGAAAGCGAGCCCCAGAAGGGAGTCGCCTTCCTGGACCACGTATTCGCGGGTTCCAAGAAGTTCTTCCGGGGAGTCCTGAGGATCCTGTGGGGCGATGCGATCGCGGGCGGCGGCTTGCACCGGGCCGGGCGCGACGCTGGGGAGCGTTGCCGTGCCGGGTATTCTCAGGTTTTGTCCGATGTGAATCACGGGGCTATCTCCACTGAGACCGTTGAGCTGCATCAGGTCGTTTTGCGCGACTCGGAAGCGGCGCGCCAGGGCCCAGATGTTGTCGCCTTTCTGCACCGTGTAAGAAGTTTCTCCGGGACTGGCCGGCGGTGGAGGGGAATCGCCGGTGGTCGGATCGGCTTTGGCCGTGCTCTCCGCCAAAGGCCCGGGGCCGGAATCCGGCGCCGCGTCCTTTTCCAGAGCAGCGTTCTTGCGCATGGTATTCACGCGGATCAGGGTGTCGTGCGCTTGCTTCTGGAGAGCGCCGGGATTCTCGGCGGGCGCCGGGGAGAGGAGAGCGGCCAGAAGAAGAGCCGTGCCGACGCCGCAGAAAAGCAGAGGCGAGCGTTTCATGGGTGAAATTTTAATAATTTTTGAATATCAAAGCAAGAGATTAGATTGGAAGTCCGATGGGAGCAGCGGCCGAGGCGGAGCGGAGTGGGATAGGCTGGCGGGACTGGGCGGCCTTGGGTGGGTTGGTGGTGTTGGCTGTTTGCTGGGTGAGCCTGACGCGCTACGCAGGTCCGTGGTTTCCGCAGAAGGCGCCCTGGATGGTGGGACCGGCCGACGATGGGGTCATCCGGGTGATTCTGGATCCGGGGCATGGCGGTCCGGACGGGGGCGCGGTTGGCAATGGTCTTCTGGAGAAGGATCTCTGCCTGGAGGTGGCCCTGGACTTGCGGGAGGAATTGGAGCGGCGCGGGAGGACGGTGGTGATGACCCGGCAGGACGACAGATTCCTGAGTTTGCGCGAGCGCATCGCGGTGGCCAACGGGTATTGGCGCGGTTTTTTTGTGAGTCTGCACTTCAATCACGGCGAATCGGCTGCGGCGGAAGGGATCGAGGTGTTTTACGCCGATCCGAAGTCGGCTGGGGCGGCAGAGGAGTTGGCGGCGCGTCTGGGGAGGCGGAGGGGGAAGGGGATCGTTGGGGATAGCCGGGGATGGGACTTCGCAACGCGGCTCCAGCGCAGCTTGATCCAATCGACCGGCGCCGTGAACCGCGGGGTGAAGAATCGTCCGGACTTCGCCGTGGTCCGGCATGTCGTCTTGCCCGCGATCCTGGTCGAGGGAGGATTCGTTTCGAACCGGAAGGAAGCGAACCGGTTAGGCGATCCTCAATACCGGAGGAAACTGGTTTTGGGAATGGCGGACGGAATCGAGGAATTCATCGACGAGTACGCTGGAGATCCTTACCGCGGCGTGTCGGTGCTGGAGGAATGACGGACTATTCTGAGTCCGGCATGCCGCTTTGGTAGAGGGTGCGGCCGACAAAGAAGGGCCCCAGCTTTTCGATGTATTCGGAAGTTTGGACGGTAGGGCGCATTTCTTCGACGAGCTTGGAAAGCCAGTAGAGGCGGGGCCCCATGAGACCGAGGAGGAATTCGTTGTCTTCGCGATCGATCCCGAAGCATTCGAGGCGGACATCGCCGGCGTAACCAGCGCCGCCGTAGTTAAAACCGATGGAGCCGTGTTCGCGCAGGATTTCCATTTGTTCCTTGCGGGGCAGGCGGTAGAAAGCGCCTTTGCGCCGGAGAGGATACCAGACGGCCCAAGGCCAATCGGGCCGCATGACCTGTTCGTAGGGCCGGCGGAGCATCCAGTGGCCGATGTCCGGCTCGCGGCCAAAACCGTAGGTGCGGCCGGTCATGGTGAAGTCTGCGCGGGGCGTGAGGGAGGCGAAGGGACCGGCCGCGAGGGTTTCGCGGGCGGGTCCCACGAAGCCCTCGGGATCTTCGGTGAGAAGGAGGATGCCCAGTCCGCGAGGGTCAGCAAAGTCGGCGTAGAGGACGCAATGGAGTTTGCTGTCGCGGAGGGCGGCGATGGCCTGGCGGGTCGATTCGGCATCCGCGCCGGTGAAGACTTGAAGTTGCAGAAAGAGGCGCCGGTCAATGGCTTGAGGAGTGCCGGCGCGCGGCATCCCTTTTTCGCGCAGGTCGCGAGGATCGTGGGCGCAGTAGAGATCGGCGTCTGGGCGGATGGACCAACGGCGCGCGGCCTCCTCGAGTTGCGGATTGGTGGGCCACTGGTCGGCTTGGGCCGGACCTTGAAACTGGCGGGACCCTCCTTTGAGGGCCATGCAGCCTTTGTTATCGCCGATCTGGGTAATCTGCTCGAGGTCTTGGCGGCTAAGGGTGGTGGAATCGGAAAGGGAAGCGAGGTCCCGGACTTTGTCTTCGATGGGGCGAGCGTCCTCACCGGACTCCTGGATGAACGTGGGAACGACGGAGGCGACGCCCGGATGGGCCAGGTTCCAAGCAGCGGCGAGTTGGATGAGGGAGAGACCATTCTGTTCTGCGATGGGGCGCATCTGGTCGATTTTCGCGCAGCCTTCTTCGACCCAGCCTGCGGGCCGGAAAGTGCGGTGATCTTGGTTGCCGAAACGGTGTCCGGGCAGGACGTCGCCGTGGAAGAGCCCGCCGTGGTCGACGACGCGGGTGATGACTTGGACGCCGTTTTTTTCGGCTGACTCGAGGCAGAGGGTCCCGGGCCAGGGCTCGAGGGGATTGAGGATGATCATGGCCCAGTCGATGGACGAGCCAAAGCGGTCGAAGCAGTGGAGGAGATCGAGAGTGAAGCCGTTGGCTGGTCCGGGGGCGACCCCGAGGAGGCGGGTGAGGCCGGACTCCCGGAGGGATTCGAGAGCGCTCCAAACGGCGTCGCTGGAATAGCCGGTCCAGTCGGGGTTATGCAGGAGCAAGAGATCGAAGGACGAGAGGCGGCAGCGTTCCAACGACTTCTCGGCGGCCATGCGGAGATAGGCGGCGTAGTCCTTCTCTTGGCGAAGGCTGGGATCGGTGAAGCGGGGGAACCCTTTGGAACCGTCGCGGAGCCCTTGATAGAAATCGTGACCGACGGCGCCGGCCAAGCAGTAAGAGTCGCGAGGCAAGCCTTCGAGAGCGTCGCCGAGGGCTTTGTCGGCATCGCCCGTTCCGTAAGCGTCCGCGGTGATGAAGGTGCGGATGCCTTGATCGTAAGCGTGGCGGATGAGAGCAGCATAGCGGTCCTCGCCGAGGGGTTCACCGAAGTGCATGAAGCGGCCTCCGCTCCACGTTCCAAATGCCGTTCGGGTTGGGTTCATCGCGATTTTCGTTGGTTTTTTCTTCGCCCGGCTTGAAAGTGTGATGGAAGGCGGCGAAGGGCTTTTCCCATACACTCGGCATCCCTGATTTTCCATGAAAGCTCCTGTGATTCTTAGCGCGCTTTTTGTCATGGGGACGGCATGGGCGGCAGCCGGATTGCCGGGGGAAGGGAAGAAGATTGTCTTCGTGGCGGGAACGCCGAGCCACGGTTACGGGGCCCATGAGTTCAACGCCGGTTGTTTGCTGATGGCCAATTGGTTGCGCGAGGCCATGCCGGGTTTGCAAACGGCCGTGCACTTCAACGGTTGGCCCGGCGACGCGGAAACGGCCTTCGATGGCGCCGACAGCGTGGTGGTTTTCAGCAACGGCGGGGACGGACACCTGATCAAGGGGCATTTGGATGAGGTGGACGCTTTATTGGAAAGAGGCGTAGGGTTGGTCTGCCTTCATTATGCCGTGGAG
Source organism: Verrucomicrobiales bacterium (assembly GCA_041749135.1). Lineage (GTDB taxonomy): Bacteria > Verrucomicrobiota > Verrucomicrobiia > Verrucomicrobiales > DEV007 > DATKCT01. The sequence goes on from JBGTBW010000060.1 coordinate 22,174, forward strand.
GTTCCGGTGGGACCGATGGCGGAGCGCTTGTTGCGGGGGATCGGCGGCTATTTTGAAATGCACTGGTCGGTGAACCCGCATTGGACGGCAGAGTTCAAGGAGATTCCCGAACACCCGGTGACGCGCGGGGTTGAGCCTTTCCGCCTTGATGACGAATGGTATTACCACATGCGGTTTGTGGAGGGAATGGAGGGAGTCGCGCCAGTCCTCAGCGCCCATCCGCCTGCGGAGACATTGGAACGTCCGGACGGACCCCACAGTGGAAACCCGGCGGTACGCAAGGCGGTGGCCGAGGGAGAAATCCAGCATTTGGCATGGTGTTTCGAACGTGAGGGCGGGGGGCGCGGCTTTGGCTGCACTGGGCTACATTATCACCGGAACTTCATGGAGAATAATTTCCGGAAGCTGGTGTTGAACGCAGTGTTGTGGACGGCCGGGGTGGAGCCGGCCGAGGGAGGGCTGGATACTCCTGCTCCGAGCGCGGAGGAGATCGAGGCCAACCAGGACTACCCGAAACCGGAGAAGGAATCTTGACCGTGCGGCTGCCGATCTCTGCGACTGTGCGTCACGGAGGGGCCGGGGCGGCAGTGGGAGGGACTTTTCGATCCGAGCCGGCCCGTCGATGGGCGCCGGGCCGGGCCGCCCGGAACGGACGGCAGAAGGGACGGCAGACTAGGGAAGGGCGGTCTAGGGGAATCGAGTGTTTGGCTGCGGTGCTGCCGATGAGGGGAGGGAGAAGGTGATGGCGAAGGCAGGGCGAGGGGGAGCGGAGCCCAGTCGAACCAAGCGCCGCCGGCGATGGCCATGGGTGCTGGGAGCACTCCTGCTTTTGGGTGGACTGGCGGCGGTCGTGGTGAACGGCCCGGGGTTCCGGTGGGCGGCGAACACCGCGGTGCGGAAGGTTTTGGCGGGGGAGGGTTTCCGGGGGGACGTCCAAATCGAAGGCTCACTTTGGTCAGGAGTGAGGGTGACGAGTCTGGCGGTGGAATCGATCGAAGACGGAACCCGGGTCGAGGCAGCGGGACTGCGAGTGAGTTGGGATCTGCGGGCCATCCTGCGGGAGGGATGGCCAGAAGTCGTGCAGGCGGTCGAAGTGCGGGAAGCGCAAGTGGTCATCGATTTGAGGGATGCCGCGGCGAAAAGGAAGGATCGCGGAGGCGGCATCCCGCACGAGCTGCGACTTCCTTTGCGGCAGTTTCCAGTTCCCAGCGTGGATATAGGGAATGTTTCGGCGACGATCTTGCTGCCGGAAGGGGAGCAATGGGCAGCGGAGGGCTTGCGCTTGCATGTGCCAAGAGGCGAACCAGGCCGCATTTCGCTGGATCGACTCGACATTCCGGGAGGAACGCCGTTGGAGAATCTGAGCGGCAGTGTCCTTGCGACTGGCGACCGCATTGTTTTGCAGGATGTGAGGGTGATGGAGGATTTGGAACTGCGCGTTGTAGAGCTGCGGATCGGGAAGAACGGGGGACCTCTGGAGTTTGATGCGGAGGTGGATCTGGGAACGGGGATTCTCAAAGTCAGTTCGGTCCTTTTGAAGGAAGCCACAGTCCGGCTGGAGGAAGGCGTGTTGGCGACGGCAGACCTCGTGGAACGGTGGGGATGGGAAAAACTGCCTGTGGCAGCGGACGTGGACCTTTTCTCCCTGCAATGGAGCGGCGATTTGAAGCATCCGGAGGGTTGGAACATCGCATTGGATGCCGGATGGAGCGGGATGGAGGCGGGCGAAGTCGAGCTGGACCGGGGGGAAGCCGGTCTGGTTCTGAAGGAGGGCCTGCTTTCGGGCCGGGGATTGACTTTGCGAGCCGGAGACAACCGTTTGGATGCGGTGGTCGAGGCTCCGGTGCCTGCCGCCTTGAAAGACTGGACGCTTGAGGGCTTCCGGGATGTTCCCATCGATGTGCGCCTGGAATTGGATGCACCGGTTTTGCGGGAAGAGTTGGAGGCGGCCGGGCTCGCATGGGGAGCGGAGGCGGCTTCGGGGAGTTTGCGATTGCGCTGGAAGGGCGACCGGCCCCAATCCGTCGAGGGTCGTATCGAGGCGACGAACGCCGGGGATGGGACGGCGCTAGCGCCGCTGGTGGAGTGGAGCGGAACCATGGCAAACGATGCCGCGGGTCAGTTGAACAATCGTGTGAGGATGGAATTGGGCGGAGCCAACACGGTGTCGCTGGAAGCCGCAGTGCAACTCGACGACCTCAGTTATGGAGGGAGCGGGGTGGCGCAATTGGGCAACTTAGCGGACCTGAGCATTCTTCCGCTGCCGCCGGAAGAGAGCGGGAAGCTGGCCGGAGCAGTGACGGTCGACTGGTCGGGAAGCGGATCGCTGCTGGAACTGCACGATCAGTCCGGATCCGCGAGGCTTACTTTGGAAGGCGTGGAGTGGGGCGAATCGGCGGCTGCGTCGGGCCGGGTGGAGCTTGGGTATGCGGCGCAGCGAATAGCCATAGACCTGGTGAGTTTGGAAGCGGAGGGCTACCGGCTGGAAGCTCGCGGGGCTGCTGCACTGGACAAGTTGGAAGTCGATACCCTCACATTGCGACACGGAGAAAGTGTGTTGGTCGCGGGCAGCGCGAAGGTTCCTCTCGACCGCAATCAGAATGGGATGGCGATGCTTTGGGAATCTGGCGAGCCGGCGGAGCTGCGGCTGAGCGTCGAGCGGCTGTCGTTGGAAAAGATTCAGGAGTTGGCGGGAAAGGATCTGGGCTTGCGAGGCGAGGTGAACCTGGCGGCGGAGTTCACCGGCCCTTTGCGGGAGTTGGAGGGGGCGGGACAGCTCAACGTGATGGGATTGGAGGTCCCGGTGGAAGGGGCAGAGTTAGACCCGGCGCAGATCGAACTCTCGGTGCGCCTGTCGTCGGGCGAGGTGGTGTTGGAAGGGCGCGCACGGCAGCCGCGGCTTCAGCCGGTGGAGGTGGAGTTGCGCACGCGTTTTGCGCCTGCGGACTGGGAAGCCCAGCGCGACGCTCCGGTAAGCGGGAGAGTCCGGTTGCCTCCGACGGAGATCGGCTGGGTTGCCAGTCTGGTGGAGGGGTTGGAATCCGCGCAGGGCACAGCCGAGGCCGAGTTGGATATTGCCGGGACAGTGGGTGCGCCTGTCGTCACGGGCCATGCGGGACTGCGGGCGACGCGGATTGTTTTGACCGCGGAAGCCGTTGAGCCATTCCGGGATGTCCGGGTTCGGGTGAACTTTTCTGGAACGGAGTTGCGCGTGGAGGAGATGAGGGCGGAGATGGCGGGAGGAGGGATCACGGGCGGCGGATCGGTGACCTTCGGAGATTCGGCCAACCCGGTCCTCGACTTGACGTTGAAAAGCGAGCGGGCCCTGCTTCAGCGAGACGAAGAGATGATCCTGCGGGCGGATGCAGATCTGCGGGTGACCGGACCCTGGACCGCAGCACGAGTGGAAGGAACGGTGGCGCTCACGGAAAGCCGCTATTACCGCACGATCGAGTTGTTTGGAGCCCATGTGCGGTTTGGATCGGGCGTGCCGAAACTACCCGAGCGAAGGGCGAGCCCGCTGCCTCGGTTTTACCGGATCGGGATCGCGCCATTCGACGATTGGGAGTTTGACGTCCGGATCACGGCGGAACAGCCGTTCCGGGTCCGGAGCAATTTGATGACGGCGAATGTCGTCCCGGATTTCCGGATGACCGGCCGGGGTGCGGCCTTGGGTCCGGTGGGCCGGGTGGCGGTGAGGGAGGGATTCGTGACGCTGCCGTTCAGCCGGATGGAAATGGAGGAAGCCGGAATTGATTTCACTCCAGATACGGGTTTGCCGGGCAGTCTGCGGGTTTTGGGGTGGTCGCAGGTGGGAGACTATCGGGTCCGCATTTTGCTGGGAGGCGATTTGAACAATGTGCGCAGCAGTTTCACAAGCAATCCCCCCTTGTCGCGGGAGGATATTCTCTCGCTCTTGGCCACGGGCACGACGCGGGAGGAGTTGTTGAGCGGAGAGAATGTGGCGGCGACGCGCGCGGCATCTCTGATGTTTCAGCAGGCCTGGCAGAAATTGCGCAGGCAGAAATGGGTCGATCCCACTGAGATACAGAAGAACCCGTTGACGATCGAACCCATTGGCGTGGATCCTAAAACGGGCCGGAACCTGGCGGCGGCCCGGTTGCGATTGTTGGAATGGCTTTATCTTCAGGGAAGCGCCGACGTGGAAGGGGAGTTTCGGGGTCTGATCAAGCTGCTGTTTGAGTTTTAAGTCGCCATGGGAAGCTGGAGAACGGTTGTGTTTCTGGGAATCCTGGCGGCGTTGGGCGCTGGAGCGCCGGCGTCCGGTCAGAATGGCATCTTTGCGGATGGGTTGTTTCGCAATGGGGCGCAAGGGCAATCGGAGTCCGGCTTGGAACTGCAATTTCATGGGCTCCGCTCGATGAGCCAGTCCCAGGCCCGGGGCTTGGTGGAGGATCAATGGAGGACAATCGAAGAGTTTGGGCTGACGACGTCGATGGCTGACGACACAGCCTTTTTGCTGCGCCTTGGTATGCGCCGGCTGGGCTTTCCCGAGGCTCAGGTAGACTGGCGGATTCTGGCGGGCGGACGGGTGTTGCGCTTGGATGTGGAGGAGGGGACGCAGCTTGTGATCAACCGGGTCCGGATCCGCGGCGAACAGGATTGGGACAGCGACGACCTGCGGCCGATTGTTACGGCAAACACGGCCGATCGGCAGCGCTTGCTTGAGTTTGATCGGATGCCCTTCGTTCGGGACGACATTGACGATGGGGTCGTGCGGCTTCAGGAGTTTCTGCGATTCAAAGGTTATCTTCAAGCGAAAGCGGAGTGGCATGAACGAAGGGCTCCGAATACACCGCCCGGGGAGATTGAGGTGGTCGTCAACCTGACGGAGGGACCGCTTTACCATACCGGTCCGGTTCGGGTTGAGGACGCCGCCGGCCGGCTGCGTCCGGAAGACACGGCGCGGCTAGCGCATTTGTCAGGACAGATTTACGGCGAAGACGTCCTGCGAGAAGCGCAGCTTCTCTTGTCCACCCATTACTCAAAACTGGGGCATTATCTGGCCGAAGTGGAAGTCTTCAATCCCAGTCCAGAAGAGATCCTGGCCGGCACGGTGTTGCCCTTGCGAGTGATGATGGAACCCGGCGACGTCTACGAGGTGAAAAATATCGTGATTGAGGGGACGCGGAGGATTCCCGCAGTGTATGTGGATCGCAGGATGCGGCATCTCGAGGACCGGCCCTATGACCACGGGGCGGTAGACGAAGCCTTTGACGAGTTGGCCCGGAGCGGATTGTTTTCGGTGATTGAGATCGAGCCCCGAATCACGGGTCCGGGCACGATGGACTTGGTGGTGGAGTTGGAAGAGGGCAAGTTCCGGTCCTTGGGTGCGTATGGGGGCTACGGGACCTATGACGGAGGGATACTAGGATTTACCTATTCGAACCATGACTTTCTGCGCACTCACCGGACGCTGCGCTCCCGGCTGGAGATCAACAGCCGTGGCTACGAAGGGGAATTGACTTACCTTTTGCCGAGGATCTTTGGGACGCGTTGGAACGGTCAGACCAGTCTCTTCGCCCTTACCCGGGAGTTCGAAGGTTACTCCAAGTTTGACATCGGCTTGCGGGGCGAGGCGGCTCGGGATTTAGGCAAACATTTGCGGGTGACGCTGTTCGCGGAGACGCGGCATACGGAGATCCTGGACAGCGATTTCTCCCAAGCGACGGACATCGGTCCGACGAGTTACTGGGCCAACTCTATGGGTGTAAGCGTGTTGTGGGATCACCGGGACAGTCCGGTTCTTCCCAAGCTGGGCTATTTCGTGGAAGGCGCCCTGAGCGGGGGCGGCGCGTTTCTTGGAGGGGATTTCAGCTTCCTTCGGGCGCACGTCCAGTACAGCCACTATTGGAGCTGGGGCCGTCACCGGTTGCGGGCGGGAGCGCGGGCGGGGATCATCGCGCCGCTGGAAGGGGCTGAAGTCGTGCCGATCGATCTTCGTTATTTCAGTGGGGGATCCACGACGGTGCGCAGTTTCCGGCAGCGGCAGATGGGTCCGGACGATCCTGTGTCAGGGGATCCGTTTGGCGGAGAGTATTACGGCGTGGCCAACTTGGAGTACGGGTTTGAGGTGATCACCAACTTGGAATTGGCGGTCTTTGTGGATGCGGGAAACATCCAGGAGGACTACGAGGACGCGGGCTGGAAGGATATGCATTACGCCGCGGGATTGGGAATGCGGCTGAATCTTCCGGTGGGACCCTTGCGGGTGGACTACGGGTGGAATCTGAACGAGGGGAAAGCAGAGCCTTCCGGGGCGTTCCACCTGAGTTTCGGCTTCGCCTTTTAGAGCGGGCTCCGGCTCAGTAGAGCAGGGCAACGAGGTCTTCGTCGGCCAGGCTTTCCACGTCGTCGGTGGAGAGCAGACGTTCCAGGGTGAAAAGCCCGGTGATGTCTTCGTCGGGGTCTTCGTCGGCGAGCAGGATGGAAGGAGAGCTGGCGGCGGGCTGGGGCTGGGAAGCGGTGAATTCCGGCGCGGTGACGCCGGTGTTGGGAGAGCGGAGGGTATAGAGAGCGATGGCGGTCAAAGCCACAGCGGCCGCGACGGCGGTGAGAGGGGCGGCCCAGGCCTGAATGGCCGGGAAGCGAACGATCCGCCGGGATTCCTCATCGGATTCCAGCGCCCGGAGCACGGCTTGAGCGAACCCGGTGCGGGGAGCAGGCCGGGAGGCTTTGCCGAGGAGATCCCATTCGGGGTCGTTGGGCTCGAATCCAGCATTCATGATTTCCCGGGTGGAACCCCTAGCTGCGCGGGAAGTTGCGCGGTGGGGATTGTTTCAAATCTGCGGCATTTCAAGGAATCCTTCAAGCTTCCGGATTCGGGTGGGGTGCCGCATTTTTCTTAGGGCTTTGGCTTCGATCTGGCGGATGCGCTCTCTGGTGACTTGAAACTGGCGTCCGACTTCTTCAAGGGTGCGGCTGTAGCCGTCGACGAGTCCGAAGCGTTGTTCGAGAACCTGGCGTTCCCGTTCGGTGAGGGTTTGGAGGACGTCTTTGAGTTTGTCGCGCAGCAGAGAGAACCCCGTAGTTTCGACCGGGTTGTCTGCGCTCTTGTCCTCGATGAAGTCGCCGAAGCTGGTTTCGTCGCCCTCGCCGACGGGGGCTTGGAGGGAGATGGGCTGCTGGGCCATTTTGAGGACGGCGCGGACACGTTCCACGGGGAGGTGGATTTCGTCCGCGATTTCCTCTGGCTTGGGCTCGCGACCGTATTCTTGAACGAGCTGTTTCTGGACCCGCATCAGTTTATTGATGGTCTCGATCATGTGGACCGGGATCCGGATGGTGCGGGCTTGGTCGGCGATGGAGCGGGTGATGGCCTGGCGGATCCACCAGGTGGCGTAAGTGGAGAACTTGTAGCCGCGGCGGTATTCGAACTTCTCGACGGCTTTCATGAGCCCCATATTCCCTTCCTGGATGAGGTCGAGGAAGGAGAGGCCGCGGTTGGTGTATTTCTTGGCGATGGAAATGACGAGCCGGAGGTTGGCTTCGACCATTTCGGTTTTGGCTTGAAGGGCTTCTTGCAGCCATTGCCGGAGTTCGTCGTGGTTGCTGACGAACTCCTCGTAGGTCTGCCAGCAATCCCGCTCCATTTCGACGAGCCGATCCTGGTAGTCTTCCGCTTTGGAGCCTTTGCCTGAAGCCCGTTTTTGGACGCGGTCAAAACTGTCGCGGAATTGATCGGCGAAGGCGACGAACTGCTCGGCGACGGACTGTTTGAAGTAAAAGCGGCTGTAGATGCGATGGACTTGATTGAGGGCCTTGCGCCAATCCTCAGGGTGTTGCGGAGCAGGGCTCTTTCCGTTGTCGGAATGGGGATGATGCCGTTTGGCGTAGAGGACGTGGACGCTGGCATGGGTTTCCTTCAGCCGCTCGCAGAGGCGCGGGAGAGCCCGCACATAGCGCTCCCGGCTTTCGATCTTCTTGTCTTGGATGACCTTGTCGAGGCGCTCTTCGCCGGAGACGAGCCGTTCCGCGAGATCCAGGTAGGCGGTGGTGGTGAATCCAAAAGAGTTGATGTAGCGCTGGACGTTCTTCTCGGCCCGCTCAATGCGTTTGGAGATTTCGACTTCCTGTTCGCGGGTCAACAGAGGAACCTGACCCATTTGGCGGAGGTACATCCGCACGGGATCCTCGACGCCTTCGGAGGGGAGCTTCTCTGCCGGCGGGGTTTCGACGTCCTCGTCCTCGTCCTCACGGTCCTGAGGTTTCGGCTTGTAATGATCCACTTCGCTGGCCTCGATCAGCTCGAACTCCATGCTGCGCAGCCGCTGGATGATGGCGTCGAGCAGGTCGCCATCGAGGGGCGCATCGGGGAGAGCCTCGTTGAGGTCGTCGTAGGTGATGTGCCCTTGTTCTTTGGCGATCCGGATCAGTTCGCGGATCTTGTCCTGGATCACAGGACTGTCGATGGTCAGCGCGCCGTTGGGCTCGCCCGAGTCAATCGATGGGACTTCGCCGGCTCCGTCCAGGGACGGGGAAGCGGCGGGTGGGGAACTGGAGCTGCCGGGAACTTCGCGGCGGGCCTTGTCTCTTGGAGCGGTCGAGGAAGTTGCCTGAGCCATGCTAAATACCAAATCCGAAATGCTCGGGAATTAGGAACTAGGATTTCGCCCCGTGGCGGCGGAACTATCTTTCCGGCCCACTTGGAGGTCAAGGAATTCTTTCTGAATACGGGTGACCTCATCCGAAGAGAGGTCTGGGTCGGCCAGAGCGGCGGCCAAGGCTTCCATTCGGCGCTGGCTGCGTTCTTCTTCAAGGGCGGTGAGAAGCTCGCCTGCGGCGGCCCGTCCGTCTCCCCGCGGCGTCAAGGCGGCCAACGCGGACAGGTCACGTTCTACGACCGGATCCAGGCCGGCCAAGTAGCGGGATCGCGAGGCCGGATCTTCGGGATCGAAGGCGCCATGGATGACTTCAAGCACCAGATCCCCTCCGGGATACTCGCCGAGCAAGGTCAGCCGTTCGGGTTGTTCGAGCAGGGCGGCCTTCGCATGGGCCCGGGTCAGGGCCAGGAGGCAAAGCTGGCGGAGGCGGGGATGGGCGGTTTCGAGCAGCGACGGCTCCGGGCGGGTTGAAGCCGTTTCCGGCTCCGAAGCAGCGCCGGAGGGATTTTGCGGGACCGGCCGGGAACGTATCTTGCGCACTTCCTCCAGGAGATCCGGCGGAGAGACGCGCAGACGGGTGGCCATGCGGAGGATTTCGCTGTCGAGGAGGATGGGATCGGGAATGAGAGCCAGCGATTCGGACAGGACGGCCACTGCGGCACGGTGTTCTCTGGGCAGGGAGAGGTCGCGGTTGGCCGACTCGATCGCCAGTTGGAAGTCGAGAAACTCCGGGGCTTCTTCCAGTAGAGCGCGGAAGGCTTCCGGTCCTTGGGAAGCGATGAGGGAATCGGGATCTTCGCCCGGGGGAAGGCGCAGGGCCCGCACGTGGATGCCGGCTTGCACGAGTTCGCGGTAGGTTCGAAGAGCGGCCTGGTAGCCGGCGGGATCCGCGTCGAAACAGAGCAGCGCTTCCCGGGTGATGCGCGTGAGGAGACGAGCGTGGGTGGCGGTGAACGCGGTCCCGAGCGGGGCGACGACGTTTTCCATGCCTTCCTCGTACATCCGGATCAGATCGAGTTGACCCTCGCAGACGATAGCGCGTCCGGCGCGGAGGATGGATCTGCGGCTTTGGTGCAGTCCAAAAAGGATGTGGCCTTTGGTGAAGAGTAAGGTCTCGGGGGTATTGAGATACTTGGCGGCCCGGGCATCGGATCCGATGATCCTTCCGCTGAAGCCCGCGATGTTTCCAGAGTCGTCCCATACGGGGAACATGAGGCGGTCCCGGAAGCGGCAGTAGATTTCCCGGCCCGGTGTGTCGCGGCGGGCGACGAGGCCGGCGGCTTCGAGGAGATCCTCTGGGTGACCGGCTTCCCTGGCCCAGCGGAAAAAGATCTGACCGGGGCCGGGTGCATAACCGAGTTTCCAGCGGCGGGCGGCGTCCTGGGAGAAGCCGCGTTCCTTGAGGTAGGTCCGGGCGGCGGAACCGGTCTTCGGCGTGCGCATGAGCTGATGGTGAAACCAGTCAGCGGCGCCGGCGTTGACGCGGCGCAGGCGGTCCCGCAATTTGCGCCGCGTTTGGGCGGCCGGATCCTCTTCGTGTTCCGGGATGACGATCCCCGACCGGGCGGCCAGGCGGCGCAGCGCGGTGGGAAAGTCGATGCCTTCATGCAACATCAAGAAGCGGGCGGAATCTCCGCTCTCGCCGCAGCCGAAGCAGTGGAAGCGCTGTTGGGTGGGATTGACGTTGAAGGACGGCGTTTTTTCACGGTGGAACGGGCAGAGGGCCACGAAATTGGATCCGACCCGGCGGAGTTGGAGATAAGCTCCGATGAGATCGGCAATGGAGGTGTCCCGGAGGATACGCTCGACGATCTCTTCGGGGATCCGGGCCATGACGGGCTAGGCGAGTGCACGATGAGGCGCCGGACTCGCGCAGGCGGATGCGGCGGGACGCCTCGCCCGGGCGGGCCTGGAAATGGGCGAGGAGGAGTGCACGGGGCGGCGAGGGCAAGGCGAGGTCACTGCGTTCCCGGGCGCGGTTCGCGGGTCACGGGGCAGCGGTTTGGGGCGAAATTTCGCCAGTCTGAAGCTGAGTTCTGAGAAAAGGCCTTGAGGCAGGCAGACCGGCCGGAAGATTGACCGGTGGGAAGCAGATTTTCCTTTCCAGGACGCGCGAAAAACACAATATATGGGCCTGCTGATCGCGCCTGGCTTCAAGATGTTGTGGTCGGGGCGGGAAAAGGGCGCTTGCGGGCGAGGTCGGCGGGACGCGGGAATCGGTAACTCTAGAGCAGCATCGGACTTATGGAAAAAGTATTCACGATCGGGACCAAGCGTTTCGTGTTGGACCAGGCCAAGGCGGAAGCGGCCTTCGCCGCGAAACGGGTGATCAATGGCCGGGAGAGCATGGCCTTCAACCTCCTGCCGCTGAAGTACCGCTGGGCCTACGAGATCTACCGGAAGATGAAGGCCAACCATTGGGAGCCGGAAGACATCCAGATGCAGCGCGACATCGAGCAGTGGCAACATCCGGATCAGGTCTCCGACAACGAGCGATGGATCATCCGGATGGGGATTGGCTATTTCTCGGCGGCGGAGGGCATTGTGGGCGACAACATCTTGCACGTGGTGCGAGAGCTGGTGACGGCTCCGGAACTGAAGCTGGTGCTTGGGAGGCATGCCCACGAAGAAAACATCCACGCCGACAGTCTCCTTTACATGATCAGTTCGCTGGGGATCAATCCCCACGAGTGCGAAGCCTTGTTCGAGCAGGTGGCGTCGGTCCGGGATAAAAACGCCTTCGTCACGGGCGTTTCGCGGGAGCTGCGCCGTGATTTGGATCTGCGGGACCCGGAGAACAAGAAGCTTCTGGCCAAGAACATTTTCGTGTTCGGCCAGTGCATGGAGGGCACTCAGTTTTACGGCTTGTTCGGGATGATCCTGAGTCTTTACCGCCAGGGCAAATTCCCTGGGATCGGCCAGATGTTTCGCTACACGCTGCGCGACGAATCGAATCACATTGAAGTGTTTCGCAATCTTTTTGCGGATTTGGTGGAGGAGAATCAGGAGATCTGGACAGAGGATTTCAAAGGGGAATTGGCGGAGCTGATGCGGGAGGCGGTGCGCTTGGAACGGACCTTCATCGAAGATTGCCTGCCGGTGAGTTCGGTGGGGCTGAGCCAAACCGAGTTTTTGGCCTACATCGATTACATTGCCGACCGCCGTTTGGAGAGTTGCGGGCTGCCGCCGCTGGGGTCCAACGGGGTCAATCCTCTGCCGTGGCTTTCCGAGCTGATGGACATGCGCAAAGAGCAAAACTTCTTTGAAGGGCGAGTGACCGAGTATCAGAAGAGTTCCGTCTTGGACTCGATCGACGACAGCGAACTTTGACCCCGGGCCCGGAGATGGAGCAAGGATTCCATCGCGCCGGGACCAGTCTACACTAACATAACAATGATCAGCCGCGATTTTATCGAAGAAGACCTCCAACTGGAGGAAACCTCTTCCCGCGCCGTCCGTGAAGCTCCCGCTTACAAGTGGCTGGGCAGGGACCCCAGCGAGGGAGCCGAAGAAGTCCTCTCTTTTGAGTCGGGAGACCGTCAAGTCCGCCTCTCCGTAAACGATGTGGCCCAGTTGCTGGGGCGAGCCGTGGAGAATCTCCTGCGGTCCAAACAGGAGGAAGACATTTATACGGAGCAGAACCGGAACCGGGTCGTGGGACTGGCCGAGGCGGTGTTCGGGGAGTTGCGGAAAGCCTCGGAAAACGGCGCGGGCACAGGGGCGGGAATCGGAATGGCGGAAATCACGCGCTTGATCCAAAGCGCCTTGGCCCGGCGCAACGAGCACGATCTTGCCAAGAGCGTGGTTATTTTCCATAAACGCAGTCCCATGTTCGAACAGGAATGGGAGGACGAGAGCCCGCCTCAGCCGACGGTGCGCATCCAGGTGATCCGGCGCAATCGCGACGTCGTTCCCTGGAAGTCGGAGAAGGTGGAGAGCGCGGTGAGCAAGGCCTTTCTCTCCCAGCAGCTTGATCCCAGCCCGGCGCTCTTGGTGGCCCGCGCCATCAGCGAACGGGTGGCCCGGATGGATCAGGATTTGATCTTCATCGAGGATCTCCAGGACCTGGTTCAGGCGGAGTTGATGCGGCAGGGTCACTACAAGGTGGCCGAGGCCTACATTCTTTACCGGGCGCACCGGTCCGATCTGCGGGCCCGGGAAAGCCGGGAGGAGGAGCGGCCCGCGGAGGACTTCGGCCAGGCGGCCATGCTCGTGGTGCAGCGTCAGGACGGGGAATCCTATCTTTGGGACGGGGCCGACTTGCGGCGCCGAATCGCCTTCGCCTGCATCGGGCTCGATCTCAATCTCAACGAAGCCGAGATCGAGTGCGAATTGCGGCGTTCGCTCTACGATCACATTCGGGAGGAGGACTTGCAAAAATCCATCGTTCTCAACGCCAAGACGCTGATTGAACGGGATGCGGATTTCGCCCGTTTCGCGGGCCGGATCTTGCTCAGTTACATCTACGAAGAGGTGCTCGGCTGGAGCATTCAGCGAGACGGCGTGAACAGCTTGCGGGAAGTTCACCGGCGCGCTTTCAAAGGGAATCTCCTGCGGGGGGTGGAGTTGGGCCGGATCAATCCGAAGATGTTGGACTTCGACTTGGACCGGTTGGCCGCCGCGCTGGATCCCGCGGCGGACCTAAGCTTCGACTATCTAGGCATCCTGACGCTCTACGACCGGTATTTGATTGTGGACAAACGGGGAGCCGTGGCCCGGCGGCTGGAGACGCCGCAGCTCTTCTGGATGCGCGTGGCCATGGGGCTGTTTCTCGGTGCGGAGGGCGACCGGGAAGCGAAGATTCTGGGCCTTTACAATCTCTACAAGAGCCGGCGCTTTTGTTCTTCGACGCCTACGCTCTTCAACTCCGGGACTGCCCATTCCCAGCTCTCCTCTTGTTACCTCTACAAGGTGGACGACAGCATCGAATCCATTATGGTGCGGGGCATTGCCGAGAACGCCTTTTTGTCGAAATGGGCCGGGGGACTCGGCGGCAGTTGGACGGCGGTTCGGGGCACGGGCAGCTACATCCAGGGAACCAACGGGGAGAGCCAGGGGGTCATTCCCTTTCTCAAGCTGCACAACGATCAGTTGGTGGCGGTGAACCAGGGCGGCAAACGGCGCGGCTCGGGCTGCGCCTATCTCGAGACCTGGCACAACGACATCGAGGCCTTTCTCGAACTGCGCCGGAACACCGGGGACGAACGGCGGCGGGCGCACGACATGAACACGGCCAACTGGATTCCCGATCTGTTCATGAAACGGCTGGAGGCCCGGGAGCAATGGACCTTGTTCCGCAGCAACGAGGTCCCCGATCTGCATGAACTCTACGGCCGCGCTTTCGAAGAACGCTATGTGGAATACGAGGCCATGGCGGAACGCCGGGAGATTTTCGGCAGGACACTGCCCGCCATCGACTTGTGGAAGACCATGCTCCGGATGCTCTTCGAGACCGGGCACCCCTGGATCACCTTCAAGGATCCCTGCAACCTGCGCAGCCCTCAAGATCACGTCGGCGTGGTGCACAGCTCGAACTTGTGCACGGAGATCACCCTGAACACAGGAGCGGAAGAGACGGCGGTGTGCAATCTGGGTTCCGTGGTTCTGGACACCCACCTCGACGAAGACGGGCGGCTGGATCTGCGCAAACTGCGGGAAACGGTGCGGATTGCCGTGGAAGCCCTCGACAACGTGATCGACATCAATTTTTACCCAACCGAAGCGGCGCGCCGGGCGAACATGGCGCACCGGCCCATCGGCTTGGGGATCATGGGATTGCAGCACGCTTTCTACCGGCGGGGATTGGCCTTCGCTTCGGAGGCGGCCATGGATTTCAACGACGAGATCATGGAAGCGGTGGCCTATTTCGCTTACGAGGCCTCAAGCGATCTCGCTGCGGAGCGGGGCCGTTATCCCACTTACACGGGATCGAAGTGGGACCGTGGCCTTTTGCCGCTGGACACGGTCGGGCTTTTGGAAGCGGAGCGGGGGATCCCCGTTCAGGTAGACCGCAGTTCCCGGATGGATTGGGAGATCGTCCGGCGGAAGATCGCCCAACAGGGCATGCGCAACAGCAATGTTCTGGCCATTGCGCCCACCGCCACGATTTCCAACATCATGGGCAGCTCGCCCTGCATCGAGCCGCCCTTCGTCAATCTCTATTCCAAGAGCAATCTCTCCGGCGATTTCACGGTGCTGAACACCTTTCTCGTGCGCGACCTCAAGGCTCTCGGGCTCTGGGACGACAAGATGCGTGAGGACTTGAAGTATTTTCGGGGAGAATTGGAGGATATCCCGAGAATCCCTATCGAGATCAAGCGGCGTTACCTCACCGCTTTCAAGATCGACCCGAAATGGCTGATCATGGCCGCGGCCCGGCGTCAGAAATGGATTGATCAATCACAGTCGCTCAATCTTTTTCTGGACCGGCCGGATCTGAAAGTGCTGTCCCACATGTACCGCGCGGCCTGGCATCAGGGGCTGAAAACCACGTATTATCTGAGGACGGAAGCGGCCAGTTCCATTCGGGGACCGGCGACGCTGACGCGAAATCAGAGCGAGACCTCGTCCGGCCTAGGCCAGTTGGGGATTGGAACGGAGGAGGCGAGCGCGGCGGCGTTGGAAGTCGCGCAGTGCCAGCTCGACGCCCAGCGCAGCGGCGGCGAATGCGATGTTTGTCAGTAGGCCTCTATCAGATTTGTCACGCTATCCTGGAGGGGCGGGCTCCCGCACGCCCTGTGCCACGATAGGTCTGCATCCCGGGACCAGGCCGTCACGGAGGCCGGCCCTCCAGGTTCCTATCACGTGATGGGGCTCCATTCCGGACCAGGCCGCCGGGGACGACGGCCCTCCAGGTCCGGCTCGACCAGATCCCTCACGCTATCCTGGAGGGGCGGGCTCCCGCACGCCCTGTCCCGCGATAGGCCTCCATCCCTGGACCAGGCCGTCACGGAGGCCGGCCCTCAAGGTCCTATCGCGTGATGGGGCTCCATTCCGGACCAGGCCGTCAGGACGGCGGCCCTCCAGGTCCTGTCTGTCAGGATTGTCGCGATATCTCGGGGGCGAGATCCTCGCTCTCTCGAAAGCCTGTTAGCAGAACCAAAAAAGAAGCCGCTGAATGGAAATCCAGCGGCTTGCTATTTTGCGAAGATCGCGTCGTGGTTACTTGGCAGCCAAGAGAATCACGAAATCGATCTTGCCGTGTTCGCTCACGACGGTGACTTTCTTGCCGACCAGCGCTTGGATATCTCCTTCGGCGATGACCTTGCTGTCGGGCGTCATGGTGAGCTTGGCCGATTTGGCTTCCACTTCCTTCGGATCGCTGGAGTCAACGATTTTGAGAGTCAGCGCCTTGGTTTCGGCGTCGTACTTCTCAAGTTCGCCGATGCTGGCGACCTTCTTGCCGCAATCGGCATAGGAGACCCCGGCGAGGCCCAGGGCGGCAAAGATGGTTAAAAGATATTTCATGACGTTGGGTGTATTGGATTGATCAGGACTCTCCGGACCCGGATCGTCGCTGTAGACTTCAATCTTTGGCAGGAAGCGATCTTATCAACTTTTTTTTTCGCCGGTGCGCGCTAAACTATCGCTGACAATTTAACGCTGAATACCCGTGAAAATACTCCTTTCCTTCCTCCTGATGACGGCGTTCTGTGCGTGGACCCACGCTCACCCCGTTCCCGACATTCCGGTGCGGTCGATATTCAAGGACGACGGCACGGTCACCATCCGCGTCGAGATTGATCCGAGATGTTTTGCCGAGGATCCGTTAAACGAGCCCTATTTGGAGAATGCGGATCTGCAGTCCTACAAGCCCGAGCAGAAAACTGAGCTTCTCAGCCAGGTCCGGCAGTTGATCCAAGATTCCATCGAGTTCCGGCTGTTGCCCGGCGGGCCGGTCCAGCCCAAGTTCGAAATGCGGTTCACCACCTTTGCGGGTCAGCCTCTGCTATGGGATGCGGAGAAACCGGAGGAGAACACGGCTGAGTGCGGCGTCATGCCCGTTATGGTCACCGCGGAGTGGACTGTGGACGCCTCCAAGGCGGCGGGCTATCAGATCAAGGCGCTGAAGGCGGGGAAATTCAGCGTGCATTTCATCAATCACCTCGGCGAAGAGGAGCAGCGTTTGCACGTTCTTTTTCCGGGCGAGGAAAGTTACGTTCTCGAATTGAAAGGCTGGGCGGAATCGCTGAAGGGGGGATGAGGGGCTTGGAGGAATTGGGGAAGCCTCAAGTTGAATCTGTTCTCCCTCGACCCGCTACAGCTTCCCTGAGCTTCCTGTGATGTCTTGACATCATTGCGTTCTGATGTCTGATGCTACCATGCGCACGACGTTGAGCATCGACCCGGAGATCGCCGAACGGCTCAAGCAGGAGGCCGCCCTGGGCAAGCGTTCCTTTAAAGCCATCGTCAATGATGCCCTGCGCAGAGGGTTGGGCCTGGAGGAACCGAAACGCGCCGAGCCCTACCGTGTGAAACCTCATTCGTCTCGCCTTCTTCCTGGGATTGATCCCACCAAACTCAACCAACTCGTCGATGAACTCGAGGTGGATGCCTTCATTGCCAAACACAGATCGCAGCCATGATCATCCCGGACGTCAACCTCCTCATCTACGCCCACAACGACCAGGCCCCGCAACACGCCAAGGCCAGGACATGGTGGGAGGGATTGTTGAACGGAAGAACGCCCGTCGGCCTGCCGTGGATCACGATCAGTGGCTTCATCCGTTTGATGACTCATCCCCGGATTCTGGCTACGCCTCTCGATGTTCTACCCACCCTCGCCCATGTGCGCGCCTGGCTTGCTCAGCCACCCGTGCGCGTTCTACACCCCGGCTCCCGGTTCGAGCAGTTAGTTCTCGACTATCTCGCCCATCTCGGCGCCGCGGGAAACCTTACGACCGATGCCCAACTTGCCGCTCTTGCCGTGGAGCATCAGGCGGAACTCCACAGCAGCGACACGGACTTTGCCCGTTTCGATGGACTTCGGTGGCACAACCCATTGAAAGCTGAATCATGAAATGCAGGTTAGCCTCAATTCCAATTCCTTTAAGGATTGGGAGAGTAGGCGGTTCCAGGAGAAGAACCTTTTCCGGTTCCAAGAACCGCGTAAACGCGGAACCCCGGACTACTGCAAACACGGCTCTCCCTCCCCGTCCGGGGATCCTTCACGGTCGTGTTGATTTATTCCGTAGAGCTATCGGTTCGCTCCCTGCCGCGCCATCCTTCCCCGCCAAGATCCCCAACGGGGATCCATTCGATAGCCCGGGGCTGAGGTGTCGCGATCGGTTCAGTGGGCGTTGGGAACAAACTCTTCCGCGGTGAACCACATACCTTGCGACCGCCAGACTCTTGATCGAGATCGCCCCAGATTTGTTACCGGTGGAAAGGCTGGGATGCTTCCAGCACGATGGCGCGATCTTCTTCGCCAAGAGGGGAATCCGTCAGGAGAAGATCGACTCCGTCCATCATGGTCATTGACAACCGCCGTCCAATAAGTTGCGCCGCCTTCTGGCGTTCCGCATCATTCGTGATCGTGGCGAGCCACTCGAGTGCGGTGGAGGGATCTTTCGTAGCGATGCTTTCCGCGAATCGGCCGATGGCTTTATCCGACTGAGGCCCATATTCCTCGACCATCCTTCCCAGCCAGGCGCCGGCAGCGTTGGCTTCCCAGTCCGCCCAATCCCGGGTGATCTCGGCCAGCCTTTTCCCTCGGTTGCTGTCGTCGGACCGGGAGAGCAACCACGCAGCCGCCTCGCCGGGCGCTTGAGGAAACCAGCCCTCGGCGATTCCTTCCTCAAGTGGAGCGCGAATCTGCGCATCGAGATTCTGTTGATCCAGCCAGGCTATCGCTTGTTCATGATCGCCCGAACGCGCCAGCCGCTTGACGAGGGTTTTTCGTCCTTCCGCGAGAGCGTCGACCTCACCCGATTCCTCGAGTAGCGTCAGGACTCGCACGCGTTGATCGAGATTTCCATGATCGAAGAGCCCTCGCAGGGCGTATTTTGCGTTCTCGCCGCCCAGATTCAGGTATTCCTGAAAGGCAGTCTCGAAATCCTTTCTCGCCCAATTTGTGAAGATGCCTGATAACTGAAACTCGGTGCTGTCGTCATAGGCCTCATCGAGCGGAGCGTAATGCTTGCGCCATGCAGCAAAGGCGCTCGCCGGATCTTCCCTCCCAAGATAAAGAAGAGGCATTCTTGCTCGTGCGAGGAAGGATTCGCGGTCGGACCCAAACGCATCGGCACATGCGGCGAACGCCGACGGCGGATCGATGCGCGCCCACCGATCCAGGAGGAAATCGATCAGCCGATCCCGGCTCGGCGTGGGCGGCAAACCGATGGCGGTCGCGAACGCATTGGGCAGATCGGCTTTCTCCAGGTCTTCCACCATCTGGAAAGCCTCCGCTTCCCCCATACGGCCGCCAAAGCGGAGAGTTCCGATGGCCGTACTGAGAAGTCGCTCAGGTCCTTCAGTCTCAGCCTTATCAGATTCGCTATTCGACGTTCCAATGATCGTCGGGACACGCGGGCCCCTATCCACGGCGTCCCCTTTGAGAATTTCCTTTTCGGATGTCCGGGATTTCCACCCGAGGACAAATGCGCCTAGCAACACAATAAGTAAGGCGCCACAGAGGAGCATCCATTTCATGGTCGCCAGCGCATGATTTCCCATTCTTTTGAAAAGCCGCGTCATTCTATTTGCCCCCGTCTTCGTGATGTTTCGCAAGCTGTCGCGCGATCATTTCCGAAATCTCGGCACGCATGTTCTCTGGAGCCCCAATCAGGAGCCAAGCGCCGACCTCCAGAAGATCGTCCGGACGGTGGCGCATCCATTCCTCGGCGACCTCACCCTTCGCCGCCAGCCGGGCCATGGCGCTTTCCAGGGGGAGAGTTTCGACCCAGGCAGCGGCGGAATGCGGCTCTTCTTTGGCCCAAGCGCCGGCGACTTCCCTAACCAACCTCGATCTGATCGGGCTCTCTGCCATCTCGTTGATGGCTGCCAGAATAGGCTCCGGGTCAATGGACCCCACAACAGCATCTGCGAAGCCGTAGAGCGCTCCTGCTTGATCTTCGGGGGAGACATTGGCCAGTGCAGCCGACGCCGCTTCGGGATCCTTTTGCGCCCAACCGGAGAATACTCGTTTCGACAGCCAGCGAAACGAAAAGAGCGACATCCCTGAATCGCCGCTTTCTGCCTTGTTCAAATACCAGGCGTACGCTGTTTCCGGGTCGTGTTCACTCCAGGAGGTCAGCACGTTCTGAAACGCAACTCCACGTTTCTCGTCCAGATTCTCTTCTGCCCAGCCGGCTGCCGCCTCAGCGTTGACCCCTGCCCATAATCCGGCCAACAGCGCGCCGACGCTTTCAAATACACCTTTGTCATTGCGCTGCTCCTCCAGATAGGAGATTGCATCTCCATAATCACTCGATTCCAGTTCATTGAGAATGAGCAACGCATTGTAGTAACCGGCGCTGGAAATGGACGCCTCGCGGAAACTTGACGCGGCATCGTCCACGATCTGTGAAACTGAGCGCCTCCCTGCGGGGGCCCTCGCTTGATCCAGGGCAAGTCTTTTAACGGCGAATTCCTGCCGAAGGAGCGTGTTGCGTTCGGCGCCTTCCACGAGCGATTGACTAAACTTTGCTGACGAGTGCCGGCCGGCAAAGAAGGAACCCGTCGCGAGAAGGATGCCGCTTGTGGCAATGACGCCAGGTTGTGTTTTCATAATGCAAAAAAGTTTGAGAGTGAAAGCGGACCCAACAGGCAGGGCAGGGGCTGGGGAGAGCGCGCCAGCAGTGATGGATTGCACCAAGGCGGGGGCGGGCGCGTTCTGAGTGAGGGCGAGTTGCAGGCCGGCAACAACATCTGTGGCAGCGAGGGCAGCGCCGCGCTTTCGTCCTAGAAGGCCTGCTAATTTATCGAGAGCGCGACTGACCTGTTTCCGCACCGCATCCTCGGATTTGCCAAGCCGCTGGGCCATCTCAGGAAAGCGCAGGCCGGCGTGGAACCGGAGAATGAGGGCATCCTGATCTCTTTGCGAAAGCTTGGCCATGGCTTCGTCCAAATCCGCGAGGAGATCTGCGATGGGCCCTGGCTCGCCAAGGTTCTTCGCGGCGTTCGTCAAATCCTTCAGCTCGTTCATGACTCTTCGCCTCCGGTATTCCTTGCGGTTGTAGTCAGCCGCCTCAAGGGCGGCCACGCGATGAAGCCAGCCGCCGAGAACGACCTCCGGACAGAGGCTTGTGGCTTTCCTTGCGAGGATGGAAAAGGTGTTCTGCGCAATCTCCTCCGCCGCCCCGGCATCGCCCGTTTTGCGCTGCGCGACTCCGAGAACCATCCCCAGATAACGCCCGACCAGTTCCTGAAAAGCCGAGGCATCTCGGCTTTGCCGGAATCTGTCGAGGAGCATCGCATCTGTCGTGAAATCGTTCATCGCCGTCACCAACTCTATCCGTTCGGGAGCCGCAAAACCGGACAAAAAAATCACACTCCGATCCACGTGAGGAATGGCGGAGCGAATGATCCGTGAGCGCGGTCGTAGTCCGCGGCCTGGCCTTCGGTCGTGATGAGCGGCGTCTCTTAAATTCCTGATCTGGCGAGCGGATTCAAGGAGACCGAGGAAAGAGGATGAGCCCGGAGGGGGCGACGCGAGATAGATGCAGAGGGGCAGAACGCGCGGCCAGGATATATCGTGGGGCACGGGTGCTCCAGCGCTTGAATTGGGCTTGTGAGGCTCAACGGCGGACAGGCATGTCCGCCCTCCGTTTGACCTCGATGGCGAGTTCGCAAAGGTTCCACTCCCTACCCTCAGCGTCTCCCAGCCTTTTCTCGGTTCGCCGGTTCATCTTCATCCCCGAGATCAGGAGCTCAACGGCGCCGGTCCGGTTGGTCAGAGGGGCTGGTTGGAGGGGTTCGGTTCAAGGCATCCTGCTCGAGACCGTTCACTGCGGGGGAACGGGTCGCTTCTTGCGGAGCCCTGCGACGTGGCCGGCGATGGCATTGACGCGTTCTGTGAAAACCGCGGCGGCTTCGCCCTCCCTTTCTGCGTCTTCGGTAAGGACTTGAAGGAATTGGGCAGCCTCGCGTCGAATCTCTTCTCCCTCGAGCTTCTGCGCCTCCAGATAACGCCGGCGGAGGTCCTCCAATTGGAGCACGGCGATAGGATCTGGTATCACCATGTCCGCGAGGGCGATGCCCTCAGTGAGGTAAATGGTCAAGGTGGGATCCATGTTCCAGACGGCATCGAGCCCACGATGCGTGATGGAAGCCCGCGCAATGCCGCCGACGATTTGGAGGCTCCAATCGGCGGGTTGCCTCTCGCCGTTTTCGAGTTCGACCTCCGGCCCCGGACCGGGGCGCAAGATTACCTGGAGTCGAGGAGTCTGCGTTTCGGAGAATTTCTTAAGAACCCGGTTCAAGGCCGCTGTATCGCCCCGGTAGAAAAACTGTTCATTTCCGTTCACCCACACTTGGTAGACTCGCGCCGGGTCGTTGATGGCGGCGGCGAGGCCGGGCCAATCGGTATAGTTCGCGGGCGACAATTCCTTGGCGCCTTTCTCCGATGTTAGAAGGGCTGCCGCGGGCAGGCAGGCGATAAGGAGAATGGCGATCGCGGCGGCGGGACAATTCGGCGTCCGGCGGCGCTGAGTGCGGCGGTTTGGATAGAAGCAGGAGTTCATGCGAATGACGAGATCGGTCTGTTCACCGTGTAGACGCGCAACGCAGCGATTTCTTAGCCCGCATTTCATGAGAGGTGAAAATGAGTGGGGTCCGCGTTGAGTCCGGAATGAGTTCGTGTTTCGGGGGGTTGATGTGAGGTGGAAATGTGCTTGAGCAGCGGGGCGGAAAGCGCGGCGCAGCCGTGCACTCGTGCGCCTTTCAGTGGCCTACTGACGAAGTCTTTGGAGTGTGCGGCTGCGCCGCGCTTTGGATTGGTGTCCGGCGCGCGCTATTCCCGGGGCGTTGTGCAAATAGTTGGCGACGGGACGAGGGTCTGAAAGTCAGCGGTCCTTGGCGTGAGAATGGACAGAGTTTGGGTAAAAACACGAACAATGCTCCTGACACCTTCATTTCGGAACCCGTATTGCCGCCCGGCCGGAAAGGGGGTATGGATTTCAAGTCATGAGTGAACTCGAAAACTCCGGCGCTTGCCGCAGCCTCGAGAGGGAATGGGAAAGCAAGGGGAGACCTTGAGGGTCCCTCAGAGAAGCGCCAACGGCGCGAGCTGTTACAACCCGGGGCAACGCCCGGGTTTTCGTAACCCGTTCATTTTGAGGGCTGAAAGCCCGACACAGGCCGTCCGGTGAAAGCGCTCATCAATTACGTTTATACATTTCTGGCCTGCAGGGGAGACGCAGTGATCCCGAAGGGATCAGAGCTTGTAGCCGGTGGTGGCGGGAAGACGCAGTGATCCCTAATGGATCAGAGCTTGTAGCCGGTGTCAGCGCGCAGCGTCACCCACCGGAGGAGGTCCATCCATCACCAGCACCCCGGCAGGGGTGCTAGACCTCCGCCCTCTCCCTTCTTGGGTTCAGTCCTTCAATCCAGGTAGCGCTCATCGTATTCGATCCCGGACTTGTGAAGAAACTCAATCAACTCCTCCCGAAACGACTTCCTCCGGTGATGCTCATCCTGATTATGAAGTAGATGACGTGATAGAGCAGGCATGTGTAGGTGGAGGGCATAGCCGGCCGGTTTCTGGCGCCCCTGCCGGGGTGCGGATCGAATTACGACTCACACCGGTGGTGTCGCTGCGCTTCACCACCGGCTACAAGCTGCGAAGCCTCCGGCTTCTCCTGCGGCTGTGCAAGCCCGGCGCCATTGAAGTTTGGGGCAACATCCAGGCGCAAATGGAAAAACTCCAGTCGCGGGCAGGAGTGCTCGCGCCACATAGTCTTCCGGCTCATCCAAATTCCTCGTGATCAGGAGTCCTGAACTTACTGCAGGAATTCGCTTTTCAAAGGAGCCAGTCCCGACCGGTGAGAGGAGCGATTCCCGTCATGCGGCCGGGCGTCCTTCCTGGCGATTTCACGGTCATTTCGCGGCGCCTTCATCATCCTTTCACGAAGCGCTGCCTTGGTGGGCTCGTCATGAAGACCACCCGAGTTCTCTTCCCCTGTCTCTCCCTCGGCCTGCTCGCCATCCCGGCCGCCCGGGCTCAGGACGTGGCCACCCCCGACCCTCCACCCGGGATCCCGGGCGCGATGGTCACGATCCCCTACTCCGAACTGAAGGCCCTCTGGGACGCAGCCCAGCCGGACCCTTGGCCCGCTCCCGAGCCCAGGCCGCCGCTTCAGGCCGTCCTCATGGCCGCCCACTACGAGCTGACCTTCGCAGACCAAAGCGCCCGCCTCAGCGCTCGCTATCGGATGCGATCGTTCACCGGCGACTGGCAGTTGGTCCCGCTGCTCGGAGGAGAGGCCCAGCTCGCCGAGAGCACCGACGAGCACGCCGGAATCGTCTGGCAGAACGAGGGCTATCACCTCCTCACGCAGGAGCGCGGCGAGAGCGAGTTTCAACTGCACTTTACGCTCGGCGATCCCGCCGCCTGGCCGGACGGCTTGCGCCTCATCCCGGGAACCGCCGCGATGAACCGGCTGCACGTTTCCGGCATCCCCGCCGGCAAGTCGATCCGCATCGCGGGTCTGTCCCCCACCGAATCGCGGGACGGAGCGATCATCTATCATATTCCCGGCGGCCTCCCGGAGCTTGCCGTCTTCCTCGATGCCTTTCGTGAGCCGGAAGCGGCTCCGCCGCCCGAGGCGAGCACCTGGAACCTTCAGTCCGAGGTCTGCGTGCGCTACCGGGACGGCCGCCTGCATTACGAGAGCCGGATCCACTGCCAGGCCAACGGGGGTTCCGGACTCGCGATGGATCTCGTCCTCCCAGGCAACGCGCTCGAGTTGTCGCTCGAAGGCGAGGATTTCGCCGAGTCCGAGCTGGGTCGCCGCGATGACGGATCGCGGACCTCTCGCGTGAAGTGGCAGACCCGTGACGTCCTCGATCGCGTCGTGCTGCTCACCTATGCCGTTCCGCAATCCCCCCTCGCCACCTCCTGGCTTCTCAGCGCCCCGCGCGTTCCCGAAGAGAACGCCACGCAGAGCCTGCTCGCGATTGTTCCGGTCGAGGGCCTCGAACTCGCCGGCGAAGACCTCAAGGACTCGGTGCAATCCCGCCGCCTTTCCGAATGGCTGGGCGCCCGCATCGGCACAGCAGATTTTCTCACCGTCGAGACCGGCGCGAGCTGCGAACTCCGGACAATCTGGCTCCCGCGCCTCGAGACCGCGCAGGCGATCGTGCAGCTCGCCAGCTACGAGACGCGCCTCTTCTCCGACGGCGCACTCCTCGTGAAAGCCCGCTACAACCTCACTCACCAGAGCCCCCTGGCATGGCGCCTCGAACTCCCCGCGATCGAGGAGATTCTCACCTGTGAAGTCAACGGACTCAACGCCCGGCCGGTGAAGCGCGGCGAGACCACCATCGAGTTCGCCCTCCCCGCGCCGGACGACGGCAGCTCGACCGTTTCGCTCTGCTACGCGGCGCGCCTGGAAGCCCTCGATCGCGTCTCCGGCCGCTGTGACCTCCAACTGCCGCGCACCAGCCTCTTCGTTCACGATCTGACCTGGGCGCTTGCCCTTCCGGACGACTACAAGACCACCGCTTTCGAGGGCAATCTCACCATCGATCCCCGGCCCGCCAGCGACCGGCCGGCATCCGAATCGGTCCTTTGCCTTCGCAAGCAACTCCTCCGCGGCGAACACCCCACGGTCGAGCTGCACTACGAGCGCCGCGGACTAGACGACTAACCACATCCCATCCTCAAACCTTACAAAGCCATGACTCCTCTTCGACTTATCACCATCGGCGGAATCGTTCTCGCCACCACGGCCGCCTGGTTCCTCCTTGGAACCGCGGTTTCGGTGCGCACCGCCGATGCCGACGCCCGTCTCACTCACCAGGTCCAGGGCAACTGGGGATCACCCATGAACCAGCTCCATCCGCGGATCTACTATGCCTCCCCGACCAGCGCGCAGGCCAAACGCGTCATCCAGCCCACCCGCAGCCGAGTTGCGGTCAACCTCGATTACGACCCGAAGAAGAAGGGGCTCCTATGGTACCGCACCTACCACGCCGTCTTCCATGCGGAGTATATCGTGACCAATCCCACCCCCATCACGCAAACGATCTACCTCTCCTTCGATTTCCCGGCGACGGGCACGCGTTTCGACCGGTTCACGCTGGCGATCGACGGCCAGGAAAGCGGCAAGGCCCCCCGCGACGGAGCCCTGACCGAGTCCGTGATCGTGGCGGCCGGCGCCGAGGCGCCCATCGTGATCAGTTACGCCGCCACCGGCCTCAATGAGTGGCGATACTCCTTCGGCGAGAACCCCCGCGTCCAAGATCTCGTCGTGCAGATGACCACCAACTTTGAGGAGATCGATATTCCGGCCGGCAGCGAGTCACCGACTTCGCGGCAGCGATCCGGAAACGGCTGGATACTCGAGTGGAGCTACTCGGACGTGATCGGGGCGCGCGCGATCGGGATGGACATGCCCGCGGTCGTGAACCCGGGGCCGGTCGCCACCCGCATCACCTTCTTCGCCCCAGTCTCGCTCCTCTTCTACTTCGCGGTGCTCCTGATCGTGGGGGCGGTTCGCGGAGTCAACCTGCATCCGGTGAATTTCGTTTTCCTCGCGGGGGGGCTCTTCGCCTTCCAACTCCTCTTCGCCTATCTCGTCGACCTCCTCCCGGTCATGCACGCCTTCGCCATCGCGGCAGCCATCTCCCTGATCCTCGTGACGGCTTACCTCTGGCGCGTCGCGGGCGGACGCTTCGCTCGCCTCGCCGCTTTGGCGCAGCTCGCTTACATGGTCCTCTTCAGCTACAGCTTCTTTTTCCGGGGCCTCACCGGCATCACCATCACGATCGGCGCAGTGGTCACGCTCGCCCTCCTGATGGCCTTCACCGCGAAGATCGACTGGGAAGAGGTGTTCGTGTCGAAACCGCGTGCCAAGCCGCTGCCGCCCGAACACGAACTTTCGTCGCCGCTCCCCGTCCCCCGCCGCTGACCTGAACCACCGGCGAGAGTTCCCGGCCGAACAATCGTCGTCGCGGACCCCTCGCGCCGCGGCGGCCGCCCGCTCCGCACTGCAAATGAAAACGTGCACGCCGTCCGGCCGCTCCGTAAGCTCTGCCGCCAATGCGACAGCGCGCAGCGCGGAAGAAATGAAACGGCGGATTCTCGTGGTCGAGGACGAGCCGTCCATCCTCGACAATATCCTCTACTCCCTCGAAACCGAGGGCTTCGATCCGGCCGGCTGTGCCACCGGGGAGACCGCTCTCGAGCTGCTCCGCAGCGGCGGCATCGATCTCGTCATCCTCGACGTGGGCCTGCCCGATATGAACGGCTTCGATCTTTGCCGCACGATCCGCGAGTTCGCCTCCCTCCCGATCATCTTCCTGACCGCCCGCTCCGGCGACATCGATCGCATCGTCGGTCTTGAGATCGGAGCCGACGATTATGTCGTGAAGCCCTTTCTGCCCCGCGAACTGAGCGCGCGGGTCCGGGCCGTGCTCCGGCGCTGTGATGCCCGGGCCACCCCCGGCGCTTCGAGGACGACCGTCAATCCTTCCTTTGCCCCACCGCACAAACCGTTTCACGTCGATCAGACGCGGATGCAGATTTGCTATTTTGGCCAGGCTGTCCCGCTCTCCTCGACCGAGTTCCGCCTTCTGCGCGCGCTCTGCGCCCACCCCGGTCGCGTCTACTCGCGCGCGCAACTGATGGATCTCGCGTGGGACGAACCTGAAGCCGCGATGGAGCGCACCGTCGACGCCCACGTCAAGAGCCTGCGCGCCAAACTCAAGGCGGTGCGCCCGCAGCAGGAGCCGATCGTCACGCACCGCGGCCTCGGTTACTCGTTGAAGGAGGACTGGTGAGCACCACCACCCGCATCCTGACCGGTTTTCTCTGCGTCCTCGGCGTCGCCTTTTACTTCCTGATGGACGAGCTGATCGAGCGCGTCGAGCGGCAGTATCTCGAAGCCGCCGAGGAACCGATGGTCGATGCCGCCCACGTCTTCGCGGCGCTCATCGAAGAGGACCTCGCCCGCGGCGCCTTCGATCCCGCACCGCTTCGCCGCGCCTTCGAGGCCGCTCACCGGCGCCGCTTCGAGGCCTTGATCTACAACCAGCTCAAGCGCCGCGTCGATCTCGACCTCTATGTCACCGACGAACGCGGCGTGGTCCTCTTCGACTCCCGCGAGTCCCAAAACGAGGGCCTCAGCCTTCGCCACTTTCGCGACGTTTCGCTCACGCTGCGAGGCCGTTACGGCGCGCGGTCCACCCGCACGAACGAGGAAAACAAGCTCAGCTCGATCATGTTTGTGGGCGCGCCGGTCCATGTGGACGGAGCGATCGTGGGAATGGTGAGCGTTTCCAAACCGCAGGCCAGCATGTGGGCTTACATCGAGGAGACCCGGAGCAGGATCTTCCTCTTTGGCGGGTCGATCTTCCTGCTCGTCGCGCTTGCCGCGATCCTGATCTCGCACTGGGGTTCGCGGCCGATCCGTGAACTCACCGAATATGCCCGCGCGGTGCGGCGGGGCGAACGGATCGCGCTCCCAAAACTCGGCAGTCCGGACCTTCGCACACTCGGGCGTGCGCTCGACGAGATGCGCGACTCCCTCGAAGACCGCAAATACGTCGAATCCTACGTCCAGACCCTCACCCACGAAATGAAGAGCCCCGTCGCGGCCATCCGCGGCGCTGCCGACTTGCTGGGCGAAACGGGGATGCCCGCCGAGCGGCGAGCCCGCTTCCTCGCCAACATCACCACCGAGACGGAACGTCTCCAGAACATCATCGACCGCCTCCTCGCCCTCTCCGCGATCGAAAGCATGAAAACCCTCGAAAACCCGGAAGAGATTGCGGTGACCGAGCTGGTCGACGAGGTCTGCGCTGCCCATCGCCACGCCTTCGAGGCCCGAGGCATCACCCTGGCCCACGATTACGAGGGCAATCCGCGTGTGCAGGGCGAGCCGTTCCTGATCGAGATCGCGATCAACAACCTCCTCCAGAACGCCCTCGAATTTTCTCCCGAAGGCCGCACCGTCACCGTGCGTGTGCGAGCCGCAAAAGACACGGTGGATGTGATCGTCGACGACGAGGGCCCCGGCATTCCCGGCTACGCCCGCGACCGCGTCTTCGACCGTTTCTACTCGCTTCAACACCCCGGGACCGGCAAGAAGAGTTCCGGCCTCGGACTCTGCTTCGTCAAGGAAGCCGCCGAACTCCACGGCGGCTCCGCCACCCTAACAAACCGTCCCGAAGGCGGCGCCAGAGCCGTGCTGGCCATTCGCCCGGAGCCAGGGTGACGTCATCACAAGGCAATTCGCGAAAATCGCGTCACGCCCCTCCCCGATTTATCCGTCATCCTTTAGGCGACCGGTCTCGGTCTCAGCTCCTCCACGCGGACAATGTGCAGGAAGAAGCAGCGCTCGACATGGTCCACAATGTTCCGTCCTTCCTCCGCCGGGATGGCGAGGTCCAGGTGTGTTCGCCTATCACCCCGACGGCACGCCATTCCAGGGGCCGGGCCGCTGAGGCTTACGGAGCCTGGGGTTTTGAACCACGGATGGACACGGATGAGGGAGGAAGAATGGGTTGATCTGACTTCCTCTTGGCTTCAACTGCTTTTATCATGCGCGCCATGGTTGAGAGCGCGGCGCCACGACCCGGCACACCGGCCCGGGCCGGCCGCCCGCGAGTCCTGCCCATAAGCGCGCGGCCAGGCAAGCTCGATGGTTCGGGCTAACCGGACCTATCGAGGGAGATCATGGACAGGGAGGAAAATCGCTAAGCCGAAGCGAGACCACCTCTCGGCAAATGACGCCCTGATTGTGGGGCGGCCACTCCTGTCCGCCGATGGAGCCTCAAGAGTTCGCAGGCAGGAGTGCCCCGCCACATACCCTTCCGGCCCATCCAAATTCCTCGAGATCAGCAGTTCTGAGCTTAATGTTTACCGTTTGTCGATTGGGTAGATCCCATGGGCGTTTGAAAACTCCGAAAAGCTGAACGGGATTCACCGTCACGCCAAGACCATTGGCTTCGGGCGGGGTTCACGCGCCACAGAGTCTTTCCGGCCCATCCAAATCTCTCTCCTTGCATTTCCTGAAGCGGCCCGGAGCGGGCGCCCGGAGCCCACTCCACTCCCGCGATCGCGGAATCCCACGCAACGGCCGCTTGGAGGACGCCCGGTCCTTCCTGGGAATCTAAGGATTTCCATTGTCCTCGTCGCGGCGCCCTGATACTTTAACGACAGCAAATGAACCCGCTCACCGCTCCTCCAACCCAGAACCGGAGTGTACACACCCTTAGTATGCCTCAATGAATAATCAGATCGAAACGGAAGGGGCGCTTGCCGCAGTGCATAGAGCGGCCGAAACCGCTCGGGTGCGTGCGTCACGATTCGGCTCGCGTTAGGCATTTTGGAAGGATGGAGCAGTCGTTCTGGTCGAGCCACAAACAAACGGTGCTGAACAAGGCGGCGCTGACGAACCCGCTACCCGCCCCGAGTCGAAGCCGGAGGACGACGAGAAATCCAAACCTGAATCGGAGAGACGTTCCCGGTAGCGGGTGAGTGGCCTCTCTCGACCTGATCAAGTCACGGTATGACACGGGTCTATATTGAAACGACGATCCCGAGCTTCCTCGCGGCAAGGCCTTCCCGCGACGTGGTGATCGCCGGCAAGCAGGAGACGACGCGACTCTGGTGGGAACTCCGGGCGCCACGCTTCGAGCTTTTTGTCTCGCCATTCGTGTGGGACGAGGCCGCGCAGGGCGATCCGGAGGTGGCGCGGCGACGTTGCGAACTCCTGGCCGGCCTCCACGTCCTGGCGGTGGACGAGGAGACGACGCGAATTGCCGCCGCCCTCTTGGATTCGGGAGCCATTCCGGCCAGGGCAGCGACGGACGCTTCGCACATTGCGGTTGCCATCCGACACGGGATGGATTTTCTTTTGACATGGAATTGCGCACACATCGCCAACGCACAAACACTGCCGTCACTGCGGGCGGTCGCCGGATTGCTTGGGTACGAATTGCCCACGATCTGCACACCCGACGAATTGATGGAGGACCCCAATGATTGACGATCCAATTGTTTCTGAAGTCCGAAGGAACCGGGCGACCATCCTGGATTCGCATGGAGGAGATCTGCGCCGGTATCACGCCGTGATCCAGCAGACTCAAGCCGGTCGATTTGCCGGACAGCTTGTCACCATGGAACCACGAGCGCGGGTCGAACCAGACGGTCCAGCCAACCAGAGCCAGCCGGTTGACCCAGCGACAAATCAAACGTCCCCGGCGGCTGGCTCCGGTGGCTGACCTTAGCGTAGGTGTGCAGGCCGAGGAACGACCTCGCCGCTCCGTGAATGACGCTCTATCTGTGGGGCGGACACTCCTGTCCGCCGATGGAGCCTCAAGAGTTCGCGGGCAGGAGTGCCCGCGCCACATACCCTTCCGGCCCATCCAAATTCCTCGAGATCAGGAGTTCTGAGCTTAATATTTACCATTTGGTGATTGGGTAGGTCCCATGGGCGTTTGAAAACTCCGAAAAGCTGAGCGGGATTCACCGTCACGCCCAAGACCATTGGCTTCGGGCGGGGTTCACGCGCCACAAAGTCTTTCCGGCCCATCCAAATCTCTCCACTTGCATTTGCCGAAGCGGCCCGGAGCGGGCGCCTGGGGCCCACTCGACTTCCCGTGATCGCGGAACCCCACACAACAGCCGCTTGGAGGACGCCCGGTCCTCCCTGAGACTCTGTGAGTTTCCATTGTCCTCGTCGCGGCCCCCGGCTACTATAACGAAAGAAAATGAACTTACTCACCGCTCCTCCAAACCAGAACCGGAGTGTACACACCCTTATTATGCCTCTGTGTGTCTAAAGTATTACGACACACAGAGGCTCAATAGAACTTTAGGCACACACATGGGCATTTTCAGACACAAGCCGAATGCGGAAGTTGACCCTCAGGATCTGCTGCCCAAGGAACTCAGGGACAAGTGGGCTGTAGTCCCGAAGTTCGAACTCTACCAGGTGTTCGTTGCGGCAGTCCTGATTGGGGCTGGTGCTATGGCGAGCGTTCTCGGCGCGACAGGTGGTCCCACGTATCTCTGGTACGGGTTTCCACTCGCCATGGTCCTTTGCCTTCTTCAGGCCAAGATCCTTGCCAGGTTTGCAGAGCGCCTGCTCCGCGAACTCGGCGAGAGGCAGGGCGGAGCGACTAACCAATCCGCTGCAGCCGACGAGCGGCGGCCACGATAGCGACAAGGACGGCAGGATCCGCAGCCCCGCTCGCGGCTGAGCGGCAGGACGTTGGGCATAGGGTCTCCGGGATCAGTGCGCGTTCTGGATGGCCTCGCCAAGTTCAGGAAGGAGGCTCCTCTGCTCGACATCCTTTGCAGAACCGATATCATCTGCCGATGATGAACATCGAACTGGAAAGGGAGGAGGACGGTCGCTGGATTGCAGAGATACCGGATCTACCGGGGGTCATGGCGTATGGCGAGAGCCAGGATCAGGCGATCTCGCGCGCCGAGGCTCTCGCCCTCAGGGTTATCGCGGACCGCATTGATCACGGGGAACGCGTACCCGAGTTGAGCGCACTTTTGAGCCTCCGGCGGTGAGCAGGTGGGGTTCTACGAAGGCCAGGGAAGTGCTCAAGGCGCTTCTCAGGATCGGCTGGACCGTTAAGCGAGAGGCCCCAGGATCGCACACGATCTTGAGCAGACAGGGGTGGGAGGCCTACGTTCTCGTTTCATGCTGGGGAGGAGATTGGACCCAGGATGCTGACCCGAATTTCCAAGAGGACAGGATTAAACCCATCCGATCTATGAGGCTGACAAGGCCCAACAAGACGGCGCACATCAATCCGCTACCCGCCCGGCGTCCCAAGCCGAATGACGACACGAACCCTATAATACCCCTAACTGAGTGACCGGAGCTGCGCCTCCCGGTAGCGGGTGAGTGGCCTCTGCAATTAGGCCGAGGAAAGAGGATGAGCCGAAGCATCGCGGATGAGATGGCGGCAGGATACCGCCAATCCAAGCTCCGTCCTTCAAGGGACGCTGAGGAAGTCTTTGGAGTGCGCGGTGCTGCCGCGCTTTTTTTCGAAGACGAAAGTTCTTCGTTCTTCGTTCGTTAACGGCCGGTTCATCAGCCCGGCTAAGGGCAGGGAAGCCGAGTACAAGAAACGAACGAGAACATTATGAAAACCGAACGTTTCGAGGACATCGAAGCCTGGCAGCTTGGGAGAGAACTCACGCGGCAGGTGTAGGAGGCCACGAAACAAGGTGACTTCGCTCGAGACTTCGGCCTTAAGGATCAGATTCAACGCGCGTCCGGTGCGATTATGCACAACATCGCCGAAGGCTTTGATGGCGGAAGCAACCCGGAGTTTATCAAATCCCTACGCTATTCGAACACGTGCGGGATGCCGGCGACTCCCAGATCTGGCTTACAGCAGCCGGACGGACTTTCGCTTGCCTGCCGCTTTCTGGGAACTGCCATCGTCGAACTCGTGTTCCCAGTGGACACCCGGGTTCAGCCCCTGTAGCGGCATTCGCAAGAATGCAGAGCGCTCACTCCGGCAGCGCCTACTCCTCGCCGCAGCCTTTCTCCATCATCTCCGCCATCCGTTTCTCCATCTCCTCGTGACTCACGTCTTCTTTATGGGTGGCGATGGTCCACTGGTGCCCGAACGGATCCTCGAGGGTGCCAGAGCGGTCCCCGTAAAACTGATCCTTGACCGGCCGTTTCACCGTGCCCCCAGCTTGAAGGGCGCGCTCAAACATCGAGTCGACGTCTTCCGTATAGATCAGGAGACCCACTGGAGAACCGCCACGCGACTTCGGACTCAGCGCGTCCATCTCCGGATGCTCGTCCGCCAGCATGAAGGGCGAGTCCCCAATCTTCAGCTCGGCGTGACCGATCTTTCCTCCCGGCGCATCAAACCGCATGAGTTCGACAGCTCCAAACGCCGTCCGGTAAAAATCGAGCGCAGCCGCGCCGTTGTCGACGATGAGATACGGAGTAATCGAATGATATCCGTCGGGAATGGGTTTCGTGCTCACGGCGACACTCTAGCGCAGCGGCTTGCCTCACGGCAAGTTTGTCCTGCCGGAATCCGGAATTCTTTATAGAGATGCACCCAAATCGCCCCTGAGATCTGTGTGGAGGCGCTCTCCCCAAGCGACACGCGCGATGAGATGGAGGAAAAGAAGCCGTGGTTGTCGAGTCGGGCGCCAAACTGAAGCTTGTGCACGCGGCCCACTCGAGGGCAGAATACCGGAGAAACGCAGAGCTTTGCATTTCCTGCAACATGCCGACTCGCCGCAGATTCCTGGCCTCCAGTTCCGCAGCCGTTGTCCCCAGCCCATTCTGCCGCGCTGCAGCCGCGGCGCAGCCGGTGGTGCGGGAGAATGCCCTGCCTGGCTCCGCGGATTGGCGACTCCAGCGAACGCGCGTGGATCCCGCCACGCGCTACCGTTGCCGGGATATCGAGGGGTATTGTTCGCACACAAGCATTCGTGCCGGCGAAGAGATCGCGTTTTTTGTCAGCGTGGATCCGCCGTCGGAGTTCATGCTAGAGATCTACCGGCTCGGCTACTACGGGGGAACAGGCGGACGGCTCATGGAGCGGATCGGTCCTTTGCCGGGCGCTGCTCAGCCGGATCCACCAGTGGAAGCTAAACGGCTGCGGCGCTGCGGCTGGGAGCGCACCGTCTCGCTGAAGATTCCACCCGGCTGGCTGAGCGGGGTCTACCTGGGAAAACTGACGAAGCTCGAGGGAGGCTGGCAGAGTTACACGGTGTTCATCGTGCGCGACGAGCGTCCCGCGGATATCCTTTTCCAGTGCAGCGACACGACCTGGCAAGCCTACAACCGTTGGCCTGACCAGTTTTCCTTGTACGACGACGGCATCGAACAATGGTATTGGGGCGGCGATGTCCAGGTCAGTTTTGAGCGCCCCTACGGGAGATATTGCCAGATTTTCGATCAACCGCTGAGTCAGGGGTCGGGCGAGTTTCTGTTGTGGGAGTTTCCCTTGGCATACTGGCTGGAGGAACGCGGCTTTGATGTCAGCTACATTTCGAATCTCGACACCCACGGCGACCCGGCGGGATTGCGACGCGCCAAGGCCTTGCTTTCGGTGGGGCACGATGAGTATTGGACCTTGGAGATGTTCGAACACGTGCGCGAGGCGGTCAAGGGGGGCGTCAACGTGCTCTTCTTGAGCGGCAACACCTGTTGCGGGCGGATCTTGTATAACGAAGTGACGCGGGCCTTCGAACGTATCGACGTGTTTGGGCCTCCCGATCCGGAGATGCGGTTTGTTGGGATGAAAGAACTCCCCCACCGGAGTCCGCACGCGAACACCTTGATCGGGGCGCACAGCACGCCGCCGGTGACAGGGGGAGCTGACTGGACCTGCGTGGCGCCGGAGCATTGGATCTTTGAGGGGACGGGGATGAAGAAAGGGGATGCGATTCCGGGTTTGGTAGGGTGGGAATGGCATGGCGATCCGGCCGTGACGATTCCCGGTTTGGAGATTGTGGCTACGGGTCCTACCCAGTCGGCTCCTGGCCAACCCAACGGAGGAGTCTATACCGCCACCCTCTACCCGGGTCCCCGGGACAATTTTGTGTTCAACGCTTCCACAATATGGTGGGCAGACGGGCTGAGCGAGCCGCCTGGTTACATGCGGCCCCGAGTGTACACAGAGCCGCAGGGTCCGGACCCACGGGTGCAAAGGATCACGGAGAACCTGCTGCGACGCGCGAGAGCCTTTCCGGCGCAGGACAGGCCATCGTAAGGAGATCCAGCGGGATGGACCTGCCGCGAAGTCCGCGCCCTTGAGTGGTGGGATCCCTGAAAGCCCCGTAGGGAAGAAATCGCTGGGAAGGAAGCCGGACCGGACTGGTCCGGTCCGGTCTCGGCGTAGAGCTGCCGGGCTCCGCTGCGCCCTCACAATTTCAACTGGGCTAGCATCGTCTCAAGGGAACCGCTCCACCTCGAAGGTGTCGAACAGGACCTGAAGGAACTGCCGATCGGCGACGTCGAGGCGCTGCACGAGGGGAGAGGTGAGCGAGATCATTGGGGCAGTCCCTTCGTCAGTTGAAATCAGCGTGGGGCGACGACCGATTTCGTGGCCCAAGTTGCTAAGATTTCATTGTTCCAATGAATTCGATCACAGAATCTGTCAACCTCAGGAGTCGAGGGTAACGGCGAACAGCATTGCGGTCGTAGTCCTGCCACGCTTTGCGCTGACCGTGGCCGCAGAAAACCGGTCATGCAACATTTCTTGACCGTTTCCATGCCCGCCCCTCCTTCGGCAGCTCCTTCTCCGGCGCCAGGGCGAATCGCCGGATCTGCTGGCGGCGACAGCCTGCCCCGCCGACGCTTCGAGCCGCGCCAACGGGAATGTTGTTGAATCTCCTGCGGCAATGGAGGAAACTTCGCGGGGACCGCGGTCCCCGTGGCCCGGGAGTGGAGGGATCTGATGGAATCTCAGGAAAGAGATGTCGTGTCGCCGGGATCCGCGGCTTGCGGAGCGGCCGCCGGGGGCTTAGTGGGCAGTTCCGATTTGGCGGACAAGCGGCGGACCGTTGTGACAGCCTTGCTGGCCTTGGGCGTCCCGTTCCAATGGCACTGTGTGTTCGCTCATATCTGTATGGCCGGGCACATGGCTCACCCGCCGTATAGCATGTGGGATCACGCGGCAGACGTCTTCTGGCAGGGTTGTTACGTCGCCGGGGGCGTGTTTGTTTGGCGCTCGCGCTTCAAATACCGCCTTTCCATTTTTTTGTGTCTGCTGCTGTCAGTTGTCCTCACAGACTGAAGGCCGCTTAGCCTCGTTCCGCAGTTCGTCATGTTCGTATTGATCGCACAGGACTTCTATCGAGAGCAGAACGCCGGCGCGACGGGATCGACGAATGACTCAAAGGAGTTGACTGTAGATCTGAGTCTGAAAGTCAAGGAGTGAGAGCTGAACCGGCGGGCGCTCACCGCGTGCCCCGTCATAGCTTACGGCGATCGACGCCTGTCTATCCGTTTTCTCCGGCGCCGGTCGCGGACTCCTCGCAGAGCTGGTAAGGACCCTGCCGAGGCTCGCGACGTTCCGCTCGGTGCGGTAGTGGAATGGCGACGTGGGCGCCCTGCGCCGCTTTGAGCACCTCCGGCAGGAAGATGCGGACGAATGGTGTGTCGTCACCATGGCCCTTTTACAGAAGGAAGACGCCTTCGCCGTCAGCACCGAGTGGCATCCCTGCCTGCTCGCTTTATCTGTCCATGCCCTGCATGGAAGCAAGAGTGCCGATACCGCAGTGCTGGTGCAGGTGCGAGAGGCGTTTAGGTAGTGGGGAAGCGCCAGCAACGGACTGTGCAGCTCATTGTTTTGTCCCACGTCACGTGATTCCGATTGACGGAGGAAAGCAGTTCGGGCGCTGATCGCGTTGTCGGCTTGTCGAAATTGGCGTATTTGTGATGGCGCCATGGCGGAGAAAGTGTGGGCCGTTGCATCGTATGTGGCCAGGAGGAGCGTTCGATCAAGAATGTCAGATGATCCCGATTTTCGTGGCCTTATCGGGTTGTATTCTCGGCTTGTCCCCCACCTCGTTCTAGTTTAGCAATGGCGGCTTTTGGGGCTTCCTTGACCGCCCTGCACTACCCCATGACCTCCGCCTATGAAAGTTCTGCGCTTCGCGATGCTGTGCGCCCCAGTGTTTCTACTCGCCGCCCTGGGAACCCCAGCTCGCGGACAGGGGCTGCTCGATATCGGGCAGGAGGACGGTCAAGTCCGGCTCGACTGGCTCAATTTGGAACCGGGGTGGATCGTGGATTGGTCGGGACCCCTGGATGGGGACCCCGTAAGCTGGCGGCCTTTCGCCTTGTATCCTGAAACGGGCGGCCAGGAAGAACTCTCCATCTTCTTCGATCCCTTTGTCCAGGAAGGGCTGTTCCGCCTTCGCGAGGACTTCGCCCCGACCCAACCCCGGCGCACGCCGTTGTCCAGTGGCGGCGAACGCCTCGCGTGGGCTTTCAGCTACGTCGCCACTCAACTGGAATACTCCGACGACGGCGGAACGAGCTGGCGGCTTTCGACCCTGAGTCCGCATATCGACTTCCTCGCCGGCGAGTTCGCCGTCGAATTGCCCGGTCAACCGGATACGCGCGTCTTCCGCCTGCGCACCAACCGCCCTCCGGCCCTCGACGGACCCGACTCCGCAACCGTCCCCATCGGGGAGCAAGGGTCTTTCCACTTTCCGGCCTTTGACGAAGACGGCGATCCTCTGCGTTACAGCGTCGAGGGCCTTCCCGAGGGAGCCCGCTTCGACCCCGTGATAAACCAGCTCACCTTCAACCCGGGTCAGGAAGCCGCCGGCTCCTACGCGATCCGCATTTCCGTCTCCGATGCTACCTACACAACCACTTCGGTATTTACCATTACGGTGCCCGAGCCCCCTCAGCGCACCACCACAGGTCTCGCGGGACGCGTGCTCGACGCCAACGCGAGCGAGATGGGATCGCAACTTCCCATCGTGGGAGTGATCGTCACCTTGCTCGACACCGGAGCCCGGACTACGACCGGCGCCAACGGCGACTTCGCCTTCGACGACGTTCCCGGTGGTCTCCAAGTCCTGAACTTCGATCCTACGGAAGCCGCCCCGGGTCCGAACGGAGAACTCTACGCGGGATTCCGCGAAGAGTTCACTCTCCTGCCTCTGATCGCCAACCGCATCACCCGCCCCATCTACCTGCCGAGGCTCGCCGTGGAAAGCCTCACCGAAATCGTCACCACCGAGACGGTCGTTGTCGAAAATGCTGCGATAGGCGTGCGGATCACCATCCCGCCGAACACAGCCATGGCGGGAGGCACGATGCCCTTCACGGGGCGGCTCTCCATCAGCGAGGTCCCCCGCGGATTCGAACCCGCCGCCATGCCGCCTGATCTTCAACCCGCCCAGCTCATCACGATTCAGCCGGTCGGCGTCACTTTCTCTCAGCCT
Source organism: Verrucomicrobiales bacterium (assembly GCA_041749135.1). GTDB lineage: Bacteria > Verrucomicrobiota > Verrucomicrobiia > Verrucomicrobiales > DEV007 > DATKCT01. The sequence continues at coordinate 60,871 of JBGTBW010000060.1, forward strand.
GTCCCGATCACCTTCCCCAACCGCTCCGCCCTCGAAGTGGGCGGCGAAGTGGACATCTGGTCGCTCGACGCCGGTACCGGCATGTTCATCGTCGTCGGCAAGGGCCGTGTCTCCGCCGACGGCCAGCGCATCGAAACCATCTCCGGCGGCGTGCGCGCGACCGACTGGCACTTCGTCCTTCCCATCGCCCCTGAAGGCGCAGCCGCCGCCGACGCGAACGGAGCCAGCTCCGATTGCCAAGCCGGTTCGGAATTCACGCTCCACACCGGTGAGTTGACCGCTTCATTCGCCTCGCCCCCATGGTTGAGCATGGGAGTGACACGGGAGCTCCGCTTCCACTACGCATCGCGCCAGGCGCATCCCGAAATCACCATACCTGTCGAATTGCGGATGCCTCCGAGGGTTCCGGCTCCGCAAGCGGTCGCCCTTTCCGCTATTCTGCCCAATGGCGGTTCTGCGCAGTCTCCCGTGTGGTTGTCCGGCCAAGACTTGCGCGGGGGCGGCGTCCGGCGCTCCGCCGTCACCGTCCGCGCGACCGGTATGCCCACCGGGGTGCACACCGTCTCCGTGCAAACCACCAGCCAATGGTCGGCCAACCTCGGCATCGCCAGCAACGCCAGACGCGGCGGCATCTTCGACGTCGAAGTTCCCGTCGTAAACCGCACGCAAAGCCCCTACGGCATGGGCTGGTCCGTCGCCGGGGTGCAAAGCATCCACCTCAATCCCGAGCTACCCGGCGTCGCGCTCCTCGTCGAAGACAACGTAACGCGCGTCTTCGACCGCCGCCTTTCCCTGCGCAACACGCCGCTCTTCCGCTACGGCGCTCCCATCCAGTTAGCCGATCGATACCTCGACAGCTCGGGCACGCTCGGAAACCCGGTAACTGGCGACTTCGACGGAGACGGCATTCTCGATCTCGCGATCCGGCACTCGGGAGAGGTGCTCGTCTTGAGGGGCCGCGGCGACGGCACTTTCGAGTTCCTTTACGCGCAACCGGTGAGCATACACACCATCACCCAGATGATCGGAGCCGATTTCGACCAAGACGGCTGGATCGATCTCGCCACGGTCAGCCGCCGGACCAGCCTCGTCACCACCTCTGAAATGCATGTTTTACGCGGGTTGGGGAACGGCGTGTTCTCCTCGCCTGACAATTACCCCATCACAAGCATGGGCGTCCAATCCCTCGCGGCGGGAGACACCGGCGGCGACGGCACGCTCGACCTGATCGCCGCCAGGGACAACTCTGGCATTGTCAGTTTCAAAGGCCGCGGCGACGGCACTTTCGAGGACCCGGTATTGGCCACGCTCCCGTCCGCTCAGTGCCCGGGCGCCATCGTTCTCGCCGACCTGAACAACGACGGCCGCGACGACGTCATCGGTCTGCGCTTTAACGGCGTCCACGCCGCACTGTCCGACGGAGCCGGCGATTTCACATCGCCCGCCTTCGCCGGAAGCAACACCCTCCGGTCGATGCACGTGGGAAACTTCAACGGAGGCGCAGGATTGGAAGTGCTGTTCTCGAGCGAGGAAACGCTGCGCCTGTTAGAATGGGAAGGAGGGGCGCTCGTCAATCGCGGAGTAGTCGGCACGATTCCGGAACGCGCTCGGGACCAGGCTCCGGGATTCGTGGGCGACATCGACGGTGACGGCTCCTTGGACGCGATCATCACGACCACGTTCAATCAGTTCACCATCGCCTACGGAGACGGCCAGGGAGGCTTCTCCATGGAGCGTTACATCCCGCAACCGGCAAGCCTTACCGCTTCAGGCGGTTTCCGGCTCCCCGACGAGGGCAAAGACTCAGCCTCCGCCCTCGCCGCCGACTTCAACGGCGATGGTTTCACCGACATCGTGCACGTCGCAGATCACGGTCCGTTCAACGGAGCCGTCGCGATCCTAGGGGGGCCGGGCCGCCAGTTCCAAGCCCCGCGCTACCCGCGCGGGGGCGGCCTCGAAGGCGGAGTCGGACCCGAACAACCCGTGTTGGCCGTCGCCGGCGACTTCAACAACGACGGGATCGACGATGTTCTCTACGCCGGATCCGGTCCCCGTTATTGGTTCAACGCGGGAAGAGCCGACCGTTCCTTCGCCGACGGCATCGTGGCGCTCCCCACAGCCAATGGACGCGCCAACTACGGAACGAGTCTCGCCGCCGCCGACTTCGATCAGGACGGCAACCTCGACATCGTCTATCCGGCAGCCCACAGCAGCCGCCGCATCACGAGCGTCCAATGGGGAGCCGGCGATGGGACCTTTGTGGTCATCCCCCAGGCGGGCATCGAGAACGGCTGGGTAGGATACGAGACCACGAGCGGTCTGCTTCGAGGCGGTATTGCGGCCGGCGACGTCAACAGCGACGGATACCCCGACTACGTCGTGGCCCACCGGTCCACTGTGCCTTCCGTGTGGCTCTATGATCCCACGTCGCCACGCAGTTTCACCGGTCCATTCCCTATCACAGACTCTTGGACCATGGTCAACTCCCACCAGATCGCCAGCGGCGACCTCAATCTCGACGGACAAATGGATGTCGTCTGCTTCGAATACGACTTCGCTGCCGACCGCCAGTCCCTGTATTTCGTGGCCTTCATCAGCGAAGGCGACGGCTCCTTCCGCAGCGTGTCGCCTGATTTCTCGGGCTTCACCCAAGGCTTCGATGGCGGCGGCATCCCGTTCACCTACGACATCGCCGGCGCCGCAAGAGCAGCCGCTATCGCCGATCTCAACCGCGACGGAAAGCCCGACCTCCTCTTCAGCCATCCCAACGGCGTGTGGTTCATGAGCGGAGACGGAACCGGCGTCCTCGCCGCGCCGCGACTCGTCTCCAGTTACAGCGGCGTAACCGAGACTCTTGGCCTGGCCGATCTCAACGGCGACGGAGCCCCCGAAGCCATCGTCAGTTTCCGCAACGGACCGAGCGGGGGCAGCACCTGGGGCAATCTCGTCCTACCCAATGTCGGCGGACGGCAGATCTTCGGACCGGCCATCCCCGCAGGTCTCGGATTCAGCATGCCGAGCAGATTCCTCAGCGTCGACCCCGATGGCGACGGCCGCGACGATCTCATCGTCGTGAACCCTTCAGGAGTCTCCGAGGATGGGCCCTTCGCCATCCTCCTCAACGCTCTGCCTGAGGGAGGCTTTGACCCAGCCATTACCGTCCCGGCTCCCGTGACCTACTCGAGCCCCCCAGGCGACTTCTCCATCCTCACCCAGATGCCAGACGGCTCCTGGGAACGCCGGTTGCCTGACGGCTCCCGCATCCTGTTCGATTCCCTCGGCCGCCAGATCGCGGCAAGCAACCGCCGCGGCCACACGATGCACTACACCTACCTGGGTGACTCCGGCCAGCTCGACACGATCACCGATCCCGGAGGACGCGAGATCCGATTCGACTATTCGGGCGGCCAACTGGCATCCGTCCAGACGCCTGCGGGCGCACTTCGCTTCCGCTACGACGAATCCGGCTCCCCACTCGCTCCCGCTCCCGGAGCACGCCTGACCAGCGCCGCCTTGCCAGGGGGAGCCGTCCGCCGCTTCACCTACGCCGAAATGGAATCCACTTTCGCCCGCTGACCTTTGCCTGCCAACGCCATGAAATCCGTATTCCCAGCCCTTCGCGCACGGACCCAGGCCGCAGCGCTCAGCGGCGTCCTCCTCGTTCTGCCAGCCCTGCCCGTTTGGGGAGACGTCCCGGTCAACCCCCGGAGTTTCGAAGGCACGGGCCTGTTGAGCACGGAGATCGATCCCGAGGGCAACGTCTCCACGCACTTCTACGGGGAAGGCTCCCTGCGAGCCGTCGAGTTGCCCGAAGGTCTGTCGCGGAGCTTCCTCTCCAGTCAGACCGCAGCGCTCCCGTTGCCGGGAGTCGCCACCAGCCCGGAAAACCCGGAGACCGCCCCCGTCTCCGGAGTTGCTCCCGCCGGCGGCATGTCGGAACAGGGCGGCGGCAGCACGCGCGCCGAGTCCTACGTGCTGGGCGGCGACGCCCAACTCGTCGAGCTGCGCCAAGGCGCGATCCTGACGACGCTTCTTCGCGATGCGAACGGTCTCGTCACGCGCTTCGTGCTCCCCAGCGGCCACCGCTGGGACATGACCTACGACGGGCGGGGAAACCTGGCCAGCTTGCGCGACGTCACCATCGGCGGCACGACCCTGCTCGGCTATGACCCCATTCACACCCTTCTGTCGGAGATCCTCTTTCCAGACGGAGCCGCGCTCCGGATGGAATACGACGCCGCAGGATTTCCCGTCGTGCGCACCACTCCCGAAGGAAGACGCCGATCCGCCGAATGGAACCTCGCAGGCCAGATCGACCGCGTGACCAGCGAGACCGGGCTCGTCACTTCCTTCACCTATGACGCGGCCGGGAACATCGAGACGATCCGTCAAGGTGAAGCTGCTTCCGAGCGGCTGCTCCGATTGACCCGTGAGGCCGGAGGACGCGTCACGCGAGTCGAGGCGCCGGAAGGCCGGACATTCTCCTACAGCTACCATCCATCGGGAGGGATCCGTTCGCTGACCTCTTCCGACGGAGCCGTAACGGACCTCGAGGAAGACGCCAACGGCGACGTCGTAGCCCTAGTCCGGCCCGGAAACGCCCGGCACGCCTGGAGTCTCGACGGTCTGCGCCGGCCGGCGAACTATACGCCGCCCGGCCAAGAGTCCATCGAATACACCTACAACGTCCATTCGGATCCCGAAACCATGCACGCCGCCGGCCAGAGCGTCGCGGCTCTTACCTACAACGTGCGCGGTCAAGTCCTCACGGGCAGCGAAACCGCGCCCGGTCTCGCGGACCTCACGACGTCCTGGCTTTACAATGACGCCGCCACGGGCCTTCTGGTGCGTGCGGATTCCAGCGACGGCATTCGCATGACTCCGGCCTACCGCGGTGAGTTCGTCACGCGCCTCACATGGTCCGGACCCGTCGCCGGAGCCTACACCATCACCATTGACTCGCGCCGCCGCATCTTGACCGGTCAGGTAGGAAACGAGGCTCCCATTGCCTTCGCCTACGACCGGGACAACCTCTTGCTCGCCGCGGGAGCCATGTCGATTACCCGCGATTCGCAGTCCGGGCTCGTAACCGGCATCACCCTGGGAAGCGTTGCGGAAGCCTTCGAATACAACGCCTTCGGAGAGTTGACGGCCCACACCGCCAGCGCGAATGGCACGCCCTTCTACACGGCCGTTCACACGCGCGATCGTCTCGGCCGGATCACGGAGACCGAAGAAACCGTCGAAGGCGTCGCCACTCTCATCGCCTACCAATATGACGCCGGAGACCGCATCGCCCGAGTCCATCGCAATGGCGCTGTCTCTGAGACCTACAGCTATGACGAGCGCGGAAACCTCTTGAGCGACCATCTCAATGGAGCCTATGCCTACAACCTCGCCGATCAGTTGCTGAGCGCGGGCGGAGCCTCCTTCACCTACAGCGCTACCGGAGAACGCCTAACGCGCGCACGCGGCGGCGTCACTGCAGTCTATCGCTACAGCGCGCTCAGCAGATTGCGCGAAGTGGATCCCGGCAACGGACGCCTTGTGTCTTATCTCCATGATCCCGCGGGCAACCGGACTGCTCGCCTGCTGGACGGAGTTCGCGATCAGGCTTGGCTTTGCCCGGACCTCAATCACCCTATCGCAGCGCTCGACCCGGCAGGGCAAATGGCCGCCCGCTACGTCTATGCGTTGGACGGACAGGCTCCCGATTACATCCTGCAGAACGCAGCCGCCTACAGAGTCGTGACCGACCACGTTGGGAGCGTGCGTTACGTTGTCGACGCCGCCTCCGGCGAGATCGTGCAACGCAAGAGCTACGACGCCTACGGCCGCGCGGTTGCCGACAGTGCCCCGGGATTCCAGCCATTCGGATTCGCCGGTGGCTGGACCGACCCGGATACCGGCCTTATCCGCTTCGCAGCGCGGGACTACGATCCCGAATACCGGTGCTGGACGACGCCGGACCCAATCACTTTTGCCTCCGCTAGTCTCAACAACTACGTCTACGTGAGCGGGGACCCCGTCAACCGGGTCGATCCCTCGGGTCTCAACGACGAGGTCAAGAAAACCACCCAGAAGGTTGGGAAGATCCTGGACATCTTGCCCGCGGATGACGCGTCCTGGGACAGCACCTCACTCACCGTTACCCGTGGAGGCGAGACCTACCGCTTGGAGAGAGGTTCCTCGGTTTACCTCGGCGACGTCATCACGTCCTCGGATACGACCGAGGCCACCATACGATTCAACATTGGAGGTGAGGCCTACTTTACCGCGTCGACTACTGTGGAAATCGTGGGACAGCGGGACATAGAGAACCTCTCGAGCATCCCTTTCATCACCACGGCGGGCAAGATGTGGGCCAAGTTCGACAAGAACGGAACTCAACTGCAAATCAAGCACAGCGGCGGAGTGATCGGCGTCGAAGGCTGAACAAAGCGAGGCGGCGTCCCAGGCATGCGTGCGCTGAACCCCCACCAGAGGTCGCCGGGCTTTCAGCGGACGAGGGCGAGGAACTCTTGGCGATCCCCGTGGGGATCGTCCCCAGCTCCGGGCCGGGCCCAATCACGAATGCGCTTGGGCGAAGCGTTCCCCTTGTATTCGGACTCGCGAAGGAGCATGCCAAAGGCCGCCACGGAAGCCCCGAATTGGAAATCGCGCGAGGCCTGCTCAAACGGCCGCCCCTCGTCCAGCACCGTGTGGGTCAAAAGCTGGCTGGCGGCCGCCTGCGGAGGCTTGAAACGCAGCTTGACGAATGCCAATTCGCGAGGCTCCGCCGCGCCGGAGGATTGGCTGGGCAGCGTATAACGCAGGGGGTCGATGCGGATTCCCGGGACGTCAAGCCCGGCTGGGATAACCTCGTAATAGGCCGTCACGGTGTGGCCGGCGCCGATTTCCCCGGCATCTTTTGCGTCATCGTTGAAGTCCTGGTGCTCCAGTTTTCGGTTCTCGTAGCCGATGAGCCGGTAACCCGCCGCTTCAACAGGATTGAACTCGATCTGGATCTTCACGTCCTTGGCGATGGTTAGGAGGGTGCTTCCCATCTCCCGGACGAGGACCTTTCGCGCCTCCTGCAAGGTATCGATATAGGCGTAGTTCCCGTTTCCTTTGTCCGCCAGCAATTCCAGCCGGTCATCCTGCAGGTTTCCCATACCGTATCCGAGGACGGTAAAGGAGACGCCGGAGCGGGCTTCTTCTTGAATAAGACGTTCCAACTGGGAGTTGTCGGTGACGCCGACATTGAAGTCGCCATCGGTAGCGAGAATGACGCGGCTGTTGATCTGGGGTCCTTTGTGTCTTTCGGCAACTTGATAGGCGAGCTGGATCCCTTCGGCTCCGGCGGTGGATCCGCCTGCGTTCAAGCCCTCAAGCGCGTCCAGGATTTTTCCGCGTTCGGAGATGGGCGTGGAGTCGAGCACGAGGCCGGAGCTGCCCGCGTAGACGACCAAGGCGACGCGGTCTCGCGGCGAAAGCTCGTCCAGCAGGAGGCGAAGGCTGCTTTTCACGAGGGGCAGCTTGTTCGCGGGAGTCATCGAACCGGACACATCAATGAGGAAGACCAAGTTGGCGGGCGGTAGATTCTGCTTGGGCATGGACCGGCCCCGCAGCCCGATCATCAGAAGTCGATGGTCTGGTTTCCATGGGCAGCTTGCCACTTCGGTCGTGACGGAGAAAGGGTGCGTGCCGTCAGGTTCAGGATAGGCATAGTGAAAATAGTTCACCATCTCCTCGATGCGCACGGCCCCCGGCGGGACCTTGCTGTTGCTTTGGAGGAGGCGGCGGACGTTGGCATAGGAGGCGGTATCCACATCGATGGAGAAGGTGGAAAGGGGCTCGTTCGCGGCAGCGAAGAAGGGGTTTTCCGGGATCGGCGCGTAGGATTCTCGGTCCTCGGGAGGAGGACCCCACTGGAAGGGCAAGAAACGCGAGAAGGGAGGCTCCGATGGGGCCGAAGGCGCCGCTTGGTAGAGGGCTGACTCGGAAAGGGGCTCCGGTTTTTGCCGGGCGCCTGCCGCGGTGGTGTTCGCCAGAGTGGGGACCGGGCTGTCGTAGCCAGAGGCGCCGGGGCCCGGCCCAGTCGAGTAGGAGCAGGCTCCAAGCCATGCTGCCGCAAGGGCGCAGGCGAACAGAGCGAAATAGCGGCGGAGGAGAGGCGGAATCTGGTTCATGGGAAGACGGGATGAGTGGAAGATGAGACGAGCATGCGCGACGTAATGCAGTTTTTCCAGCACTTTTTTTACGGTTCTCTTTCGGCGTTGCTTGCGGTGGCAAGTGAGAACAGGCTTTGTTCGTTGCGTGCTGGAGATTTGTGGGGACGGGCCGGTTGATGGCTCCGTTTACGTCCGTTCGCGCAACCGGCGGAAAGTTCCTTCTCCTAGCTAGCGAGCAAGGCTTGGTCTGCGCCCTCGGTGGCGCGCGGCCTAAGCCGTAAGGGTTCGCAGCGCCTCGCGACGAAGCGGTATGAGAAATGCGGGTTAGGTTGACGCGAAGTCATACCGCCGGTATGACTGACCCATGAGCGTAGCCAAAGTCGCAGTGTCTATGGACAAGCGTTTGCTCCGCCGGTTGGACAGCCTGGTGGAGCGAGAGGTCTTCCGCAGCCGGAGCGAAGGGATTCAGAAAGCCGTCGCCGAAAAGCTCGCGCGCCTCGATCGCAGCCGCCTCGCACGCGAGTGCGCGAAGCTTTCGCCGGCCGAGGAGCAGGAAATGGCCGAAGAAGGCATCGCGAAGGATATCGCGGAATGGCCAGAATACTGAGGGGAGATGTCCTCTGGGCGGATCTCGACCCGGCGCAAGGCCCCGAACAAACCGGCCGCCGGCCGGTCGTGGTGTTGAGCCACGATGTATTCAACGAGCGGTCGGGGACGGTCATTGCCTGTGCGATGACGAGCCAAGAACCTCGCGCCGGGTTTCCTCTCACGCTGGAACTTGGCTCCGCAAAACTGCCGAAACGCTCCTGGGTGAAGATCAGCCAAGTTCGAACTCTCTCTGTGAAGCGGCTCGGGAAAAAGCTCGGAAGCGTTTCCGTCGAGGAACTGGAACAAGTGATCGAAGGACTGAATGAGATCATCGGCGGATAGGTCGCGAATCCCCCAGACGGCATCTGGAGAAATGAACGGCTCGTGGCACCGGGCAGTGTGTGGAGACTGTTCCCAGCGCACGGCATCGAAGAGAATCGCCCGGCCCCTGAGGCGAGGGGCGCCCGCAGTGATTGCGGGGTTGCCAAAGGGACGACCAAGAGGCTCTGTTGCAGAGATGCGATCCCCGTCTTTCCACGGTCCCCGGTCCATCGCGCTGCTGGGCGCAGCGGTGCTGGGCGGCGCAGGCCTTCTTTCGGCGGAGGAGCCGCTGGCGCTGCGAGTGGACCAGTTCATTGCGGCAAAGGCGGCAGCCTCGCAGCAGCCGCTCGCCCCGGCGGCGGACGATGCCGCCTTTTTTCGCCGCGTCTGGCTCGATTTCGCCGGCACGATCCCGTCCCCGGCGGAGACGCGCGCTTTTCTCGCCGGCCCTTCGACTGACAAGCGAACGAAGATCATCGACCAGCTCATCGCCGGGCCGAAGTTCGCCGGACGCATGGCCGAAGTGTTCCACATCCAACTTATGGAACGCGGCGGCGACGATGAGAGTTGGAAGCGCTATCTGGCCGAGTCGTTCCGCACTAACAAACCGTGGGACCAGATGGCGCGCGAAATCATCAGTCCCAACTTCACAGATGAACATCTGCGTGGCGCAGGCTATTTCATCACCCGGCGGCTTGAGAAAGAGGGTCAGCAGGAAACCGACTATCCCGGCCTGACGCGCGACGCCGGCCGGCTTTTCATGGGGGTGGATTTGCAATGTTGCCAGTGCCACAGGCATCTCACGGTGAGAGATTACAAGCAGGTTGACTTCAACGGCCTTTTCGTTGCTTTTCAGAATCTAAAACTCAACGAGCCCGCCGGCGAATACAAAACCCGCTGGGTCAACGAGGGTGTGATACAGAAGAAATTCGAGTTCACCTCTGTTCTCAACGGAGCGAAGGGGGAGACGGGCCCGCGCGTGCCGTTGGGTGTCGAAATCGATATCCCCCAGCACCCGGAAGACGGGCTGTGGCTCGTCCCGCCCGAATCGAAGAACGGAGCCGGTATTCCGAAGTTCAGCCCGCTCAGGGAAATCGCCGCGCGTCTCGCCGCGCCGGAGAATTCCTACTTTGCCCGCAACATTGCAAACCGCATCTGGCGGCAGCTAATGGGCCGCGGGCTGGTCGAACCGCTGGACTTGCATCACAGCGCAAACCCGGCCTCTCATCCAGAGCTGCTCGATCTGCTCGCCGAAGAGATCACCGCGCACAAGTTCGACCTCAAATGGCTCATCCGCGAACTTGCCCTCTCCCAAACATACCAGCGTGCCAGCCTTATTCCCAGCGAAGCGAAAGACCCGCCCGACAGCCTCTTCACCGTCGCCATCGAGCGCCCGCTCTCCGCCGAACAGCTTGTCCGCGCGTTTCTCACCGCGACCGGCGAACACGAGCGCATCATTGCCGGGCAGGGCTGGGAGGGCATCGAGAGCAATAAGCCTTCGGCAGCGGACTTTGAGAAGGTCTTCATTGGCGCCTTCAGCAACGCTGCCAAAGAACCGGAACTGGATGTCAACCCGTCGCTCAAAGCAGCCCTCTTTCTTCGCAACAATGAACTGGTCCTCTGGTCCCTTCAGAAACGCCCCGGCAACCTTGTGGACCGCGTCGCCGCCATGAGTGATGTCGCAGAGATTGCCGGGGAATTGTATCTTTCCATCCTCACACGCCTTCCGGCGGAGGAAGAGAAGGCCGAACTGGCGGCTTATCTAACAAAACACGCCGCGGACCGCGAACGCGCGCTCGGCCACTATGCATGGGCGATGTTGTCCTCCATCGAGTTTTTCACGAATCACTGAACCATGAACCATCTCTGCAAGCCCTGGGAGCACGCTCTCTGCCGCCGCCGGTTTCTTGGCGCATCTGCGGGCGCGTTCGCCTTCGGAGCGCTGGGCGGATTGGTCAGCGCGCGGGCGGCGGAGCAAATGCGGAAAAAGGAGAAGCAGGTGCTCTTTATCTGGCTCGATGGCGGGATGAGTCAATTGGAGAGCTGGGATCCGAAGCCCAACACGCAGTTCGGGGGGCCGTTCCGCAGCATCCCGACGAGTGTGCCCGGCGTTCACATTTCGGAGTTGATGCCGCAATCGGCAAGGCAGATGCACCGGCTGTGCATCGTTCGCAGTCTTTCTACAATCGACAATGCGCATTCGTCAGGAGTGGCGCGTATTCAGCGCGGAGATCCGCTGAACCGCGGCGTTCCCTATCCCTTTTTTGGCTCGGCCATCTCGAAGCTTATGGGGCCAACCGCGAGCAAGCTGCCGCCCTACGTCTGGATCAAGCCTGGCGGCGGCGGCTTCAAGACGGAGGACGCCGGATTCCTTGGCCCGCAATACGGTTCGCTTGCTTTCGGGGATGGCAAGCCGCCGCCGGACTTGCTGCGTCACGCATCGCTCACGCCGGAGGGGGACGACGAACGCAATGCGTTGCGCGAAATGATGAACAAACGCTATGCCGCGCAGCGCCGTCCGGCTCACACCGAGGCAAGCAGCTATGTTTTCGACACCGCCGGGGAACTCATGCGCCGTCCGGAGATTTTTGACACCGGCAAGCTGGGGACGAGGGATTTGGACCGCTACGGCCGCACCGAGATTGGCCAGCACATGCTTATCGCGCGGAACATGCTTGAGGCCGGCGTGCGCTTTGTGAAGGTCAACAGCTATGGCTGGGATACGCACGGCGACAACTTCAACGCCCACGCCTCCCTCGTGCCGAAGTTCGATCGCGCCTTTGCTGCGATCGTCGAGGATCTTGCGGCGACGGGCTCACTCGAACACACTCTCGTGATCGCGATGAGTGAGTTCGGGCGCACGCCGCGGGTGAATGGTCACGTTGGCCGCGACCACTGGCCGGAGGCATGGAGTATCGCGATGGCCGGCTGCGGATTGAAGGCCGGCTGTGTTGTCGGAGCCACCAATGACAATGGCTCCTTCGTGAAGGACAATGGGCACGACATCGGCGCGGTGTTTCACACGTGGTTCCACGCGCTGGGCATCGATTCGAAGAAGGTTGAATATGAGAACAACGGTCAGCCGCTGCCTCTTGCTCATGACGACATGGGACCGATCCGGGAGGCGCTCGCATGAGTGACGAAGCCGAATCCGCCGCCGCGAAGGAACTCAAAACCTTCCCCTGCGACCGCCAGCTTCTCTCCGCGCGCTTCAGCCCGTGTGGTGGGCTTCTCGCCTCCGGCGCGATGGACCGCGTCGTGATGCGCTGGCGTGTGGCGGAGAATGACCTGATCCCGCTGCCGCCGCTGACTGGCGGCAACGGCTGGGTTCAATCCATCGCCTTTCACCCAACGGAACAACTTCTTTTCGTCTCCGACAGTTGGGGCCGGTTGGCATGCACTCCCTATGAGGGTGAGGCGCCTTCCGTCCGCTGGGACCACGCTGCCGCTCATGATGGGGCCGTCCGGCGGGTCGCGGTTTCCACCGATGGGAGGCTGCTGGCGACTTGCGGGAGCGACCAGTTTGTAAGGATTTGGAATTCCGCAGACGGCACACCCGTCGCCGAGCATCAGCACACGAGTGATGTATTCGCCCTGGCATTCACCCCTGACGGCGCGCACATCGTCTATGGCGACATGTTCGGGAAGCTATTTGCGCTCGATTTCGGCACAGGGAAGATCATGGTCGAGTTCGACGCCGCGCTTTTCTACAAACTCGCCCAACTGCAAGATGTGGCAGGTTTGCGGACATTGACTTTTCTCGACGAGGGACGGACTCTCGCCGCCGCCGGTTGCCAACCTGAAGGCGGCGGGTTCCTTGAAGGCGCCCCCTTGTTGCTGCAGTTCGAATTCAGCAGCGGCAAACTCCTCCGCGAGACGCGGCCCGGCGGAGCGAAGGACGGCTTCATCCATGATCTCGCGTGGCATCCCAGGGGATTTCTCATGGCGGCAACAAGCGGCCAGCCTGGCTCGGGGATGCTCTTCTTCCTGCGGCCGGAGGAGAAGGAGCCGTTCTACACGAACACCGCCATGCCTAACTGCCACGCCCTCGCGCTCCATCCCGACCACCGGCGCATCGTGGTCACCTCCACGAATCGCGACAGCAACGGCAACGGCCGACTGACGGCCAACGACGGTCAGTATCCCGCCAACACTTCGCCGCTCCATCTCTTTGAAGTGAGTGTTTGAGCGGGAATGATGGGGGATTTGTCTTCTGCGAGAAGGTTATGGAGTCTCGCTCTGGTTTTTGGGCGCCGCCTTGCGGCGGGGCATGGGCAAGGGGAGAAATGCTGGCTGCTGCGGCGGAGGGGCGCCGCTTCGATCCGGGTTGCGGGACCGGGGGATCCGCACTAAACTTAAGCAAGGAAACAGCAAATCGAAGTGCGTCGCTTTGATGGCCGGTTGAGGCGAAGCGAAACCATGAATTGCCGGCAGAATGCGGAAAGGAGACCTTAGCTCATGACTGTCAATGAGAATCTAGCTGAATTGGAACGGAACTTGGAGGACGATGTGCGGGAGGCCCAACAGTTGCTGGCGCTGAGCCGGGAGGAAGCGATGAAAGAAATGGATTCGCGCCGAGACTCCTTGGGGGCGGCGACTCTCCAAGCGGTGCGGGATCTGGAGGGTTTGGCGGATGAAGCCGATTCGAGCTTGAGCGACCTCCAGGCCCGGCTGGGACACCTTAATTTGCTGTTGGCGGAGGAGGAGATTCGGGATCTGGATACCCTTCAGAAGTATCGAGAGAGGGTTCTCAACGCGATGGAGTCCGCCAATGATGCGTTGGGTAAACTGGCTACGGAAGGCCGTGCCGGATGGACCGAGCGGCGGCAGGTGATGGAGGAGGTTTGGCGGCGTTTCTTTCGAAGTCTTGAATTGGTGCGGCTGCACGTCATGCGGGACGCTGACAGAGCTTTGGAGGGCTTCGATCAGGAGCGACGCCAGTTGATCGAAGAATTGGGGAGGTTGCAGGAGAAACCCTTAGAGCACCAGGATCTCAAGGCCGAGATCGGGAAGCAGTACCGGACTTTTCTTCCTTACTTACAAGCCTTCTTTGTTTGGCCCGAAGTGGTCGCGCCCAAGCCGCCCGGCGATAAGCGGGAGCTGGGATGACCCGCTGACGTGGAGCAAGCAGCGGAAGCTGCAAAGCTTCCGCTGGGATGGAGTTTTTACATTTCTGGCCTTGTAGGAGAGGCCGAAGACGCGGTGATCCCGAAGGGATCAGAGCTTGTAGCCGGTGGTGGCGCGCAGCGACACCACCGGAGAAGGTCCATCCATCACCAGCACCCCGGCAGGGGTGCTAGACCGCCGCCCTCTCCCTTCGCGGTGTTTCGTAGAGAAGATGACGTGATAGAGCAGGCATGGAGGGCATAGCCGGCCGGTTTCTGGCGCCCCTGCCGGGGTGCGAATCGATTTACGACTCACACCAGTGGTGTCGCTGCGCTTTACCACCGGCTACAAGCTGCGGAGCCTCCGGCTTCTCTCGCGGCTTTGCAAGCTCGTTCCACTGAAGTATGGGACAACGTCCAGCCAGAAATGTAAAAACTCCAGGCCCGGGGCGACGCCCCGGGTACATGTAAATACCTGATTTTGAGCACTGGAGGTGCGAGACAACCGAACGCCCGACGAGTGCCCAGACCGCTAATCAATTACGCTAAGTCATTAGCAGAAAGCCGTCCATTTCACCAGCCAGCCCTCGTGGTTGTCCTCCGCCGCCGGTAGTCCGGCCCGGTGATTGCAAACGCGCCGCTCGCGCCGGCGGGTCCGCGAGGTCTGATCTCTGCGAACCAGAGAATCCGGCCGGCCACCCGGCAAATGACACCCTATTGTGATTGTGGGGCGGACACTCTTGTCCGCCAGTCAAGTCTCCAGAGTTCGCGGGCAGGAGTACCCGCGTCACCTAGCCTTCCGCCTCAACCTTGCTCTTGAGCTGGAGGCCCTCGCCAAGTCTCAGGGCGAAGCCGAAGGCCGGAAGTTCCTTGAAGTCGTGGAAAAGGCCGCCCAAAAGGCCTCGCGGGGCCTGCTCACCGCGGACCTCGCGCAGCACTTCAGTGTCTTCGCAAAGAGCGTCGACCCGTTCAAAGATATCCTTGGGAAAGACCAGGACAAGCCAGTCGGCGCCATCACGATCCGCCATCTCCGGGACTTCCGTGACAACCTCAAAACCGAGGGATTGTCCGGGACTACCTGCAATTCGCATCTTCAGACATTACGTGCCATTTTCAAGGCCGCCGTTCGTGAGGCAGCAGTTCCGAAGGAACCGTCGTACGGACGTCTGGAAGGCTGAATAATTCAGGGAAAATGGGGCAAGGGGACCCAGGCTGGGAGTTGGAGCATCTTCGCGCGAGACTTTTCGGCGCGAAATGGCGGGCCGGGGAGTGCTGAAACGGCGCAGCAACCAATGGCCGGCCTTCCGGTGGAGAACCGGCCACTGGCTTCTGGGATTGGAGGGGGGGCTGGATGGGAAAGTTCCCCCCCGCGCTCAGTGGGAAGGGGCGGCGAAGAACTGCTCAGGTAGGGGGCGGCCACCAACTCTCCAGCCGGAAGCTGGCGGTGATGATCCGCGCAAAGTAGATGACGGTGTGGCCGCCGCGCAGTTCCTCTTTGAGGTTGC
>JBGTBW010000061.1:0-7468 GCA_041749135.1 Verrucomicrobiales bacterium
GCCCGCACAGTGAAGACCGCGGCCAGGGTCAGAGCGGTGAGGGTGGTTATTGTGAGGTTGTTTTTCATGGGTTTGATTCTTGTTGAGGGCTTTACGCGGTTTGATCATTCAGGGTTCAAGGGGAACGGCGCGGTAATAGGCCTCGGGGCCGGGCGCGTTTTCATCCAGGAAATCGATGCCGCCGGTGGGCCCGGCGTAGCGGGTGGCCAAACGCTCCCAAGTCTCCAGACCGGTGGTTCGTTCGATCGAGTAGCTTCCGGCGGGAATGCCCCGGAAGAAGACCGTGGCCCGGCCTTCGGCTGCTTCCAGCGGAGGGACGCCGCCGACAAAGGCGCGTGCGAAACCGAAGGTATATTTTCCGCCATAGACGGCGGACCCACCGCCGACATAGAGTTGGTTTCCCGAGATGGCGAGCGCGTACACCCCGTCATCGGTCAGTTTGGAACCAAAAAACGTCCAAGCGCTCCCGTCCCATCTTGCCAGAGTTTTCATGTCGAAAGAACCACCCGCATAGACGTCAGTCCCGGAAACAGCGAGGGCAGTAACGATGGCTAGTTCACCGAGCCCAGCCCCGATCAACGACCAGGCGTTGCCGTCCCATTTCGCAACCCCGTTTCGGGTTCGCTGTCCGTTGTTGATGCCTCCTCCGACGTAAAGGTCAGTGCCGGACACGGCCAAGGCATTGACATTGAAAAAGTTCATTCCGTCGCTCAAAGGCGCCCATTCCCGGCCATCCCACTTCGCGATCCGGGACGCCGCCTTTCCGCCCGCCGTCGTGAACCAACCCGCCGCATACAGGTCCCTGCCCGACACCGCCAAGTCAGTGACATGGCTGTCCATTCCAGCTCCGAGAGGCGACCATTCCCGGCCGTTCCATTTCGCGATGTGATTGACTTCGACTCCGCCCGCGTGGGTAAACGATCCGCCGGCGTAGAGACCGTCGCCCGTAACGACGAGGGCGTTCACCCCGCCATCGATTCCAGAGCCAACCCCGGACCATTCGCGGCCATCCCAACGCGCGATGTTCTTCACCGCGACTCCGCCAGCGTTGGTGAAGTATCCACCGGCGTACAGGTCGGTCCCGAGAAACGCGATTGCGGACACACTCATGAAGCCTTGACCTGTAATCCCTGAGCCAAGGGGCAACCAGGCACTCCCGTCCCACTTCGCGATCCGGTTGACAGTGATCGAATTGACCGCGTTGAACCTGCCTACCGCATACACGTCCTTTCCCAGGATCGCTAAGTCGCTCACCGGGTTATTGAATCCGTCCGCCCCCGCGGGGCCTATCCGAGACCAGGCGCTCCCGTCCCACTTCGCGATGTTGTTGACCTTGGCATCTCCCGCAGTGTCGAAACCGCCTCCGACGAAAACATCAGTCCCTGAGACCGAGATGGCGAGGACCCCGAGACCCTGGCGCCCGGTCCCAGAGATGGGGTCAGGTTCGAAATGGGAATTGCCGATGATTCCGTTGCCGAGGGACGACCATTCGCGGCCATCCCATTTGGCAACATCGATAACCCTTGGCCAATTGGCGGGGAAGATCACGCCCCCAGCAATGACATCCGTCCCCAGGACCGAGAGTACACTGATATCTACCCACGCATCCACGCGAGAGCCGAGGGGCGACCAGGAGTGGCCGTCCCATTTGGCGATATTGTCGGCCGTCACTCCGCCCGCCGCTGTGAATCGCCCCGCCGCATACAGATCCTCGCCTGAGACCGCGAGGGCATTCACGATTCCTTCGACTTCGGTGCCGAGCGTGAACCAAGCGCTGCCATCCCACTTCGCGATGTGATTCGCGGCGACCCCGCCGATCGACGTAAACTGTCCCGCCACGTAAAGATCGCTCCCGGAAACCGCCAATGCATCCACGGATACGGCATCCCACAGCGCATTTGCCAAGTCCAAATCGAGGCGCGACCATTCGTGGCCATCCCATTTTGCGATATAAGGGGCTGAGTAGCGGGAGACCGCGTACAGATCGTCGCCCGAGACCGCGAGAGCGCTGACCGAAGAATCCACGCCGGCGCCGAGGGCCGACCATGCTCTCCCATCCCATTTGGCAATGTTATTCGCCGCTATTCCGCCCGCCGAGGTGAATGATCCCGCCGCGTAGAGGTCCTTGCCGGAGAAGGCGAGAGCGCTCACCTCTCCATTCATTCCGGTGCCCAACGGCGTCCATTCACTCCCATCCCACCTGGCCACATTGCCCCCCTCAGCGCTGCCATCGAACAGGAACGGGCCGCCGGCATAGAGGTTCCCGTCCACATCCGTTACCAGGGCATGGACTTCACCGATGCAGCAAGCCGGGGCCGTCGCAGGCGTTCCGCTCACCCAGTTGTCGCCGGTGAACTGGGCCTCGGCGGTGGTAGCCATTTGGGGTAGGAACAGCCCCAGTAGCAGGCTGGCCACCTTGGGAGGGAAAAGGTCTTTCGTGTTCATGGTACTACTTGTTCGTTGTGAGTTTGCCGGGCGTTCACGCAACCCCAGACACGCCCCGATCCGATGACGTCCATCGGCCCAGACAACGCCCTTCCCCGGTTTCAGAAGCAATTAGGGCCGAAGGTTCTGAATTATTTTGATGTTTCCGATGAAATGGGCAATCGACTGCCTGAGTATGGCTTGGCGGCACGCCCGGGACCCTCGATGAACTTCAGCGAGTCTGTACCCCCGACCGCGATGATCCAGCGGAGTTCTCCGCGGCATCGATCTCCTCCCAAGTCGGCGCACGCCAGAGCATCAGGCTGTTGTTGCTGTACCTGTCCCACACGCCGATGGCATTGCCGTCCTGGGAGAATCTCGCGAGGTGGAACGTGGTGCCCTCGGATTCCAGCGTGAGCAGGTCGCGCCAACTGTCCGTGTCCCAGAGCTTCACGGCGGCCTCAGGGTTGACGCCACCGCCGGTTGCCAATCGGCGGCCGTCCGGGGAAAAGGACAGGGAGGCTGCCTCCGAGATGAATCCACCCAGCGTGGTTTGTTCGAGCCAGGTCGCCGAATTCCAGATGCGCACGTATCCCAGGTGACTCGCGATGGCGAAGAGCTTCCGATCCGGCGAGAAAGTGGCGAAACTAGCCTCGAGGAAATCCAACGTTCGAGTGGTCTCACGGAAGTCCTCGAGTGACAGGAATCGCAAGTCCCGATTCGAGGCGAATTCCACAATCTCGCCCTCCAGGGGACCAACCGCAATATCGCCGACCGGGTAGAAGGGCGACCAGGCGTGCAGCAACCGGCCCGTCCGCAGATCCCATAGCTGTGCGTCCCGCAGGTCGGTCGTCACGGTGACTAACAGACGGTCATCTTCCTGCCATGTCACAATCATCACCGGTCCCTCCACGGGTGCGATGAGGCGGTGCTCCAACGTCTTCCTGGCCAGGTCCCAGACCTGGACGACGCCGTTGGTGGACCCGGCGGCCAGAAGCGCCCCGCTCCCCGACAGACTGTGCAGGCGCGTCAGGAGGGATGGTGGATTTAACTCGAAGAGGGTCTCGGTCTCCTGCAGGTCCTCCACGCGGTAACGTTTCACTTGCCTACTCCGATCCAGCGCCACGATCGACCGACTGTCCGGCGAAAATCTCCAGCTCACGATGGGCTGCTGAATTGAGTAGTAAGGTATCCGCGGATGCTGGACGGACGTGTCCCAGATCGAAACCGTTCCATCCTTGGCGCCGCTGACCAGCGTCTTCCCGTCGGGCAGGAGAATCACCCGCCAGACCGCCTGACGGTGGCCGCGCAGGACGTCCAGGCATTCCTTGCTGCCCAGGTCCCAAATGCGGATGGTCTGGTCCGCGCTCGCCGAAATCAGCCTGCTGCCTTGCGGAGTGAACTGCAGCGCGGTCACGTGGGCGGCATGGCCTTCGAGACGGCCGATCTGCCTTTGTGTCTCCACGTCCCACAGATGGACGGATGGATCCACGTAGCCCGCTGAGACGGCCAGGGTTTTTCCGTCAGGTGAGAACGCCAAGGCATTCATGATCCAGGCAGGAGACTCCATGGGCGCCCAAACCTGCCTGCCACTCTCGAAATCCAGAACGCGGATACCCCCGTCCAAGACGCCGTAAGCCACCAGGCCGAGATCCCGGGTTGCCGCAAAGTCGGTTGTAGCCGCCCCGGTGCCGAAGTGAAGGGAGGAGTACTGGGCCCGGGTCTCCAGCCCACCTCCCTCGAGCAGACGCCAGACGGTGATCTGCCCTTCAACGTTGGAAAGCGCGAAGGGAACCTGGAAGGAGGTCGAAGTGAGCAGCTTTCCGCCGTCGCTGGAGAACTCCAGGCCCACGCACTCTCCCTCCAGCACCGCCGCGAACTCCTCTCTTTGCCTTTCCACGTTCCAAAGATGCAGGGTGGACTTTCGTTCCCCGGTCTGCGCAACCCGGAAGCTGGTATAGGCCAGGAGCGGCGCGATCGGTGAGAAGGCGGTGAGGCTCCGCTCGCCGTCCTCTGAGAGCCGGGCCCAAACCCGTCGTGACGGAAGATCCCACACTTCCACTCCGCCCCGATGGGTTTCGCCTACGGCGAGCCACCGGCCGTCGTGGGACGCGGCGAGCGAGTGAATTTCGCTGGAACGCTGACAGAGATCGAACTCGGCATCGCTGCGGGACTGGTCCCAGAGGTAACGCCATTCCCAGCCGCGAAGGTCCTTCTGGCCGGGCTGCGGCCGGTGCCGATCGAGGAGGCTTCGCGTTCGCCCCAGATCGTTGGCTTTGAGCGCCTGCATGGCGACGTTCATGTCCGAGGCATAAGCCTGGGCTTCGGCCGTCGCCCGCAATCGGCTTTGCTCCCGCTCGGCATTCCGGGCGCGGACGGCCTGCCAGGAGCTGCCCAACACCCCGGCCACCAGGACGAGCATGATCGTGGCTGTTGCCGCGAAACCGAACTTGTGCCGGCGCACGGTCTTCTGGAATTCGTACCACCGGCTGGCCGGACGGGCCACCACCGGATCGCAATTCAGGTGACGCTGGATATCACTGGCCAATCCATTCGCCGTCTCGTACCGCCGGTCGCGCTCCTTCTCGAGGCACTTCATCACGATCCAGTCCAAATCATTTTGGATTTTGGATTTTGGATTGGGGATTTGGGCGAGACTCTCAAGCCGGGTCTGCTTCAGTCGCGTGCTGGGCCGGACTGGATCCACTTCCCGGATCGTCCGGCGCAGTTCGTCCACGCCGGCGGCCAGGAGCGCCTTCGTGTCGAAGGGCGTCTGGCCGGTCAGCAGTTCGTAAAGCAGCACTCCAAGGCTGTAGATGTCGCTGCGCGTATCGATGTCCACGGCCGTCAAGGTCGCCTGCTCGGGACTCATATACGCCGGGGTGCCCAGGAACTGCTCGATCGCGGTGAACAGCGTCTGGTCCGTCAACCGCCCCTCGACCACCTTGGCAATCCCGAAATCGATGATCTTCGGACAGCCCGCCAATCCCGGTCGATCCGCTTCGACGACGAGGATGTTCGAGGGTTTGAGGTCGCGGTGGATGATCCCCTTCTGATGTGCGTGCTGCACGGCCTCGCATACCTCCTTGAAGAGTTCCAGGCGCTGCCGGGTCGAGAGCTGATGCCGGTCGCAATACCTGGTGATCTCGAGGCCAGCCACCAATTCCATTGCAAAATAGGGCCGGCCGGCCTCCGTCACCCCCGCGTCGAACACCTTCGCGATGTTGGGATGATCCATCCGTGCCAGGGCCTGCCGCTCGGCCTCGAACCGCGCGACGATCTGCCGCGTGTCCATCCCCAACTTGATGACCTTAACCGCCGCCGGTCGATCCAGACTCAACTGCCGCGCCCGATACACCATCCCCATCCCGCCCTGTCCGATTTCCTCGATCAATTCGTAGTCCCCGAACCGGTTTGGTCCTCCAGGCGGCGACGGATCCTCGAATGAATCCTCCGCTTCGGCCTCGAACTCTTCCCGTGGCGGGGATTCTTCGAGCCCGGCGAAGAGACACCGCGGACAGAGACCTTCCGTTGCGGCCGAGGACATCGGCGCTCCGCACTTCGGGCAGATCCTGGCGGATGGATTCATCTTCAAGAGCCCCAGGCTCATCAGGATTCAGAAGCAAAACCGGCTCCGGGTTTCACGGCAAATCCAGTTATTTTCATCCGAAAGGCGCAAACTTCAGCTCGTCATCAACCGGATCAAGTAACGGAGTTCTTCATCAATCTCGGAACGAGTGGCCACGGTATGGGCGATCTCCTCGCGGATCAGTTCTCGAAAGGTGCGTCGCAGCCGATGCACCGCCGATTTCACTCCCTGCTCGCTCATGCCCAACCGGATTGAGATCTGGGCGTAAGCACCGGCCCCGGGCTCGCCTAGCAGGAACGGCTTGAGTTCTCCAAAGCGTTCTCCTTTCCCTGCGCTTTCGTAGTCCCCCCGCAACCGTGCCAGCGCCAGACTCAGGAGTGTCTCCGCCCAGGCGCGATCAAACGAATCCTCGAGTGTGCCGGACGGATTGGGTTCGAGCCGGTAGCGTTCCTCCGCGTCGACCGTGTTCAACGGAACGTGGGGCACACCGCCGCCACGTTTGAGGCGCTGCGACTTGTCCCATTCATTGGCCAGAAAATGACTCAAGGAACAAAGCAGAAATGTGCGGAACCGACCCTTCTCGGCCGCCACCTCATTGAGATACCGCTTTTCCAGGAAGCGGGCGAAAAAACCCTGGGTCAGGTCCTCGGCGTCATGGTGAGAATAACCCTTGCGTCGGACAAAAGCATACAGGGGATACCAATAACTCCGACAGAGCCGCTCGAGCGCCTCGGCGGCATCCGGGGATGCGCCGCCGCCCGCGGCCAAGACCACGCTCCAATGCGTGGTCCGGAACCCCGCGGCCTTCGAGTCGGCCGTCGATTCCGGCTGGGTTTCTGACACATGACCACACTCTCCGGATTGCAGTCGGCGCTCAAGTGTGGATTTGCCCCTTGCGCGATGCCCCGCAGGAGTTGGGTGATCTGGTTCATGGACTCGCCCCGCCATGCTCCCTGGAACACGGCCGAACTTCAAACTTCGTCTCACCATCGGAGATCGCTCTTGCTGTCGATGCGGAAGTTCGAGCGGAAGAAACGAACCGGGCAGATGCTGCCCCACGGGTCGAGGTCAGGACAGCAGCCGATTTCAGGTGAGTATCAGAACTCCTGACCTTGCGAGAGCGAACGTGGAAGCCGAGGAAACTCAATGAGCCGAAGCATCGCGGATGAGATGGCGGCAGGATACCGCCAATCCAAGCTCCCCCCTTCAAGGGGCGCTGACGAAGTCTTTGGAGTGCGCGGCTCCGCCGCGCTCTGGAGTTTCTACATATCTGGTTGGACGTTGCCCCAAACCTCAGTGGAACGAGGATGCAAGGCCGCGAGAGAAGCCGGAGGCTTCGCAGCTTGTAGCCGGTGGTAAAGCGCAGCGACACCACCGGTGTGAGTCGTAATTCGATTCGCACCCCGGCAGGGGCGCCACAAACCGGCCGGCTATGCCCTCCACCTACAGATGCCT
>JBGTBW010000062.1:0-61170 GCA_041749135.1 Verrucomicrobiales bacterium
AGACCCATGGTGAGACAGGGCGTGCGGGAGCCCGCCCCTCCACAATCCCCAGCCGCAAGTCCTTGAACAAGGGTTGGTAGAGGAACCATTCTCTCCCTCCCCCCTTGGCGAGCTTTGCGCTCTTTGCGAGAGATGCATCTCCTTCATCTGTGTTCATCTGTGTCCATCCGTGGTTCCCAAGACCAGTCCCCAGGCGGGCTCTTGAGACTCCTTGACCCAGCAGTCTGCATTCTTGCGAATGCAGTTGCGGAGACGGCGCTCCGCGCCGGGAGAAAGCGGCGATGCTCGCCGCAGTCCAAGGGCCTCCGGCTTTCGTTCCTCCATCTCCTTGCACCCGCGCGCCAGATCAGGAGTTCTGAGCTTACGGAAACCGGGGCGTTGCTCGACGGGCCGGACGCCGTTTCGCGGCTAGGGCAAGGGAGTTTGTTGCCAGATTGCGGCGAGGGCATAGTCTGCGCTTGGAATGAGCGATGAAGACAGAGGCAAGGTCCGGTTTGGAGATCTTCGGGCGATTCTGCAATACGTGCCGGTGTTTCGCGGGCAGACCTTTGTGGTGGCTGTGGATGGCGCGGTTTTGGCGGCGGGGCACCTGTCGCATCTTCTCCTCGATCTGGCGGTGCTGCAGTCCCTCAATGTGCGGGTGGCGTTGGTCTACGGAGCGGGTCATCAGATCCGGGCGCTGGGGATGGAACGGCGCGTCGAGTTGACGACGGTTGACGGAACGGGGCGCACCGATGCTGCGACCTTGGAAGTGAGCATCGACGCCATCAGCCGGTTGAGCAGCACACTGATGCAGGCGTTGACCGTGGCGGGGATCCGGACGGCATCCGCCAATGCCCTTATTGCGCACCGGGCCGGTATGGTCGGTGGAGTGGATCAGGAGTTCACCGGTGTTGTGGACAGGGTCGATGCGCAGAGTTTGATGTCCTTTTTGGAACAGGGAATCCTCCCGTTGGTGGCACCTCTGGGTTACGACCGGCAGGGGGTGACCCTCCGGCTCAACTCGGACAGCGCGGCGGTCGAAACGGCGTTGGCCTTGCGAGCGGCGAAGATTGTTTTTGTGACCCTGGGCCGGGTGCTGGACTCCCGAGGCGAGCAGATCCGGCATGTGGGCGTGGAGCAGGCCGAAGCTCTGGTGGAAAGGGATGGATTCCCGGAGTTTCCCCCCCATTTGCTGTCGAAATTGCGCCACGCGGCGAAGGCCTGCCGGGAGCGCGTGCCCCGCGTTCATATTGTCGATGGCGCGCGAGACGACGCCTTGTTGGCGGAGTTGTTCAGCAACGAAGGCATCGGGACCATGGTCTATGCCGACGCTTACCAGGAAATCCGGCCTGCCGGTCCGGGCGATGCGGCGTCGATCCATGCGATGATCCGCAGTTCAGTGGTGGAGCAGGAGCTACGAGACCGCAGCGTGGAGGAACTGGCCCGGGAGATCGGGGACTTTTTCGTGATCGAGGTGGACGGAAACGCCGTGGGGTGCATGGCGCTCCATTTGTATCCTGAACTGCAGGCCGCGGAACTTGCCTGTCTGTTCATTCGCCGTAGCCACGAAAACCAGGGTTATGGGCGGAGGCTGGTGGCTTATGCCATCGACCGCGCCCGCCGGGAAGGAGCCGGCAGGCTTTTTCTCCTGACCACGGGAGCACGCAGCTATTTCGAGCGGCTGGCCGGGTTCAGGGAGGGCAGGCCTGAGGATCTCCCGGAGGAGCGAAGGAGTATCTGGGAAGCCAGCGGGCGGCGTTCGCAGGTGCTTTTTCTCGATCTTCGGGCGGCGGCGGTGTCGCCGGCTTGAACACCGGTTCTGTTCTGCGGGATGGGTTTGGGCTCCGGTCCCGGGTATCGACGGCGCGGTCCGGGGCGGGTATGCGATATTTGTCAGAATATCCTGGAGGGGCGGGCTCCTGCATGCCCTTACCTGGTCTTCTGCACTTTGACTCCGCTGTCGTTGTTGCGGCGCAGGAGATCCCAGTTCTTCAGATTGGTTTCCTGCAGCATCTTGTTGGAGCCTTCGATGTTCTTCAGGTAATCACCGGCCTCCAACTGCTTTGCCGCCTCCGCATTGCCGGCAGAGTTGGGGGCATTTTCCTGTTGCGGGCCAAGCGTTTCCTTGCCGCGGAAGAAGGCATACCGGCTGGTCCCGTGACGGGCGATGACGGTGGACAGGCCCCGGATATCTTCGGCTTGAAAAACGCCGCGGGGCCCGGTGACGCCCTCCACCATCGAGCCGCTGACGCTGCCGATGGCCTTGATCTCGGCTCCCGCGGCATAGTTATCTGCGGCGACATCCAAGACATTGACGCGCAACGAAGCGGAGGCGGCGTCTTCATGCACTTCGAGGCGCAAGGGACTTACCAGCACCAGACCGCTGGCGAAGAGATCATCGCCGCGGCAGAGCACCAGGTAAGCTCCGTCTTCACTGACCGGCAGCTCGAACTCGTGGGTCATGGGACGGAAATCCCGCCCATCGCCCAAGGACAGAGTCATCTCAGCATCGGGATCGATGCCAGCCAAGCTGACTTCGCTTACCCGGCTGAGATTCTTCTCCCTCAGATAGAGTTTCATGAGGTCCACGCGGTAGACCCGGAGGACTGCTTCCTGGATATTGCGATATTCGAGTTCGAGTTGGACGGGCTCACCGGGGCGGAAAGTGGACACTTCCGGCAGGGCTAGAGAACGCTTCTGGAAATAAGCGATGGATTGAGCGGCGTCGGGATACAACCCGTGCACCATTTCGTACCAGCGAATGGCTTCCTCGGCGTTTCCCTGCGCGTGATGAATCTGCGCGGTGATGTAGCGGGCGTAATCCCGGTCTTTCCCGTCTCCTTCGGCGACGGGGACAGCGGCCGCGAGGGCTTCCGCGTAGTGACGTTGCCAGAAATGTCCGAGGGCGGCCATGTAGCGGAAGCTGGTGAGAAACGGACTGCCGGTAAACAGAGCGGCGAACCTCTCGGTGCTGGCGACCACTCCACTGTAATTCTCTAAAGCGAACCCGACGTTGATGAGACTGAATGCGGCGTCGTCGGCGAGCGGATCAGAGGGGTAATAAGCGAGGAAGCGTTCGAGGAAGCGCTGGCTGCGTTTCAGCAAGTCCTCCCGGTTAGGCCGCTCTTGACCAGGTTCGAGCGGGAGGGCATCGGCGCGGGGAGCTTTCTCGAACAACGACTGCGACAGGGCGAAGAATGCTGCGACGGACTCGGCGTGATCGGGGTATTCCTTCCACAGGCGTTCTTGATAGGCTATGGATCCGAGATACTGCCCCTGATCTTCGAGCACAGCGCTGATGTTGGCGTCGTTGAGGAAGCTCGATTCAATGGTGGCGCGGAAGACCAGCCAGGCGCGTTCGAACTCCCCGAGTTCGCGGTAGGCTTCGCCGACTCGGAGGATACGGTCGAAGGGAATGACCAGGTCCGGGTAGCGTTCGTGGAGGATCTCGAACATTTCCACCACACGGGCGGGTTGGAAATCCGCGGGTTCGGTGTGGATCCACAGGAGCATCCGGGCGATGTCGCGCTCGAAGTTGCGGCGGCCTTGGGCGTCGGCGAAGAGGGCGTCGAGATGAGCGCGAGAGTCCTCGTATTTGCCGTCGCGGAACAGATGACCGGCGAGTTCAAATCGCTCGTTGGCGTTCATCCGGTATTCCTCCTGAGGATTGGAGCCGGGAGGGAAGATCTGGAGTTCGGCGGCGGAACCGATGCGCATCCGGCTGCGGTCGGTGGCGTCGCGGAGGGTGGAGGGCAAGACCCGGAAAGCGCCCGGGGCGTGAGCGACCAGTTCATAACCGAGGGTCTGAATTTCGCCGGGACGATAGTGCAGGCGCAGGATGCCCTGTTCCTCTTCGAGCCGGTCGAAGTTGCCTTCCACCGAGCCGGGAACCAGGAGCATGCCCGCGGGAAGCGGCTCTTCCCAGAGCAGGGGATTGGGATAGTGACTGCGATTGGCGGTGTGCACGGCGACGCGGACCCGTTGTCCCAAGCGGAGGCGCGAGACCGGGGAGGTGCTGCGGGCCTGCAACGGGAGGTCCCGGTAACTGAGGCGGTCGTGGAAATAATGGCGTTGGGTGATATGAGGCGTGTCCCAGGACTCGGGGTCTTTCAGGTCCGCGGAGAATCCGGTTAGCAATGCGTCGTAGCGGATCTCGCCGCGCCCTTCCACCGCGACGCGAATCCGGTTCACTCCGGCCTCGATCCATTCCGCAGGCAGGGAAAAAAAGATCGTGCCGTCGATGGCGTTGGACTCGATACGGTGAACCTCGCGGTCGTTGACCGTGAGGATAACCCGGAAGTCCTCGCGCGCGGCGGCGTGAGTGCCATGATAGGCGGTAAGGGCGGCGACGACGAATCCGGGGACGTGGCCCGGCGGTTGGCGATAACCGCTGAGCTGGGCCAGGAGATAGGAGGCGGAGGCTTTTGCCACGGGCGAGGTGGGAGCGGCCTGCGCGTAGGTCCATAGAATGACCGCGGTGGTGAGCGCGGGATCCTGCAACAGGGCGTGATCTTTGCTGCCGGCCCAGCGCGCGCAGCCTGGCACAGCGGGATCGGGTTCCCGTTGGGAGGCGAGCAGTTCGAGAAGATCGCGAGCGAAAGCATCGCGCTTCATCCTCACGAAGGCGGCGGCAAGAAAGGCACGCGCCGGTGGCGTGAGCGAAGCGCGCTCCCGGTAAAGGCGGTTGGCGGCGGAGAAGTCGGGTTCTCCAGAAAAGGATTGGGCGAAGAGGAGGAGAGCCTTTTGCTCATGGTCGTTTGCGGGAATGCTGGGATAGTAGAGGCGCAGCCATTCTGCAGCACGTTCCATGGCGTTGTGAGCAGAAGGAAACCCGGCTTCGTGGCAGGCCGTCAGCGCCCAGAGGGCGATGGAAGTGGATACGGGTTCCGAGCCCGATCCGAGTTGGTTCCAGGACCAGCCGCCGTCTTCCTGCTGCGCCAGAAGCACTGCGGAGATGAGGCTGTGAACACGGCGGGTCAGGGCGGCGACATCCCGGGGATTCGCTCCGCGGGCGCGGGCATAGGTCAACGCGTGGACAGAACCCAGCAAGGCGCTCCCGGTGGTCTGTGTGATAGTGGGGAGCCCGCACAGCACCCGGCTGTTGCGCAGGGGAACGACGCGCGAGGGCGTTCCCAGAGCCAGATCGATGAGGGATTGCTCGACCGACGGACTGATGCCGACGAGGAGGCGGCGGCGGGTAAAGGCTTGATCGGCGGGAAGTTCGAGATCAGCCGAGCCGAGACTGGCTGTGATCCCGCTGGAGACGCTCGAGTATTCCAATCCCCAAGGCCGGATGGGCACGGTGCGCGTGCTCTCGTCGCGGGCATCTCCGCTTTCCAAGGTGAGCGTGCAGCGCAGAGCTTCAGCAAAAGGAATGCGATAGGCGTCGAAGACTATTTCTGCTGTGGCTCCAGGTTCCAGGGGAATGGTGCGCGTCGAGCGAAACAATTCCTGACCGCCTTCGACCCTGAGGGTGGCCAGCGCCTCTCCAGCACGATCTGAGAGGTTGTGCAGCACGGCGATGAACTCCATGAGGTCCCCTTCCTGAAGTTGAACGGGCAAGCGCAATTCTCCGAAGAACTCCCTTCGGGTAATGACATCGACTGAGGTTTCCCCCGCCAGAGTGTCTGTGGTGCATCCCACGGCGGTGACGCGCCAGCGGCCAGCGGTCTCAGGGAGAGTCAGGCGGACTTGAGCGCTTCCGTCTTCACCGGTCTGGACGGCGTCCAGCCAAACGGAGGCGGACTCATAGCGCGGCGAGTCGGATGGGGCTTCGCCACTGGGCGCGGTAGCCTCCGGCGGGGGGGAACCGAACCGCGTGTCCACGGCGAGCACGCTGCTGTTTGCAAAGAGGAGGCTGGGCTCGCTCCCCCGTGGAAGGGCGGGAGAACCTGGGAAACTGTTGAACTGGATAGGGACGGCGGACTCGATGGATTGCGCCAAGCCATAGGCGGCGCCGGCGGTCTGCGCCTGCGCGCCCTGCTGCGACGACGCCTGGCCCTCGAACACCCGGCCCGTGTTGAAAATGCTAGAGTAGTTGAAATTGAAATCCGCGAACAACGCGGAGTTGGTGGGATTCAGCGCGAGTTCCTGCTGCTGAATGACCAAGAGCTGCTCCAAACCATTGTCGCATGCGGCAAACAACCGGATGGAAGAGTTTGGAGTTTCCACGAGCCTCCGGGAAATCCCTCCATAGGAGAAGCCGCAGGATGATTCGGTGCGGAACGCCGCCCGCCTTCGGGCTCCGTCGTCGAAGAATTCACGGATGGGACCGCGGACTTCCCGCTCCAGGCGGTAGAGGACGTCGTTGACCAGGGCCACGCTGAACTCGGCGGCGACGGGGCGTCCGAGTTGATCGGTGGCTTGGAGGGTAAACTCGGCTTCTTCCCCGGGTTCCCGCGAGCCGGCTGCCCCGAGGATCTCGACCCGAAGCTCCCGCGTGGCCGTGCAGGCGCGGCTGACGCTGCGCAGCGACCGTCCGTCCATGGCCGCTACGGATACCTGGAAGTTGGGGAAATGGCCGTGTTCGATGGCAAACTCGATGGGGTTGGACCCGGGCTGAAGTTCCACGATGCGGTGGCCGATGATGCGGTCGCCCTCGAAGGTAACCAACGCGTGGGCCCGTTCGAGCCGGGAATGGAGAAGCAGGGATGCAGTGGATCCCACGGGAAACTCGTCGCGTTCGGAAAGGAAACGGAGTTTGTTTTCGTCAGCGTTATCGGACACGCGGAGGATCGTGCGAGCCGAGACGCTTTGGTTGAAGCGATCTTTTCCGGAGATTTGAATCAGGTAGGTTCCGCCCTCGGCGTAGCTCAGGGCCAGGCTGGCCTTGCCCGTTCCTGGATCGGTTGAGAGCTTCCTTTCTTCGACGGTAACCTCGTGGATGGGAACCGCCCGGTTGCCGATCCAGGGGACGGCCTCGAGCACAGGGTTCGAGGGAGCCTCGGTTCGGCGCATGATCTGCACGGTTAGGTCTGCTCCAAGCGGTTTTCCATCCGCGGCGAGCGTGGTGAGGCGGAGTTGGAAAGGCTCTTCCGCAAGAGCGACGGGCCGGTCCGTTTCGGCGAGGATGGTGTAGCCGACGTCGGCCAGGAAGACCGAGCCGGTCGCCCGGACGTTGAGCGTGGGCAATGCCGCCCGGAAGACGAGAGGCTGGCCGGGTTGGAAGCCGGTTGTATCCATGGTGATTTGGAGAAGGCCTTCCTCATCGGTTTTCTCCGTGAACTCGCGTCCGTCTGGGAGCGTGTAGTGAATCTCTTGGCGGGCAGCGGGAGTGCCCCAGGAATAACGCGCCGCGATGGCTGCGGTCACCGTTTCTCCGCGAAAATAGACGGCCCGGTCGAAGGAATAGTCGAGCTGGATGGATTGGAGGGCGAAGGGCCGGACTTGAAACGAGGCGACCTGCCGGAGGCTGGCATCGGCGGCGACGAACTGAATGGTGTAGGCTCCGGCCGGGGCATTGGGAGGCAGCTCGATGGCTTGGGCCGCGCTGCCCATGTCGGAGAGGGTGAGGCTCCCGCCTTGCAGGCTCCGGCCTTCGGAGTCAGTTAGGCTCCAGTCGAAGTCGCGCCGGTCCGGTATGGCGAAGGCTCCGTCTCGCACAGTGCGGACCACGGCGCGGAGGTGCAGTGTTTCGCCCGGTTGATAGAGGGGTTTGTCCGTGTGCAGGTAGACGCGCGGGACCAAACCGGAGGCGACGGGCAAGCCGGAGAGGTCGAGGCGGTTCGAGGCGACATGCGATCCAGTCAAGGCCAAGAGCCGGAGCGACTCGGGCGCGACCTCTTCGGGAAAGGCTTGCAGGACCACGCCGTCGGCTCCTGTGACGCCTTCGGCGAAGACACGTGTTCCGTCGCTGAACAGGACCCGGACGTTTTCCGCGGGACGTTGTTCCAGACGGTTCTCCACGTAAGCGATGGCTTCGTTGCGGCTGCTGTGAACGATGAGATCGAGATCGGAGCGGACCACGACGGTCGTGGCTTCCCAGTCTTCGCCCTCGACGCGGACGATGGCGACGCCCGCGGAGCCTTCTTCAAAGGGGATGGGGATGCGGCGTTTTTGCAGCCGGTATTCTTCGAAGTCTTCGAAGGCGACCTCCCAGGTGCGATCCGGTTCGATGAGGTCGATATCGAGTTCTTCGACGCGACCCAGTTCGTGTTCGCGGCGGAAATAGGCTTCGAGATCCAGATCGTATTGGCGCAGCGTCACCGCTTTCAGATTGCGCGCGCCCACTTCGATATAGGGCTCCTCATTGGTCCGGAAGGAGCGCGGGGTGGCGACGTCCAGCGAATGCTCGCTGATCAAATTGAGCCGCGCTTGCGCCGGACCGGCCCAGGACCCGAAGTCGAGCCTGCGGAGGATAGGAATGCCCTCTTCGATGCGTCCCAGCTTTTCGGCGAGAGTTACAGCGCTGCGATAAAGGGCCAGGGAAGCTTCCTCGGAACCGGGATGCTTGCCGGCCAGCCGGGTCCACTGGCGGACGGCTTCCTCGTAAGCTTGGTCGCGCGCCTCGGCGGAAGCGGGGCCTTCCTCTTCGAGCTTCTCCCCGCGATGATAATCCATCTGCCCGAGGGTGAAGAGAATCTGGGGACAGCGTGCATCGAGGGGATGCTGGGTGAGAAAGAGCTGGAGCGCCTCCCGGGCCTCATTGTCCCGTCCCTCGGCGACGGCTTCGAGGGCCTTTTCAAATTCCGCGTTGATGACTCCGTTCTGCGCATCCGTCCAGCGTGATCCGTTAGGATGACGCTCGAGGTAGCCGCGCCACTCCGAGATGGCTTCGTCGTAGCGGCGTTGAGAGTAAAGGATTTCGCCGACGCGATAGAGGCCTTCTTGCTGCCAGTGACGGACTTGCTCGGACGGCGTGAAGCCGGTGGCGGGATTACGGTGGATTTCGGTTTCGTCGATGCGAAAAGATTCGCCGGCGATGAATCGCCTCCAGGCGGCAATGGCCTCTTCGATTCGTCCGGCGCTGTCGAAGGCCAGGGCGAGACGGCGGGCCGTTTCGGGGGCGCGATGATCGGCGGGTTCCTGCTCGAGAAACCGCCGGAGGGCGTCTGCGTGGCGATCCAATTCGGAGGAAGCGTCCCACGTT
This sequence comes from Verrucomicrobiales bacterium, assembly GCA_041749135.1. GTDB lineage: Bacteria > Verrucomicrobiota > Verrucomicrobiia > Verrucomicrobiales > DEV007 > DATKCT01. Next base: position 9,071 of record JBGTBW010000062.1, read on the forward strand.
TCCGCCCGGACCAACAACGCTGAGGCTCTCAAGTCCCGGGGTTCCTCCGGACCGGGAGTCCCTGTCTGAAGGAGTGTCAGGAGGTCGTCGAGATGTTGACGTGCGGCGATCCGTTCCCCATTGGCGAGTTGTGACTCAGCCAGCCGCAGGCGGACCTCGAAGCGGTGCTTTCCTGCCGGCGGAGATACCTCGCGCGGAAGACTCCGCAATCGCTCCGGGCTGCCCACGGGACCGGACCAGCCGGGATCGAAGGCTTCCAGGTAGGTAAGGGCGGCGGCGATGGCTTCGCCGTGGTTTCCCAGCTTGCGCAGGGACTCGACCACACGGAAGAGAAGGGTGTCGCGGAGATCGTCGCGAATCTCGAGCGAGAGAGCCTTTTGATAGAGAGCCAGCGCTTTGCTGTGATCGGGCTCGGGAGACTGAATGACGGCGGGATCGCGCTCCTGACTCAGTTTTTCCGCTAACTGAATGAGGAGCGAAGCGATCTCCTGCTTGCGATCCTCGGACACGAGCCGGTCGGCTTCACGGGAAAGAATGGCTTCGGCCTCGCGATGCCGGGAAAGTTGGATCAGGGCGGCCGCCTCCAAGAAGCGGATCTTGTGGACCCATTCGGACTCGGGGAACCGTTCGGCGAACGTGTGGGCCAGGGCGGCGGCTTCTTCGGGCCGGCCGGCCTCCGAGGCGGCGATGACCCGCAGATAAGCGAGGTAAGGAGCGGACTCCGGCTCGGCCCCGGGCAGCGAATCGTCGATGACGCGGGCGGCTTCCTCGGGCTGGTGCAGCCGGAGGGCTTCCTCGGCTTGTTCCGCGGAGGCGGACAGGAGGGCGGGCAGCAGCGGCAAGAGGGCCAGCAAGATGGGGAGGGCAGCGTTGGAGCGGTTCATGATGGAAAGACTGGGGCTGATGACAATGACGCGCAACGTAGCGGTTTCTTGGCCTCGGGATGTCAGGAGTTTGTAAAACGCGTCCTGGGGACGCCGTGAAAGCGGCGAAGAGCAGGAGGCTCAGGCCAATCAAGGCGCTGATGAGGACGGGAGAAGACAACCCGCCGAACGGAGACTCCATGGCCCAACAGGACGAGAACTCGCCCTCGCAGGGTCAGAGGGAGAACCGGCGGAGCACCACCTTGGGCACTATGGCCCGGCGGACCTGCCGGCGAAGTCCGGGAACCGCTAGGCCACCGCTCCCTGGGCGCTGTGGACGAGTTCCGTGAAGACGCCTCCGCCTTTCAGCAACTCATCGTAAGTTCCCGTCTCGGCGATGCGGCCGTCGGCGAAGACAAAAATCCTGTTGGCGTCTCGCAGAGTGGAGAGCCGGTGGGCGACGATGATGATGGTCCGGTCGGCACGAGCGCCGGCAATGGCCTCTTGAACCTTGCGTTCGCTGATATTGTCGAGCGCGGCAGTGCCTTCGTCCAAAATGAGGATAGGCGGGTTCTTCAAAAAGATGCGGGCGAGAGCCAATCGTTGTCGCTGACCTCCGCTGAGGTTGTGGCCGCGCTCGCTGACGATGGAGTCATAGGCGCCGGGCATCTGGAGGATCTCTTCGTGGATACAAGCGCGTTCGGCGGCGCGCTGGATCTCTTCTTCGGGGGCGTGTTGGGATCCATAGGCGATGTTTTCGCGGATCGTGCCGCTGAAGATGAAGGGAGTCTGGCTGGCGTAACCGATGAGTTGGGCGATGGTTTCCCGGCTGATGGCGGAGAGGGGTTCGCCTCCGATGAATACTTCTCCGGCGGAGGGATGGATGAGGCGCATCACGATCTTCAACCAGGTCGATTTTCCGGAACCGGATGGGCCTGCGACGCCGATGGTTTCGCCGTGGAGGATGGTCATGGACACATCGTGCAACGCCTGCCGGACGCGCCCGTCGGCGGTTTGGTATTCCACGGTTAGGTTTTTGACGGCGATAACGGCTTTGGCGTTCTCGATTTCGGGCTGGTGGAGAGTGAGCAGGTTGAAGGAGGCGTCGGTGGGCAAGGCCTGGAGGCCCATGAGATCGTTGACGCGGATACTGCATTCATGAGCGTCATCGAGGATCCGGTGCACCTCCCGCAAGGGGTGCATCACGCTGAGAAACAGGGTGGAGAAGACAATGATGTCGCCTACGGAAATCGCGCCGTGGACGGCGAGGTAAATGGCGATGGTGATGATAAGAATATGGAAAAAGCCTTCATTGAGCGCCTTCAGGCAATCGAACCACGACATGATCATGTGGTGTTTGAGTTCCTGAGCGCGGCGTTGCTCGGCCACGGATTCCACGCGCTGCAGTTCGAGATCCCGGGTATTGGCGGCGCGGATGTATTCGATGCCGCCCAACTGCTCGACGACGGTTCCGTCGAGGGCTTCCTTTTTCCGGAGCAGCGAGATGCGGACGCCTTGTTGGGAACTGATCTGCCGGAAGACGATCAAGGCGGAGGCAGGAATCACGCCGGCCATGACGAGGCCCAACCACCATTGTTTGGAGACGGCGGCGGCGAGCGCGACGAGGGCCATGGAGACGGCGGGGAAGAAATCCATGAAACCCAGTTTCAGGAATTTGACGAAGCCTTCGACGCTGCGATGGATGCGTCCATGGAGGGCTCCGACGCGCTGACTTGAGAGGCGGTTGAGGTCTACCTGCATGAGGTGATCGACGAGGTCGACGGTGACTTCCTTTTCGATCTGGGTGCAAGTGTTGTGCACGAGGTAGCGTTGCAGCACTTTGAGACCTTCCCGGATGAGGAAGGCCAGGGCGATGCTCACGAGAAAAGCGATGGCCACGCCGGTCATGATATTGCCAGGGACCATTTCGCCCAGCGCTTGCGGCGTGGGGGCGGTATCGGCGGCGGCGGTGATGCGACGCCAGGGATATTCGCCGATGAGCCCCAGTTTCTCACCGATCAGGCGGGGAAGGCGAGCGGCGAGGTCTGCGGGTTCTATGCCTCGCATGGCGTCGACGAGGCCGCCGAGCCAGAGCGGCACGGCCACGTTAGCCACTGCGGTGATGGCCATGAGCAGGGCGGCTCCGATGAGAGTGCGCCGCCGCTTGGCGGAAACCATTTTCCAGACTTCGCCCTTCATGCGGGAGAGGGTCCGCATGGTGTCGAGGAAGCCTTTCAGACCCTTTCTTCCTGCTGGGAGTTCACCTGCGTTCATGAGCGGAAGAAAAAGGTGAAGTAGAGGCTGTAGAAGAGAAGCATGAAGAGGGAGAAGCTGAGCCCGAAGACCAGGTAATTCCGGAAAGTGATGGCGTGTTCACGGAAACGGGCGCTTTGTTCCCAGAGGATAATGCCGGCGGAAGCTGCCGTGAGAATGGAACTGCTGCCGGCGCAGATGCCGGCTCCCAGGGCCCAGGCGGCGCGGTGGCTGGGGTCGCCGGCCGCGATTTCCTCCGCAACGGCGCTGACCCAAGAGCCCGCTTCGGTCAAGGTGGTGCCGAAGAATCCTGTCAAGGTGATCGCCCAGGGGGCGTAGCCGAGGTTTTGGATCTGCTCCTGGAGCGTCGCCCCGATCCAGGAGTTCTTGAGGCAGCCGGCGATGATGAAGATGGCGGCGAAGGAGATATAGACATCGAATCCCAGAGACTTGAAAGTGCGTTCACGGTCCCGGGGACGTTCGAGCAGGACGCACAGGAGGATGGCGAGTCCTCCGAGGGCGATGCTGAGGTCGTGCCAGATGAGGTGGAGGGTGATGAATCCGACCAGGCCGACTACTCCGACGGCCAGCAGCCTGCTGTCGACGGCGATATTTCCTTTTTCGTCTTCCCATCCGGCAGCGCCCATGGCGGTCATGAGCGTCATGCCGGGCTTCAGGCTTCCTGAGGAGGAGAGCTGGGCCTGGCTCGTCTTCAGAGAGAGGAGGAGGGTCCGGCGGGTGAGGACGATGCAGACGAAGATCAGGGTGGCCAGCACGAAGAGGTTTGGGGGGAGGATCTCGGCGGTGAAGTCGCTGGCCTGCAAACCCCATTCCCGGGCTTCCACGATGTTGGGTGTATCGCCCCATTTGGTGGAGAATCCACCCAAATTGCTGGCGATGAGGGCCGAACACAAGATCCAGCGGGAAGGAACGGCATAGGAATCACAGATCCGGATGATGATGGGAGTCATGATCAGGATGGAAGTGATGTTATGCATGAGTCCGGCCAGGACATAGGTGAGGATGAGGAGCAGGCCGATGAGGAGCGGGAGGGCGAGGCGGGGGCTTCGCAGGCGGACTCTTCCGAAGTGTTTGCCGATGATGGCGGCAATCCATTCGAAACCGCGGGACCGTTCGATCATGTGGGCGGGGATGGCCACGGCGGAGAATATCACGGCGATTTCTGCGAATTGATGGAAGCCGGTATGAGCAATGGTTCCGGCCTGGCGCCACATGAGGGCCAGAAAGGCGCTGGCCAGCAAGCCCATGGCCAGTGGGATGGGGACGCCGAACGCGGCCATGGAAACAAAGGCGGCGAGCAGCAGGCCGAGCATGAGGATGGAGACAGGGAAGCCTGCCTTCTCCAAGGTGGCGTGCGGCGTAGCCGTCACCAAGAGAGTCCGGACGTCGTCGCTCAAGTTGGTGATGGCGAAAGACCCGGTTTCGGTCGTCCCCTGTGAAATCCGGAAGCTGGCCTTGCCTTCTTCCTCGCTGAGAGTCCTCCCTTCTTCCAGGAAAGCGATGCGAAGCCCTGAAGAAGGTAGGGAAAAGGGGTGATCGATGTTTCGTGTTTCTCCCGGTTGAAGAGTGAGTTGGATGCCGGAGATGGCGTCTTGCGCCTTGATCTGGGGGGCAAAGAGCGAGCCGATGACAAGCAGGAAAGATCCAATGAATCGCGCGGACATAGGAGAGAGGGGCGGGATCAAAGGATGTGGAGGGCTTCCCGGGGAAGAGGCACGGGAATGTCATCGGGGTCGCGGTGGGGTCGCAGGTGGACAATGAATATGGCTTCGCCCTGAAGAATGCGGGGATCGAGTATGTCGGCGGAAGCAGCGGGAAAGAGGAACTGGTCTTTGTTAAGGAACGCCTCGAAGACGAAGGCTTCGAGGCGGCCGGCTTCGTGCCGTGCTGGCCGGGTGCCCTCGCAGATTTTTCCGGTGAACCGTCCCAGGTGCGGGGGCAGATGATGCTGATCGGGCGCCAGCACACAGACCTGATCGAGCGGGAGAAAGGTGTCGAGAATGTGGGGTGGCAGCGGGAGCAGGAGTCCCACGCTGCGTCCCGTGCACAGCGTCAGCAGACCGCTGTTGCGCTTGTGGGCCACGATGCGGAAGTGCACGCACATGGCGTCGAAGGCCAGGTCCAAGGGCAGACCCTCATTGGCCATCCCGCTCAGGAAGTCGATGGCGGCGTTTTCCTTGGCTTGCCGGGCGTATTTGAGGAGGTCATCGACGGTTTTCGCCTTGCCCGACTCGATGATGAGAGCCAGGGCCTGGAGGAACCTTCGTTCGTGGTGGGGCAGACTGACGAGAAAGGGTTTGAGCCTGGGGTTCGGTCTGTTTTCACTGCCTGACGCTTCTTGCTTGGATCCCATGATGAATGCGCGCGACGATCGCGCGAGGGAAGCTACGGGAATCCGGCGATCGTTGGCTAGCAAAACTTGGTCTGGAGAACGAGAGGTTCCACGAAAGGGTAGGGGTTGAAACGCCCGGAGCGGTCCACCAGGAAGGTCAGTTGGTCGCTGCCCGAGCGCTCGTTTTCGTCCGTGGCCCGCGCTTCGAGCGAGTGGCATCCCTGGGCGAGGGTGGCTCCGGAGATTGGTCCGCTCCACGAACTTTGCGGGGCGGCTTGCAATTCGATCCAGGGGCCTTGGTCGATGCGGGCTTGCACCGTTTTGACTGGAGCAGCCGGCCAGACGCGCACCCGGCACTCTGCCGGGCCCGTGACGATATGGGTGGGTTTGGTGGCGAGGATGAGCCGGCGGGGATGGGTGATCTGCACGACCGGTCCCTCGTCCTCGACGCTGCGATAGACGACGGCCAGGTCTTCTCCTTCAAGGGTGACCACGGCATAGCCCGCGGGACCGCCCTCCGGGTCGCCAATGGATCGGGTGGCCACGTAGACATTCCGCCCGTCGTTGGCCATTTGACCATAGTGAGTGTGTCCGGCGAACACGACCTGGATTGGTCGCGTTTGAACGATCTCACGCCATTCGGCGATGCCTGGTCCGGCGAAATCCTCCCAGATCTGGAAAGGGTAGTGATGTTGAAAAACGACGGTGCGTTCCTCTCGGGCCTCGGCCAGATCCACTTCGTAGCGGAACCAAAGGACTTGCTCGGGAGACAATCCGAGAGGCCGGTATTGCATGGTGTTGAGGCAGATGAACCGGAAGCCTCGCAGGCTGAATGCTTTGAAGGTCGTACCCAGCCGCGACTGGTAGGCGTGGGCTCCGGGGTCATGATGGGCATCGTGGTCCCCCACGAGGGCATGCCAGGGGGGCGTCAGCCGTGAAGTGACTTCATCGAAGAGCGCGAACTCTTCGTCACGGGCATGCTGCACGTTGTCACCGGCGAACTGGACGAAATCGGGCTGGATCAGCGAGGAGACCTCGTCGGCCATCCAGAGCGCGGTTTTGTGATTCTCGCGCCCGGCGCCCTCCAGATGGAGGTCGCCAGGCCAGACAAAGGTAATGGATGAGTGGGGCATAGGTGGTGGGGTAGGGTGAGGTGGTGGAGTGTTGGTTTCAGAGATCAGTCGCCGGCAGGCACAACCCGGTCTTCGGCGAAGATGCCGATCAGGCCAGGTTCGACATTGGGCGCGACCATGACTTTGTTGCCTCGGAGATATTCGAGTGAACCTCCGGTGAGTTCGATATGGTGTATCCATTCCATGCTGTTGCGCACGGGCCTGCCGTTATAGTTGAGAATGGCGTCTCCGGGTTGGAGACCCAGGCGTGCGGCTTGCAGCCCGGGGACGACGAATCTCACGAACATGCGGAGGCCTTCGATAGGAGTTCCCGTGCTTGAAAGGTATTGCGCCTGGCCGGGCTGGCCCTCTTCGTCGTAGGGCAGGATCACGGATGCAAATCCATTGTGGGGCTCGTCATAACCTGTCCAAGTCTGCCTGAGCCGATGCTCTCCGTCTGGACGGAGTTCCTCGGTCTGTTCCCATTCGCCGGAGGGACCCCGTTGCCGGTTTCCTTCGGCATCGAGCCAGGTCCCAATCAGCCGGCGCCCTCCGGCGCTCCCTTCGCTGCGGGTAATCTGCGCGTGCCAGGGGAAGCGCTCCGGATCGTATCCCGAAATGGCGATTTCGACGACCTGCCCCTGTTCGTCGTAGGTTTCACTGTAATCGAAGAAACCGTCGCGATAGCGAATCTTGTCGCCACTGCTGTTTTGATAGGTCCATTGCTTCTTTCTAGGGACTCCGTCCTGCCATTGGGAGAAGGCGATGATCTCTGTGAAGTGGCCTTCGGATTCTTCTTCGTATCCTTTCTTGATGAGACGGGTCAATACATTGGAGGCGTCGCGCTCCTCGATGTATTGGAGGTAACCCTCCTCGTTGCGAACGGCGAGGCCGGCGGCGTTGAAGTAGTCCCACGTGGCGCGCACCACCAAAGAGTTGGGGTCCGCCGGGTTCTCGGCGCCATCGATCCAAACCGAGGTGATGACGACCCGGCTGTAAGGGTATTCGGCTTCGTCATATCCAGTATGAGTTTCCACGATCGTTCCCGAAGCGGCGTCGTATTCACGCGACCATTGCGTGTTGCCGCTAGGGCTGGGTTTGGGTTCATCGCCGGGACCAAGGTAGCGTCCAAAGCGTTTTACGGGGACATAGTCCGCTTCAGCCAGGCTCATGGACTGATGGCTGGCGAGAGGATGCCGGGCGACGTTGCTGGCCGCTGCCGGATCCGAGTCAAACCGGCTCATGCTGAGAAGGGACGAGTCTTCGGTGCTGGTTTCCACAGCCCGCGGAAACCGCCGGGTTGTTCTGCGGGAGAGATCGGGATAATCGCTTTCGACGACCAAGCGGTCGTAAGTATAATAGGAAGGGTCAAGCCCACTCAGAATTTCAATGAACGGCCGGCCCCAGGCGTCGAAAATGCGGGTGTATTCCGAGTTTCCGTTGATGGAATCGTAGGCGGGGGCTCCATCTTCGGCTTGGTAGGCGATCACGCTTCGTTGCTTGATGCTGGGAAAATTCGCCTTTGCTTCGGACCATTCCAGAGTTTCCACCTCGCGGAAGTAGCCTTTCTCCGCCGGGTCATAGCCGTCGCGGCGCTGCCGGATGGTCCTTCCGGACAGATCCAATTCTTCCTGAGAGCGCTGATACCCAGGACGGAAGTAGGCATCAGAGCAGCGGGCAGGCAGGCCGTTTTCATCCGTAAAGCTCTGAATTAAGGTGACGCCGTCGTCCTTCCAATGGAGATCGGTGGCGGCGCGGGCAAAGCCCATGACGGCGGGATCGTATCCCAATCCGAGCAACTGCTGGGTGCGTCCGTGCTTGTCGATGCGCACGAGGGTCTCCGAGGCATGGCCGGATTCTTGGTTGCGCGCGGGAGTGGCGCCGTCGAGTGCGAGCGCACGGAACCGGATTTGGTTGCCGTAAGAGTCATACTCCGAGAGGATGAGATGGACGCCGTCAGATGCAGCGGGCTCTCCTTGGGAATCCCAAAAACTCACTTCGACGGGGTTGCAGTGAGAATCCCAGGTCACACGGCGCACCGCCCACCCTTGCGTGTTGTTTTGAAGCGCCCCTTCTTCATTCAGGCAGCGGAATTCCCGTATGACGTTTTCGGGTCCGTAGACAACTTCCTTTCCGAAGCTGCCGTGCCGGTCCGTTTTGGGATTGCCGTTGTTGTCGGCGTAGAACAGCCGGTGCTCTCGACCATCGGCATCGCGGGCGAGTTGGACTGAGGAGAGCCCGCTGTCCAGCGCCATGGGGAGCGAGTCTTCATCCACGAAGTCGCCCTGGATGAAGCCCGGTTGCGGTTTTCCAGGCTCGTAGCCGTCCGGATAGGAGTAGCGAAACCGGGTCAGGAGAAAACCTTCGGCGTCCAGCATGCGTTCTTCGCCAATGGTTCCATCCGCATTGTATCGAAACTCAAAGCGGCAGGGTTTGCGGTGGTTGGGGAGGTTATCCAGAAGGCCGGGAATGAGGGCGTCGGCGGGGGAATTGAACGGGTTGGGCTTTCCGTCCGCACTCAGCCAGGCGCATCGGAGAATGCGCCCGCGCCGGCCTGCGCGAACGATGTTCCATGAACCGTTCCGGCGAGCGACCTCCGCGCTGGTGAGAGGAGTGCCCACGCCGATGAAGCTGCCGTGGCGTTTAGCGAAGTTACGATAGTCCTCAGCGTATTCCCAGACATAGAGATAGGCATGCCGGGTTGCGAGAACACCGGCGACGGCTGCGGCGGCTCCCAGGCACAGCAGAAGCGCGGAGAGCCGGTGCCGCCGAACCCAGCGGATAGAGAGCGTGAGAGGAGTGGGGGGTTTGGCGAGGATGGGTTCCCCGTTCTGAAAACGCCGGAGATCTTCCGCCAGAGCCTCGGCTGAGGAGTAGCGCTCCGCGGGACGCTTGCGGAGACACTTCATGCAGATGGTCTCGAGGTCTCGGGGCAGGCCAGGATGGAGCCATGACGGAGAGGAAGGATCCTGATCCTTGAGTCCCGAGAGAATCTTCGCGTGGCTGTCGCCGGTGATGGGCAGGGATCCCGCCAAGATCTCGTAGAGCATCACCCCAAGCGAGTAGACGTCGGTGGCGGGACCGATTTCGCCAAACTCGGGATAGGCCTGTTCCGGGGCCATGTAGGACGGGGTTCCCATTTGCTCCCCGGAACGGGTGAGACCGGCGGCCAGACCAGTGGGGTCGAGACGTTTGGCCAGACCGAAGTCGGCAATCTTCGGCTCTTCATCTGGACCGATGAGGATGTTGGCGGGTTTCAGATCCCGGTGAACCACCGAATGTTGGTGGGCCCAATGGGCGGCTCGCGCGAGTTTCTCGAAGAACCCTGCGACGGCGTGGTAGTCGGCCCGGAGTTTTGGGACGATGCTCTCCAGTCCGGCTCCATCCACGAACTCCATGGTGATGTAGGGCAGACCTTCGACGTCGCCCAGTTCGTAGATGGGAATGATGTTGGCATGCTGGAGGTTGGCGGCGATTTCCGCTTCGGCGAGAAAACGGGCGCGGATGCGGTCGCTGGCGTGTTCTCCGGCCAGCACCATTTTCAGGGCCACGGTCCGGTTGAGCGTGAGTTGCCGCGCCTTGTAGACGACGCCCATGCCTCCCCGGCCCAACTCCTGCACGATCTCATAACCAGGAATGTCCGGACCAATCCTCCGGGGATGCTCTGTGGCGCTGGGAGCCGGGGGATCATTCCGGCTGCTGGGGTCGTGTTCGTCCGCCGGAGCCGTGGAGGACTCACTATTCATGGGGCCAGTGTGGCGGGGAAAGGGAGGGCTGCGTGTGTGAAAAGACCGGTTCCGAGGCCTGCATAAGAGCAATAGCCACGCGGGCTTCCCGTGACAAGGGGGAAACCGACAAGGGGAAACCGCGGTGGACCTGGATCTTCCGAGGGGCTCAGCGAACGTATGCAGCCCGCCCGGGCGGGAGGCCGTGAGAACGGCGGAGGCGATGGCCCCCGCGTGCGTCAAGCGCGGCGCCGGTGAGCTAGCCCCAATGCCTTTAGGGATTGGGAGAATAGGCGGTTCCCGGAGAAGAACCTTTTCCAGCTCATTGCGAATCCCTAAAGGCATTGGAACTAGCCCGCAATTCTCACACTCTTTCTGCTGCGGCGCGCTACGCCCCATGGGGACTGCGTTGCGCTTGCCTCAGGCTTGAACAGGGTGTACTCACCCAGCCCTGCGCCTTCGGCTGCGCGCGGCTTATTCGCAGGCGGCTCGCCGGCCCCTCGAGACGAAACAGTGTGAGAAATGCGGCTTAGCCGGCATGAGTTCCATGTCTTCTCGATTCATCTCCGTTCTGGCCGGCGTTTCTCTCTTGCTGGGATGTGAGCGCGACGCTTCGGAAAACCGCTTGCCGCCCCAGGGCAGCAACCCTCCAGGCCGGAGGGATTCCTTCGCTGGTTCACAAGCCGGCGAGGAGCGCAAAGTCGGTGGCGTCGAGCTGTGTTGGTGTCCGCCAGGCCGATTCCGCATGGGCAGCCCGCCCGGCGAACCGGGGCGCCGGGCGGATGAGGAGCAGGTGGAGGCGACGTTGTCAGAAGGGTTCTGGATGGGCAAGCATGAGGTGACGCAAGGACAGTGGAGGGGGGTGGCGGGCGGGATTCCGGGCCCGCTCAATGCCGGCGAGGGGGAGGATTTCCCGGTGTATTGGATCAGTTTCAGCGAAGCGGAATGGTTTTGCCGCGTGTTGACGGAGCAGGCGCGGGCGGCGGGGGAGTTGCCGGCGGCCTGGGAATTCCGCCTGCCGACGGAGGCGCAGTGGGAGTATGCGTGCCGGGCCGGGAGTAAGACGGCCTTCTCGCATGGCGCGACCTTGACGAGCGCTGAGGCAAACATCGGGAAGCCCTATAACGGGACGGCGACGGGCGTGCCGGGGTCGGCGGCGGCGAGAGTGGGGAGTTACGCGGCGAACAGGTGGGGGTTGCACGACATGCATGGGAATGAGTTCGAGTGGTGCCGGGATTGGTATCACGCCCGGTTGCCGGGCGGCGTTGATCCGGATATGTCGGAGGTGAGGGGGTTGCCTAACCGAGACGGCTCCTTTTCACGAGTGCGCCGGGGCGGGGCGTGGATGGACCCCGCCGCGTTCTGCCGGTCGGCTCTGCGGCTGCGCTATGAGCCGGAGCGGCGATCGGATCACATCGGATTTCGCGTCGTGTTAGTCCTGCCATAGAAAAACTGCGATGAACCGGCGGCATCTGGTGGATAGAGTCAGCGGCGTCTGTGACCGACGAGCAACCCCGTGAGAAACCAGAAGCGGCGCAGCCCGAAGAGGCGGCGCCTGGCCATCTGCAGCTCGCGCCTTTGAAAGCACGATCCGCCACGGGCACTTCATAAAAACTGAACGGCTCCTTGATGAACCAATCCTTTCCGTCCATGCGCATCGGGTTGGGGACGCCGTGGCCGGCGTCTCCCTCACCATGCTTTGCCGCTGGGCGGCGTCAAGCGGCGCAAGTCTGTCCGCAGGGCTTTTCGCAGGAAACCGGCGCCGACTCCGAACTTCGCTACCAGAGATCAATCCCGAACCGCTTGAGAACGAGACCCAACACACCAAAACAAGCGAAGGTCGCCATGGCCCCGGTTCCCAGGACGAGCCAGAAATTCCAATCCTTGCGAAACAGCCAGGGCATGAGGAGAAACATGGGCATGGTAGGCAGAACATACCAGAACGTGTAGTAGGCGTGATTGGCGATTTTCTCCGGCGCCTGCCGCTCCACAAACATCCAGATCATCACGAGGGTCGTCACCCACGGCATGGCTCCAATGAACGCTCCTAGCCGGTCGCTCCGTTTGGCGACCTCCGAGATGAGGACGACCAGAGCCGCCGTAATGAGATATTTGAGCCAGATGGACATGACCGCCGATCCTACTCCCTTTTTGCGCAAGCATCATCGATAAAGCATCGGGCCATTCTTCCAGACCTACACGGGGCATGAAGCTGCATGAGCGACTCCTCCCGCACGCGGATTTGCTTTCATCGCTGCTGTGTCAGGTGCAGACGCAGAATGCGGCGGACTTCTTCGATCGCCTCCGGATTCTGGTGAGCGGCGTGTCCGGACGGGACAATTCTTTCGGATTCCGCGCCATCAAGATGGGAACTCCAGTAGGGAACGACGCCGTCGCTGGAATCCGGAGTATCGCCCTTGCCGCGATCACCGATAATGCTGTGATAGGGAAGGCCGGGATCGATGGGGATCTTGTTGATCTCGCGAACAAAGAGGTTATCGGGAGACAAGGTGTCGATGCTGTTGGGGGCCCGGCTCATGACCAGTCCTGCGATGTCCACCGACGCAACGGAGACAAGGGCGTTCCGGGCATCGGCGACGAAGGCAGGCAGGCGAACGAGACGTGAGCCGATGCGCCCGATCCAGTTCGATGCGAGGATTGAGCCGCGATGGGGGGAGGAGATGAAGACGGCCCGATTGATCTCCTCGCGGCTCCGGAAGACCAAGGCCTCGATCAAAAGATCCCGGCTCTTTCCGGTCAGCGGCGTGGTTTCCGGCGGGTGGCCAAAGGCCTTCCGCCAAATCGTGTCGCCGGCCTCCGTGACCATGAGACGGCTGATAATTCCTCCCATGCTGTGCCCGATGACGACCAAATCGGGGTGATCGGGAAAATCGCGGTCGACGTGATCGAGTTCGCGGCGCAGGAGCGAGGCCGAGTAGAAGTAGGGATAGCCGCTGGGATAACTGAAGACCCAGAACTGATAGCGCTTCCGGATCTCGGGATCCTCCAGGAGCGAGAAATACATCGGGGAGAAGGACGCCGGTGTGTCTTGGAGACCGTGTACGAAGAGGACTGGAATGCGCTCCCGGTCATACGGTTGGAGGAAATTCAAATGCGCAGTGTCGTCGTAGCGGGAGGGGTGGAGCAGACGGACGAGGCCGAGGGTGTCGATCCTTGACTTTGATAAACCGAGCATCACCGCAGCCCCATAGTCCGCGGCGAGCGGGTGGCTCCGCCCCCCCACTGCAACACGCTCCACCTGATAGGGATCGATCAATTCGAGCGTTGCGGTGGTTCCGCTGAAACGGACGAGCGCAGTGAGATTGCGGAGCGGGACCTTTGTGCGCGCCTCCTTGTGGCCGAGGCCCTCATATGATGTGACCGCGACCAGCGGAGCCCCGATGCCGGGCGCAAGCGCCCGGCGATGGGAGTACTTGCCTTTGAAGTGAAAGGAGTCGGTTGGGATGAGTTGGTCGTGCAATGGATCCGTCCCACGCGGCGAGCGGCCATTGAGCGACCGCAGGCCGACAGGGCCAGACACCGGCAGCGAGGAGTTCCACGGATCGGCGCCGCTAAGTTCCACTTCCTCGATGAGGCGCGCTACTGAGTAGTTGTAAGCAGGAATGGCGGAATCGTCGCCGCGGTTGATTGCGCCATAGGCATTTTGAATGGCGTCTAACAGGTTCGCCGTCGCGATCCCTTTGAGGACGGTTCCGGCCGGCGCGGCCGGTTTCGCGGTTCGAATCGAGATCGGGGCGGAACAGTTGCAGCATAGAAATACGGCGGCGCCGAGGGCGAGTGCGCGAAGGGAGGCGAGTGAGAGCGTCATTGAAAGATGGATATACTCAATGTTCACCCTGGCCCACACATTTAAGTCGCCGGCACATTCTGGGATTAGTTATGCTCATGACTACTTAGTAGGGTCGTGGCGGCACGGAGGGCACTCCGTTCACCACCGTCGCATGGACGTAAACCGCGCGGCCGTTGATGTAATACACGTAGTAATACTGACCGCTGCAGAGGTAGTAGCTCGCTCCCCCATAGACGCGGACCGCGTATCCGCTGGGCAGGGCATACATGTAGCGCGCAGGATTGCGGGGATCGAAGGGACCCCGCGGGTCGAAAACGCCGCGGGGATCGGCAATACCGCGGGGATCGGCAATACCGCGGGGATCAGCAATACCGCGGGGATCAGCAATACCGCGGGGATCAGCAATACCGCGGGGATCAGCAATACCGCGGGGATCAGCAATACCGCGGGGATCGGCAATACCGCGGGGATCGGCAACACCGCGGGGATCGAGAGCGCCCCGCGGGTCCGCGACGCCCCGCGGATCTCGAGCGCCGCGAGGATCTGCCGCTCCCCGGGGATCAGCGACGCCTCGGGGATTCGCGGGGAGTTGACGGCGGCCGGCCCAGTTTTCCTGGGTTGCGGAAAAGAGGCAGATGGCCAGTAGGGCGGCCAGTTTCAAACGGGATGAGCTGGATGTCTTCATAGGATGATTTGGTGGGGCAATGCATCGATTGCGGGCTTCATTGGCTCTTGTGCATTTGCACCTTCACTGAATTGGAGGCGGGGCGTTTGGAGAAGAGGCCTTCATCGAGCGGGACGTCGAGTTCCCACTTTGAGAAGTGGATGTCCCAAGTCGGATGCCCGGCGAGTTCAGTGACCGTGATCAACATGCGGCGGGGCAACCGGTCGTTCGTCCCCACCCAGAGATCGGTGGTCATGCCGTCCTGCCACAGGTGCACCCGTTCGCACTTGGTCCTTCCGACCCGTTCCGTTCCGAGCAGCCGGGCCGAGGAGACATCGATGAGAAGCTCCTGATCCATGTGGTTGGCGAGCAATTCGGCGATGGGGGGCCGGAAGCCGAAGCGCTCGTGGACACGTTCGGCGAACTGCTCGATTGTCGGCGCCGGCAGCGGCTCCAAAGCGTGATGCTGGACGCCAGGGTGCATCACGCAGAGGAAACGGCCGTCATAGGCGATCTCGCGCGTCTCACGGTCCGCCGATTGGATGGCATAGAATTTGTTAGGACGTTTGACGCTGATTTCGACCGGCCCGCGGTCGATGGCGACGCCGAGACCGAGCGCCGGGTCGAGTTCATGCCAGGCCGACACCCGGATGGTTTGGGCGCCGCCGAGTTTTGCCGCCAAGGCATTGACCACATCCAGAGCGGCAGGATCGATGCGGCCGTCGGGTGCGGGCGCGACATGCTGGGTATGCTGGCAAGAGGCGGCCGCGAGCGCCAGCCCTAAGGCCAGTATTCGTTGGATCAGGTTTTTGATCATGCGTTTGCGGTGTGAATGGGTTTGTCTCAATGACTCAATTCAATCGTCACCTTCGGAATCCGGCCGGTGAATCGAGACTTGTGTTCGGAGCCGATGGCTTCGACGACCGGCGTGCCGAGGTCGATGCCCACATCGGCGGTTTCGTCGGCCGAGAAGATCATAGGCTGCGTGCGCGCGATCCGGCCCTCTGCGACTTTCTCGCCGTTGACGAAGAGGTCGCCATTTCCGCCCTCGCCCAGCCCGCCGCCGTCGTAAGTGAATTCGAAGCGGATCGTGGCCTTGCCAGGAGAGAGAGGCTTAGTGGCAACGATGCTGCTGCGCTGCATTCCGAGGAAGTTGTAGTCGTAGGCAACAACGCCGTCCTTGACGTAGAGGGCCCAACCACCGAAGCGGCCGCCCTGCACGACGAGGGCTCCGTTTCCACCACCCTCTGGGACTTCGACTTCGGCCGTGATCGTCTTGGACTGGTTTTTCACGTTGATGAAGGCGTTCTCCATCATTCCGGTCATGCCCTCAGCGAGGGTGAGGGAGTTGCGGCCTGCAAACAAGTCGGGTCTGCCGGCGGAGGAGGCGATGGCGCGCTCGAGGCCGCGGTCATCGATGGGCAGGACACTGTACTTCTTCGCTTCCGTAAGGAAGAGCGCCTGCATTTCCTTGAGCTTCTCCGGGTTCCCAGCGGCCAAGTCATTGGCCAGGCTGAAATCGGAATGCACATGGTACAACTCCCAAAGGTCGTCCTCGAGCGGACGGCGAGCCGCTGCCTCCCACGGAGCCTTGTGGATCGTCCCGGCCAGCCAACCGTCATGGTAGATGGCGCGATTGCCGGCGATCTCGAAATACTGGGTCGTGTGACGGTCTTGCGCCTTGGGGTCGTCGAAGGAGTAGAGCAGGCTGGTTCCCTCCATGGGAATCTGAGGTGTGCCGTTGACCACTCTCGGTTCCGGCAGACCGGCGGCCTCGAGAACCGTTGGCGCGATGTCGATGACGTGGCTGAACTGGGTCCGGATTTCGTTCGTTGCCCTGATGCCCTTCGGCCAGTGGGTCACCATGCCGACGCGGGTTCCGCCGAAGCTTGAAGCGACCTGTTTGACCCAGGTGAACGGTGAGTTCAATGCCACCGCCCAACCAGCGGCCATGTGTGGGTAGGTTTCCGGCCCGCCCCATCGGTCGAGGTGCTTGAGCATGTCGGAGGTCTCTTCCTGCACGCCGTTGAAGTAGGTGTATTCGTTGAACATCCCATTCATGCCGCCCTCGGCGCTGGAGCCGTTGTCGCCGGCGATGTAAAAGACGAGGGTGTTGTCGAGTTGCCCCGTCTCTTCGACCGCCGTCAGGAGCCGGCCGATTTCGTGATCGGTGAACTCCAAGAAAGCGGCGAAGACCTCGATTTGGTGAGAGAACAGGCGCTTTTCGTCGGCCGAGAGTTGGTCCCAATCCTTTATGTCTTTGGGTTTCGGGGCCAGCTTGGTTCCTTCGGGCGCCGTGCCCAGCTCGATCTGCTTTGCCAGGGTCTCTTCGCGAAGCTTGTCCCACCCCTGGTCGAACTTGCCTTTCCAGCGTGCGATCCACTCCTTGGGAGCGTGGTGCGGCGCATGGACAGCCCCCGGGGCGAAATAGACGAAGAAGGGCTTGTCAGGCGTGAGCGCTTTCTGGTGTTTGATCCAGGCCACGGACTGGTCGGTCATGTCCGGCAGAAAGTGGTAGTCCGGGTTCTCCGGCAGTTCGACCTGGGTCGTTCCATCGAAGATGAAAGGAGCCCAATGGTTTGTTTCGCCGCCGAGGAAGCCGTAGAACTTGTCAAAGCCCTGGTGGGTGGGCCAACGGTCAAAGGGACCGGAGATGCTGGTCTCCCAGGCTGCGGTTTCGTGCCATTTGCCGAATGCGCCGGTGCTGTACCCGTTCAGGCGCAGCATCTCAGCCAGCGGCGCCACGGTATTCGGGATCTTGCCCGTGGAACCCGGAAAGGCAGTGGCCATTTCCGTGATGAAGCCCATGCTCGCGGTATGGTGATTGCGGCCGGATTTGAGCGCGGCGCGGGTCGGTGAGCAGAGGGCGGTGGTATGGAAGTTGTTGTAGCGCAGCCCGCCGTTGGCGAGGCGATCGAGCGTCGGGGTCGCGATGGGGCCGCCGAAGGTCTGGGTGGCTCCAAAGCCCAGGTCATCGATCAGGATGATCACGACATTCGGCGCGCCGGGGGGAGTCTTGATCTCCGAGGTTGGCGCCGGAGGCCTCGCTTTTCGTGCGTCGAGTTCCTCGATCGCAGGCGGAGCCGGCAATTGGATTGGCAGAATGGTGCGGTCAAGCTCCTGCGCAGGGATCGGGTTGACCAGCAGCACTGCCCACGCGGGCAGAATGACGGAAAGCGGTGCGGCCCGGACGTTGGTTCTCATGGTCAGTAGGTATGAAGTTGGATTGGAGACGGTTGAGCGATGTTCGTTAGAGCATTCTGACGGAGTTTGGGAACGCGGCGCGCCTCATGGTGAACCGGAGGCGGCGGTTGCGCGCCTCAGGCTGTCGAGAAGGGCCTTCCCCGGCGCTGTTTTCGGAAGGAAGTCGATGCAGCCGATGGCGAATGCGCGGTCGCGGAGTTCCGGATCGTCGCTGGCGGTGATGTAGATCACTGGGATTCGACAGCCGCTGGCAATCAGATGCTGGTGCAACTCCACGCCGGATATTCCGCACAGTTGAATGTCCAGCACCAGGCAGTCGAATGCGGTTGTTTCGCTGGCGAGAAAGTCCTCAGCAGAACTAAAGGTCACCGGGAGGAAGCCGGTGGCCCGCAGCAGCCGGGCGAGAGAGCGGCAAAGGCTCTCGTCGTCATCGACGACAGCGACGGTGATGGCTTCTGAATCGCTCACGGGAAGGATTCGGGAAGCCTAGCGAAGCATGGTTGGGCGCACTACTGCCCATTAGGGAAGGCCGGTCCGGGGCTGTTTGGGAAAAGTTGTGCTTCGCGAGCCAGAGTAGCGAGTTCGGCCGCGGAGTAGACGCGGAGCTTGGAGGTGATCGAGGTCCGGTGCAGTTTGACTGTGCGTTCGTGGATGCCGAGCGCAGCGGCGATCTGCTTATTGAGTTGGCCTCGCACGACGAGTTGCAGGACTTGGAGTTCGCGGGCGCTGAGCGCTGCAAACCTTTCTTGGAGGGCCTTCATGCGGGCCCGTTCGGCCCGTTGGCGCTGGTCGCGCGCCAAGGCTCTTTGGACCGTTGCGATCAATTCTTCCTTGGGCGCTTGTTTTGTTAGAAAATCCTCGGCTCCGCGCCGCATGGCGGCGACCGTTGTGGGGATGTCGCCTTGGCCGGAGAGGAAAACGACAGGCAGCGGGATCTCGAATTTATTCAGGGCAGCCTGCAAGGCGATTCCGTCCATGCCCGGCATCCTCAAGTCGGTGATCACGCAGCCTGCCGCGTCCGGTTCGAGTTCGGCCAAGAACTCCCCTGGAGAAGGATGAGTGCTTACATCGAAACCGGACGCCCGGAGCAGGCGGGAGACGGCGCGAAGATAGGTTTCGTCATCATCGACGATGTAGACCTTCGGATCGCTCATGGGACGCCTCCCTGCCTGGCAATCGGAACGGTGAAGCGAAAAACCGCGCCGCCCTCCGGTCGATTCTCGGCCCAAATGGAGCCTTGGTGTGCCTCAATGATGGTTTTGGAAACCGGCAACCCCATGCCCAGGCCATTGGATTTCGTGGTGTAGAATGGCTCGAATAAGCGGTTCAGAGAATCCGGCGGAATGCCAGAACCGGTGTCGCTGACGCGGATCTCCGCCATTCCAGAGGCGGTCTCTTGAATCTCGATTCCGACGCGGCGCTCGCCCAGGGAGGGTTCCTTCATGGCATCCATGGCGTTGACGATCAGATTAAGCAGGACTTGTTGAAGATGGACGCGGTCGCCGAGAACCAGCGGAAGCTCAGGGGGACTGGGGAAGGCCAAGGTCACTCCCCGTGATGTCGCGTCGGAACTCACCAGGGCAATGACGCCGGCAGTCAATCCTGGGAGATCCACGGGTTGAGAATCGAGAGTGCGCCGTTTCAGCAGGGAGCGGAGCCGGTCGATGACATCGCTCGCGCGTTGGTCGTCTTTGTGAATGTCTGCGACGATGGCGCGAAGCTCCTCCAGGTCGGGCGGGTGGTTCTGCAGCATCAATTCCGCGGCTTCTGCATTTCTCAGGATTGCGGCCAGCGGCTGACTCAGTTCATGGGCCAAAGCCGAGGCGAGCTGACCGAGCAAGGTGACGCGGCCGGAGTGCGCCAGCTCCGCCTGGTGGCGCCGGGTTCGCTCCATGTCTTCGATCTGACGGCGATGCCGGCGGTGGGCGCGCCACCATGCGCTGACTCCGCCGGCGACGAGCAGAAGCACGGCCACTCCCGACCGGAACCAGAAGGTTTGCCAGAAGAACGGCAGCACGGTGAAAGCCAGGCTGGCTCCGGATTCGTTCCAGACGCCATCGTTGTTGGCTGCACGGACACGGAAGACGTAGTCGCCTGGGGGAAGCTCGTAGAAGCGAGCCAGGCGCTGTCCATGAGCTTCCTCCCAATCGCGGCTGATGCCGTCCAAGCGAGTTTGATACCGGATTTTTTCGGGGCTGGTGAAACTCAGGGCTGCATAATGTAGTTCCACACGGCGGCGCCCGGCTGGAAGAGCGAGCGGTTGGGCGAAGGGTGCTTGGAGACGCACGATTCTTCCCGCGAGAGCGCCTCCGGACGCGATGTCCTCGCTGGCGGTTGCGGCATTTTCTGCATGATAGGTCAACGTCTCAATGCAAAGGGGTGGAGGGAGTGTATTGAGCTGAAGATTTGCAGGATCGACCATGGCCAGACCTTTTTGCGTGGCAAACCAGAGACGGCCGGATTCGTCGCGCGCGCAGGACGGTTGGCCCGTGGGACACTCTCCGGTTGGGAGTCCGTCTCGATGATCGAAGTGTTGGTAAGGGAGGTTTCTGAAGGAGCCGTCGGCGGCCTGCTCGAGATCGCGTTCAGCGGCGCGCACAATGCCCCGGTTCGACGGCATCCAGAAATAGCCCAGCCCGTCGTCGAGGATCGCATGCACCGCCTGAGCGGGGATGCGCGCCTGTGCTCCGGCTTGGCTCAAACTTCCGTTTCGCCAACGCCAAAGTCCATCTTCCCGCGTTCCTAACCACATCGTTCCATGAGACCCAGGGTGGAGGCAGAGAACTTCCGAATGCGGCGGACCTGCGGGTCCGATGATCCGCGCGAAGCGCTCGCCGCCATGGCGAAATACGCCTTGTTCTCCGGCAAGCCAGACGTGGCCGTGGCTGTCTTCGGCAAAACAGAAGACCTCTCCAGGCGGCAGTCCGGAACCGGGTCCCATCAGCGTGGACTGATCTCCATCCCAGACGGTCGCTCCTTGTTGGATCGCGGCCCAGATGCGCCCTTCGGAATCCTCGAAGAGCGTGCCGGTGCGGGTGGATCCGGGCTGGGCGAAGGGAACCTTGTCGAACGGAGACTGATCGCGACGGCGCCACAAGTGATCCGAATCGCTATACCAGAGGTTTCCGTTGCGATCCTCAAGCACACTGAGCCCATAATTGCTCTCGTTCACTGGTCCGGGCACGGACACGCGTAAAGCCTCCCTATCGAAGCAATGGAACAAGCCTGTGTCATAGCTGGCCACCCAAACCCCGCCGGTGCGCGCGGGCCAGACCGACCTCACCACGCGTCCGGAAAGTGCATTGACGCCCATCTCGCTAAACCGTCGCGGCTTGAATCGTCTCAAGCCGCCGCCGCTGGAGCCTACCCACAAGTTTTGCTCGCGGTCCTCGAAGACGAAGCGGGAAGCATGATATCCCAAACCGTTGTTGATGTTCCAACGGTACAAATCGCCCGCGGGCGAAACTCGGAACAGGCCCGAATCATAACTGGAAATCCACACGTTGCCCCGGCTGTCCTCGTTGAGACCCCAGATTCCGCCACGGAGTTGGGGCAGGGGAATCGTGGTTTTCACCTGGCCGCGCTCGAGTTTGAGGAGTTCCTTTCCGAGGAGGATCCAGGGACCGCCGCTGCGAGCGGTGACGCTGGCGACATCCGAACTGCCGACGGAGGAACCGGGAATGACAACGGATTCCCAGCGACGTCCGTCCCATCGTCCGACGAAACCGTTCTGCGTCAACCACCATCGGCCGTCCTCGTCCACGGAAGCAAAGTATCCCTGATTGGGATGACCCGGAGGCGAGGGCAACTCGGCCAGCCGATCCTGAGCGAACTCGAACACTTTTCCATCGAAGGTGGTTATGAGCAGATTGGCGTCGGGGCGCTCGGCGAAGGTGCGCACGTAATCTCCGGTCCAGCCTTCCTTGGCTCCAAAGGCGCGCCAGCGCCGGCCCTCCAGCACGGCCAAGCCCTTTAGGGTGCTCACCCACAGGCGGCTCTTCCGGTCCAGATGGAGATTTACAATCCCGCGGCTGGGCAGGGCGGGTGTGTTGGCCGGATTGAGCACGCTGAACTCCACTCCATCGAAGCGAGTGAGCCCATTGAAGGTGCCAAACCAGAGATAACCATCCCGCGTTTGGACCATAGCCGTCGCCGAGTTTTCTGGGAGACCGTCCTCGGTTTCCCACGAGTCGATGAGATACCACGGATCGGCGCGGAAAGTGGATGTCTGGGCGGAGGCTCCGATCGACAGGCAGATGGCGGCGGCTGGACTCACCGCGATCCTGGAAAGCCAGAAGCCGATCGCCGGGCGTTGTCGTCGCCAAGGAATCCGGACTTTCACCGGCTAAGTTCTAACCCAGGGATAGACTCGATCAAGGAGCTGGTCTCCCGTCCTAGCTCACGAATTGCCCTCTCCTATTCCTTTTGTGGCCTCCTGTGAAAACCGTCGCGGGAATGCGATGAGTAACGAAGGGAGGGGGGTCAGGGCGAGTCCGGTGCGGCTGGATTATCGGCTGCAATGGGAGGGGGGCTCGATTCCGGGGGGGCAGGGAGGGGGGGTGCGATGGGGGCCGTCAGTGGAGAGGTGGATGCCGGCCCGGAACCGCTTCCATCAATGGACTTGATGAGGTGGAAGAGTTCGCTGTCCGTGGAGAGGATCAACGTGCTCTGAGAATCGAGGATTTTCTGATAGGCTTCGAGGGTCTTGACGAACTCGTAGAAGCCGGCGGCATCCGGGCTTTGGTTGTAGGCGCCGGCATAGATGGTGGTGGCGGTGGCGTCGGCTTCGCCTTCGATCTGCTGAACCTGTTTGTAGGCTTCGGATTGGATGGTTTGCAGTTCGCGTTCCTTGTTGCCAAGGATGCGGGCGGCGGCTCCTTCGCCTTCGGAGCGGAAACGGGAAGCGATCTGCTGGCGCTCGCTGACCATACGGTCGTAGATGGTGCGCAGCACTTCCTGATTGTAGTTGATGCGCTTGAAGCGGATATCGAGGAGTTCGATGCCGAGGGCTTCCAGTTTTCCCGCGGCTTGATCGAAGACTTGTTGTTCGATGATGGCGCGGCCGTCGCTGATGGGGAGAAGGATGCCGACTTGTTCGGCGGCCTCGGCCAAGGAGGGATCCACTTCGGGCTGACGGTCTTTGGTAGTGCGGATGATCTCGATGAGGTCCTGTTCGGCAACCGCATTGCGTGTCTCGCTTTCCAGAATGTCGGCGAGGCGGGATTGGGCGCTGCGTTCGTCGGTGAGACGGAGGAAGAACTGGAGCGGATTCTCGATCCGCCACCGGGCGAAGGTATCGACGGTGATAAACCGTTTGTCGCGGGTGGTCATCTGGGTGGCGGTCCCGTCATGTTCGAGAATTCGCTTCTCCAGGCGGTTGACGGCCTGAATGAAGGGGAGCTTGAAGCGGAGTCCCGCTTGATTGACGGGATCTCCGATCGGCTCGCCGAACTGAGTGAGAATGACCTGTTTGCCCTCCTGAATCGTGTAACAAGAGTTGTAGAGGACGAAGAGGATCGCTAGGGCGGCGAAAATGGCTATGGATCGAGACATGTTGGTTCAGGGGGCATCGGTTTCCCGGAGTTGGAGCAGGGGCAAGACCTGACTGGCGTCGCTGTCAATGATGATCTTGCGGCCGAGCTGGGGCAGGATTTCGCCAAAGGTTTCCAGGTAGAGGCGGCGCCGGGTGACTTCCGGAGCCTTGCGGTATTCCTCAAAGAGCGCCGCGAAACGGCCGGCGTCTCCTTGAGCTTCGTTGATGCGGCGGGCCGCGTAACCGCGGGCCTTCTCGATTACCTGATCGGCTTCGCCGCGGGCGCGTGGGACTTCCTTGTTGTAATCGCCGTTGGCGACATTGATCGAGCGCTCCTTTTCCTGCTGGGCCTGGTTGACTTCATTGAAGGAGGCCTGGACCTCACGGGGAGGGTTGACGTTCATGACCTGGACTTGGCTGATGGAAAGACCGAGTTCACAACGGTCGGCCACAGCCTGAAGCTTGCGCAGAACTTCGCCTTCGACCTCGCGGCGACCGATGGTGATGACTTCATCGACGGTGCGGTCGCCCACGACTTCGCGCATGACCGACTCGGAGATGTCGCGCAGGGTGAACTCGGGGTTCCGGACCCGCAACGCGTAGGTGGGATCCAGGATCCGGTATTGCACGACCCATTCCACAAGGACGGAGTTGAGGTCGCCGGTGACCATGCTTTTCTCACGTTCCTCCTCTTCTCGGCTGGCCGGGAATTGGGAGACGTTGGTGGCCCCAATGGTGCCAAAACCGAACTCTTGTTTGAGTTGACGTTCCACGGGAACTGTGAAGGCGCGGTCGATGCCAAAGGGGAGTTTGAAATGAAGGCCTGGCGGGACTTGCGAATGGATGGCCCCAAACCGAAGCACGACGCCGACGGACTCGGTGGGGACGGTGAAGATGCTGGTGAAAGCGGTGAGGGCGACGATAACCAGTCCGGCCAGGGCAAGCAGGTGGCTGGAGCGGAATTCGTACCGGGGAATGGGAATGGGGGAGTCCATGGGTGGAGAATGGCCGGGTGCGTATGGCCCCGGCACGGGAGACGGTGGGAACCTACCCCATGCAACGGCTGGGTCTAGGCGAAAGGCGCTCTTTGTCGCGGCGGGTCGCACAACCTTGTCGCGGCGGGTCGCACAACCCGGGACTTGCGGGGACGGAGCAGGAGGGTAAAGTCGGATCGCAGCCGGTGGGGCTTGTAATTAGTGCCGCTCCGCATCGGACGAGAGTTTGCCATGAACGTCTTCAACCGATTGGGATCATGGGCGGCGCCGGGTCTGGCCTTGGGGTTGGGCTTGAGTCCGCAGGTGCTGGAAGCGCTTCCACAGCAGGTGGGAACCGGGCAAGTCTTTGCCGATGGTCGGGATTTTACCGGAGACTTCATCGCGGCGGCGACTTGGGACCGCGACCAGCTTCCGGGCCGTTGGCGCGTCATTTCGGAAACGGGAGATGTTTCCTTGGCGCGGATGGAAGCGGTTCCCGTTTTGTTCGGCCGGGAGCCGATTGAAGTGACCGCCAGCTACCGGGACGGCCGGCTAGAGTCCATCTCCGTGTTGTATTTGGAGGCGGGCGCCTATTTTGGATACCAAAGCGGGCTGAAAGCAACCAGTGAAGGCCGCACAGAACTGCGGCGCCAGCAACGGGAGTTTGAGAAGCACTATGAGGAAATCAGCACGGCGGTGGGGGAATCGCTGCGGGAGGTCTTTGATCAACCCGGTCAGTTCGCGACCTCGGGGACTACCGTGGCGTTGCGGGAAGCGGTGACGGTGTTCGATCACGAGCCTTTGCGGGTCGAGTTCCGGGCGCTGGAAGATCAATTTGTGCGCGTGGATATGCGCCGGGCGGGCGACCCAATCGAGGGATATCTCGATCCTCGATTCGCGAAGATGCCACGGCGGGAGCGGCGGGCCTGGGCGGAGGCCAATGTCCGGCGCGAATCAAACGGGGACGTGCTGATCAGCGGTGTGCCCCTGGTTCCGCAAGGACGCGACGCCTATTGCGGCATCCATTCGTATGCCATGATTTCGCGGTATTTCGGTCTGCGGCTGGATGCGAGCAGTTTGGCGGCTCGTGCGGGCTTTCGGCAGGGCATTGGCGGCGACCGGATTTTGGAAGTTTATCAGGCTGCAGCGAAGGAGGCCGGAGTGCGCATGTCTCGCGCAGGAAAATTCGATTTTGAACGGGCAGTGAAGGGATTGGACGAAGGTTATCCGGTCTTGGTTTGGAGGCGTTTTGATTCGGCCCGGGACCGTTTGCACACCCAGTTTGCGCGCCGGTATGCGTCGAATCCCAGCCTAACGCTTCCCGTCGTCGACGGACAGGAGCGCGCCACCTGGCCAGGAGGCGCGCATCCCAGTCATTCCTCGGTGATTACGGGCTACAACCGGAAACGGGGCGAAGTGATTTTCACCGAGCCATGGGGCGAGCACACACGGGACCGGCGGATGCGCATCGAGGAGATGGAATCGAGTTCCTACGGAGTGTTCTATTTCAAGATCTGACTTAATGCTGCATATTACACTAACAATACAGTGCTTAGTAAGCATAACAGGATGAGCTTCGTGCTTCCTTGCTAACGAGCACGGTTTCGATTTCACTCAAATTTCGATATATTTAGGTGTTAAAGCGCCAAGACTCGCGCGACACTCTCTTGTTCAAATCCAAGATCACGGCGTGGACGGTAGACCGCATCCATCGTTATCTCGGACGGCAGCAAATGTACAGAAATTCAGATACTCTATCGGGAGGCGCGTCATTATTTGTAAGCGCCTCTAACAAGTCGCAGTATTCGAATTTTTTGTTGAGTCCGAATTCGAAACTCTGGATCTCTGCTGTATCACATCCGCAAGACATCCGAGAGGAAGAGATTTGTCAGTTGCGGGAGAACTATCACAGCCCGGAGGAACTGGGACAGTGGACAAACCTGCGGCTCTTAAATCATCGCGAAAAGCGCGGAGATGGTCGATGATGATGGCGCCGACGGGTTTGTCGAGGTCTTCCCCGAGAAAACCCTTGAAGCGGGTAAGGGCGACCTCGAAGACTCCCAAAGAACGAACTTTGACGGTAGACCGCTTGTGGGCCAGCCATCGATCCATCCAGCTTCCGACGCTGGCCTGCGTAATCGACTCGTTCGAGCTGAGGCGGTAGATCTCGGCGATGAAGTGCTGGGCCAAAAAGAGAACCAAAGCCAGGAGTTGCCACAACAGTGGCAGGCGAGTTTGAATTGTGCGAACAGTCAATCGGGGAGATGGGGGGAGTACCTCTACTGGGAGATGGGAGGCTGAGCAACCCAGGAGCGATCCCGGAGCTGGAATGCTCGTCCCGGGATGTGGGCGCTCTGGATATGTGCGAGAAGCCCGGTGAGGCGCTCGCGGACTCGGAAAGTATGAATTGCAATTCTTACAAGATATTCTTACATGGAGGCATGAAAGGACGCGTCACTTCAAAGGGGCAAGTCACCATTCCGAAGGAACTGCGGGAGAGGTTCGGAATTCAAGCCGGAGAACAGGTGGATTTCGCTGCAGCGGATGATGGGATCCGGTTGCGAAAGGTGGTCGATCGTGGGAAACCTTTGGGCATTCTTGGCTGCCTGAAGAAGGAACTGGCTGGTAGGTCCGTGGCCGAAGTGCTGGAGGAATTGCGGGGGCCGGTGGAATTGCCGCGCCGTAGAGCGCGGAAGGGAAAACGTGTATGAGCGGGGTCGCGATCGATACGTCGGTTTTGCTGGCGATATTCAAGGGCGAAGCAGGTGGCGAGCTTTGGCTCGAAACGCTGCAATCCGCTGCTGAGGCGGCTTCGCTGCTCCTTACTTCAATCGTCCTGGCCGAGGCCCGCTCATTCTTTCCCTCGGATGACGCCTGCCGGAAAGCGTTGGGCGATCTCGATCTGCGACACAGTCCACTGACGGAGGATGCGTCCCTTCTTGCAGGCAAAATCTTTCGCACCTACCGCAGTGAAGGAGGTCCGCGAACGACGATTCTGCCGGACTTTCTGGTGGCGGCACATGCGGCGACTCAAGCAGACTGGCTGGCGACCGAAGATCGGGGATATTTGCGCAGGTACTTTCCGAACCTCCGCCTGCTCTCACCCTCGACACCGAACTGATTCTGGCATAGGGTCGGAGGCTCCGGGAGCGCTGGCGGGACAACTCGCGCCCTGCTCGATATTTTTTCCAATGCCTCGGGACGATGTTGTTCCACCTCGGTCGCCCCGCCGCAGGGACGAGCACTTCTGCAAAGTCGTTCAGTAGATCGAGGCAGCCGGTCTCATCGAGATGGATCAATGGCCCCGCATCGCGCACCACTGCGGAGCCCGGTTGGTCACTCGGCGCCATCGAGTCCTCACCGCACGTCGGGCGAGAATGTATGGGGTGGACGGGCCGCGTTTCTGAGGACGACAATGCGTGAGAGCAGCGGACAAATCCCGGAAGTATGGAGATAAGAGAGCATTATGGAGTTTTCGCACACCTGATTGCGGATAAGTCTGCGCTGTACCGCGCGATCCTGGGAGTGTTTGCACGGTCACGGGAACAATTCGCCATTCATCTGCGGCCCGGCGAAGTGGCTCAAGCGACCGGCGGCGACATCGAGGGAACCGAAGATGCCCTGCGGCAGCTCGTCGAATGGGGAAATCTCGAGCGCACGCAGGACATGCAAGCCGCTGCGACGATTGAGGAATACTACCGGGCCCGCTACCTCTACCAGCTTTCGGCGGCTGGCGAAGCCGCGGAAGAAGCTCTTGCGGTTTTTGAGGAAGCGTTGCGGCGTCCTGGCGAGCTGCAGACGATGGCGCTCCGCGACATTGCCGAGTATCTCGGGTCCATCCGGGTGTTGATGGATGATCCGGAGCCGGACGTGGCCAAGCTGCACGCGCAGTTGCGGCTGCTCATCGAACGGTTTCGCGAATTGACGGCGCAGGCGCAGACCTTCATGCGCGGGCTTCACAGCACCGTGGAGCTGCACGGGGTCAGCACAGCGGAGTTTCTCGATTACAAGCGCCGGCTCATCGACTACATCCAGCGGTTTGTCGGCGATCTGGTCCTGGCCACAAACGAGATCGCCGGATCCATCCTGGAACTCGAGGCCGCGGGGATCGAGTCGGAACTTCCAAGTGTGGCCGACCGCGCCCTGAGCGATGCGTTAGAGCGGACGCCGGAACGTGAAACGGAAGAACGCGATCGTTGGGCTGCGCATTGGCGAGGGCTTCGGCGATGGTTTATCGGGGAAGCGGGTCCGTCGCAGGCGGAGATCTTGCGGGCGCGGGCGCGGGAAGCGATACCGGCTCTCCTGTTTACCTTACAAAACATCAACGACCAGCGAGTTTCCCGAAGCGACCGATTCTCGGATTGGCTGACTTTGGCTCTCTGGTTCGCAGATGCGCCGGAGGAAGATAATCTTCACCAATTGTGGCGTGCGGCATTTGGAATGGCCCCCGCGCGTCATCTGCGAATCAATCAGGACACCCTTGATCGACGCGATCAACGGGCGGACGAGGCGCGCCTGAGTTGGCTGGAGGCTGAGCCTCTCCTGATCGAGCCGCGACTTCGATTGACGGGCCGGATACACGTCCGGGGTCAGGCGGCTGCGGTGATCGATCGCAGCGACGCAAAAGCGCTTTTGGCGAGACTTGCGGCGGAGGAGAGCGAACAGATCGAATGGGCTCGCCAGGCGCTGGCTTCCAATCAGCGAGTGCGGCTTTCGGATTTGGCTGTGCTGGATTCCGCCGCGTTCGAGCTTCTGCTGGATTTGTTGGGGCAGGCCGTTTCGGAGTGGACGGCGGGAATCGACGTGCAGGAGGCGGCATCAACAGACGGCGCGCTGCTGATCCGGCTGGAACGGGATTCGGCTTTGTCAGGGAAAGCTTCTATCCGGACGTCGACTGGAGTGCTGACCGGGCCAGATTGCTGGGTAACGATTCGGGAGAGCTATGTGGAGGTCCTGGACGAGGAGGCGCTGGCGGCATCATGATGCCGGACGTGTTCCCAGGCGGCGAACGGCGCAGGCGCCGCGACAGGCTCTTCGCGCTCGAAGCGGAGGCGGATGCCGGAGTTTGGCAGGAACGCCGGAAAGCGGTCCGCGCTCTCCTCAGCCGGCCGCTGCTGCTTGCTTCGCGCGATGAGGGCGTGTTTTTCCTGGTGCGGAAGCACCGGGATTGGATCCGGACGTGGTTCGCGCAACATCCCGATTGGCAGTTAGTGATCGACGGCGAAGCGGCGCGCCTGGTGAAGCGGCCGGCGCGGGTTCACGACGGAACCCGGCCATGCCGGGAGCGCAAGTCGGGGCAACCGCTGCGCCGGCGCACCTACGTGGTGCTCTGCCTTGCGCTGGCCCATCTGGTGCGGGCGGACCGTCAAGAGACACTGGCCCGGCTCAGCGAGTCCATCTTGTCCATGGCCGCCGCGGATGAACGTTTTCATCAAGCGGGGATCAAGCTTTCTCTGGATCAACAGGAAACGCGCCGGGATTTTGTTCAGGCGCTGAGGCTTCTCCAGGACTGGGGTGTTCTCGAGCGGGTGCAGGGCGAGGAGGATCGTTATGTTCAGGATGCCGCGACCGATGTGCTCTACAATGTGAACCGGCCTGTGCTGGCGCGGCTGCTCGCCGCGTCGCGTCCGCCTTCGCTGGTGGTCACGACGAATTTCGCGAACCGGCTGAGCGCGCTGGATGAGAGCGCAGCGTTCGCCAGCGACAGCTCGGTACGGAACAAGCAATTGCGGGTGCGTTTGTTTCGCCAATTGCTTGATGATCCGGTGCTCTACTACGACGAACTCAGCGAAGAGGAAAGGACCTACCTTGACCGGCAGCGGGGCAGTATTCTACCGGAGATCGAGAAAGCCACGGGACTCGCGCGCGAAGTACGTTCCGAAGGAATCGCCATGACCGATGTAAGCGGCGACCTCACGGACATTGGACTGCCCGAGGAGGGCACGGAGGGCCATCTTGCGTTGCTGCTGGCGACTTTTCTCGCCGGCCGGCTTCGGGAGTCCGCTGCGGTGACTCTCTCTTTCGATGCGCTCGTGGCCCGGACCGCGGCGTTGATTCGCGAACATCATCACCGCTGGCGCAAAGACGTGCGGGAATCCGGGCAGGACCGGGCGCTCACGCATCTCGTCGTCGAGCGGCTGTGCGCCCTCGGCTTGGCGCGCCGGGATGGCGATCTGGTCCGCCCCTTGCCGGCTATCGGACGCTATGCCTTGCGCGAGCCCGCGACCCGGCCGAGAAATGGGGAGCCTTTATTCGAATGAGCGGGTCGCCAGTGAACGAAGAAGCCTTGACAGGGTGGGGGTTGCCTCAACCGGAAACGGAGCGCTGGCGGCCCCTGCGCAGCGGTCTGGTCAACATTTATAAATTTGACGAGGAAGAGTTTCCTTTCTCGCAGGGTAGGCTCCTGCTTCGCGGCAACAACGGCGCGGGCAAGTCGCGTGTGTTGGCTCTGCAACTCCCGTTCCTTCTCGATGGGGAACTGGCTTCGCACCGTGTCGAGCCGGATGGCGATCCAGCGAAACGCATCGAATGGAACCTGCTCATGGACCGGCACGAGAACCGCCTCGGCTACACCTGGATAGAGTTCGGCCGGCGAGATGAAGATGGCAGTCCGCACTTCACTACCTTGGGCTGCGCCCTGCACGCTCGAAAAGGCAGCGGTATCCCGCCGCACGCCCGATGGTTTTTTGTCGCCTCGCAACGGGTGGGAGAAAGCTTGCGGCTCGTTTCAGAAGAGGGGTTTCCGCTCAATCGCGAACGGCTTTGTGCGGCGGTGGGCAAGGAAAACGTTTATCAAACGGCGCGCGATTACCGTGCTGCGGTAGACCGGAGGCTCTTTGGGCTGGGTTCAGGCTACGAACCGTTGATTGATCTTCTGTTGCAGCTTCGGAAGCCGCAGATCATGCGCGATTTCCGGGAAGACGACCTTTCCAGGCTGCTCAGCGAAGCTCTGCCTCCGCTGCCTCCGGCGCTGATCGAGAACATCGCAGTTTCCTTTCGCAGCCTTGAAAGCGATCGCGCCGCGCTCGAGGATTTCGTTTTGGCGCATCGAAGCGTTGAACGGTTTCTCGTCGGTTACCGGCATTACATTCGAGCGGCGGTCAAACGGCGAGCGGACGGTTTGCGCGACGCCCACAATCGGTTAGACGCGGTGCAGCGGGAGTTGAAGGAGCTCGATTCGGAGCAGAGCAGAGTTGTTGCCGGCATCGAAGAGAAATCGCGGCAAAAGGAGGTCACGGAGTCGGATCTCACGGCTGCACGACAGCGTGAGCGCACGTTGCAAGAGAGTCCGGAGATGAAAAGCGCGGAGGCGCTGCAGCAGGCGGAGGAGAGTTGGCGCCAACAAGAGCTTCGGCGAGAAGACGCTCAAAAGCTCGAACTGCAGGCCAGGCAGGATGCCGCGGAGGCTGAGCGGGCGCGCGAAGGATGTGAGGAGAAGCTCAGCACGATGCGCACGCGACTTGACGCTGCTTACCGCGCGGCAAACGCCGCTGCTGTAGAGGCGGAGATGCCGGAGATTCCGGTCGAGGCGGATGCAAAAGCGAGCGCCGCCTTCGAAAGCGCTCTGGATCGGAGAAGGAAGGCCATCGAGCAGTTGGAGAAAGGCAACGCGGAAGTTTTCGCCACGGCGCGAGACCGGGATGAGGCCAGCCGCGCGTTCGAGGACCGCCGCAGTGATCTGGCGCATTGTGAGGAAATGGAATCCGACGCGCGAACGCTGCGTGAGCAAGCGCTCGATGAAGCGGCTCGACGCGTGTACGAGTGGGAGGGAGCGTTGCAGGAACTCCGTTTCGCTGGCGGAATTGAATGGAGAACGGAATTGAGTCTTTGGCTTGAGGACATGGCGCAGCTTTCCCCCTTGGATCGCGTCATTGAGGAGACCAGACGGTCTTGCGAGACGGTGCTCCGGGCCGAGGAACTTCGGTTCGGCCTCGAGAAGGACGCTCAAGAAGCGTTGCGCGATGCGGCGGCTGAGGAACGGAATCGACTCGCTGCGGGGGAGCAAACAGGCCCGCCCCTGGCGCACACAAAATCCGCCGCATTGCGCAGCACGTTGGCTGGCGCGCCGTTTTGGAAGCTCTGCGATTTTCGAGATGGGGTGAGTTCGGAGGAACGCGCAGGTTATGAGGCGGCGTTGGAAGCGGCGGGTTTGCTTGACGCTTGGGTGACGCCGGACGGCCTCTTGCTGCATCCCCTTACAGATGAAGCTTTTCTTGCGGGAGAGGAACCGCCGGCGGAGGAGGGAGGACTGCAATCCGTGCTCGTGCCTGACGTTTCGGAGACCGGAGTTGCGTCCGAAGCGGTAGAACGAATCCTCTCCCGGATTGGAACCTGTGAAGGAGCGGGGGCGCACTGGGTAAGTCGGGATGGACGCTGGCGTCACGGATTGCTGTACGGTTCTTGGCGCAAACCGGAAGCGCAGTTCCTCGGGCATGCCAGTCGCGAAGCCGCGAGACTCCGGCGATTGGCGGAACTCGAGAACCAGCTCGAAGCGATTGAGCGGGAGCTTGCCCGCATCCGCCGCGAGGAAGCCGGGATCGCAGCGAGACGAAGCGCGATGCAATCCGACGTCGAAGCGGCTCCGCAATTGTCTGCGTTGCGGGCGTCGGAGCACGCGTTGGCGCATGCGCAGGAGGCGGCTTCGGTTAGCCGGGCGCGCCTCGAGGAAGCCGACGCGCATTTCTCCAAGGCGAGGGCTGCTTGGGAGTCCGCAGGAGTGCGGCGGGATCGCGACGCCGCCGACCTGGGCCTTTTTCGATGGAAAGATGCTGTCGAGGAGTTGCGCGAACGGATGCGCATCTTGGAGATCGGCGCGGCGAAGCTCTGGCCGGCTTGGGAACGGTTTGTTGAGGAAAGCGCGAGAATGCAGGAATCGGTCGTCCGCTCGCGCTCGGCAGAAGAACGCCTGAGCGAGGCCTGTGCGCGTGCCGAGGAGGCTCGGCACGTGGCGACGAGGGCCAGGGCTCACCTGGAAACGCTTCGCGAGACGGTGGGCTCAAGTGTTGACGAAGTGCTGACCAAGTTGGCGCATGTGCGCAAACTCATCGACACGCTCGAGGGGAGGTCGACGTCGCTCGCAGGAGAATCGATGGCGCTGACCGTCGAGCGCGGCAGGATCGAAGAGCGCGCCCGGCTCGGGGAACTTCAGCGCTGCGAGCGCGAAGCGGAACGGAATCGCGAAGTGGGCCGGTTGCTCGTCTTTGCTCGAAAGCAGCTCATCCAAGAAGCCGCGCCTGAGCTTCAACCCGCGGATTTGGAGTTACCCGCGAGCCGGGCTGTAGAGTTGGCGCGAGCTTTGCGACAGGCGCTTGGCGAAGCGGACGCCAGCGACGAGGCCTGGCAAAGACTGCAGGGCGGCATTCAAGAGCAGTTGAGCGCGTTGAGCAATGACTTGGTCGCGCGCGGTCATCATCCGGTTACGGAGATCATCGATGAGGCGGTGTTTGCCGTGACGTGCGCCTTTCAAGGAAAGACACGCACGATGCATGATCTCAACGTCGCCTTGCGCGGCGAGATCGCGAGCCGGGAAGAGATGCTCAGCGCGCAGGAACGCACCGTCATCGAGAATCACCTGATTGGAGAAGCCGCCAGCGAACTGCAGAGCAGAATTCGTGCGGGTGAGGATTGGGTTGCCGGAGTGAATGAAGAATTGGCGGCCTATCCCACGAGCAGCGGCATCCGGTTGCGGTTTCGATGGGAAGTGCATCCGGATGCGCCGGCCGAGCTGGATGCGGCCCGCAAACAGTTGCTGAAGATGACGGCGGCCTGGTCGCCGGGCGAGCGCGAAGCGATGGGACGTTTTTTGCAGGGCCGGATCGAGGCGGAGCGGAAGGCGGAGGAGGGTTCCTCCATGCAGGAACAACTTGCCCGGGCGTTCGATTACCGGGCTTGGCATGGCTTCGCTGTCGAACGGCATCAAGAGGGCTCCTGGAAGAGGCTAACCAGGCGCACGTACGGGACCGGATCCGGCGGCGAGAAGGCGTTGATGCTCACCATGCCCCAATTCGCCGCTGCTGCGGCGCACTACCGCAGCGCGCATCCGCAGGCTCCGAGGTTGATTCTGTTGGATGAAGTGTTCGTGGGAATCGACGCGCCGACCCGCGCGAAACTGATGGATTTGCTGGTGAGTTTCGATTTGGATTTTGTCATGACAAGCGAACGGGAATGGGGCTGCTATCCCACGCTGCCGGCCCTTTCCATTTGTTGCCTCGCTTCGCGGCCGGGCGTAGATGCGGTCGCCACCACGCGCTGGATCTGGAACGGACGAAGCCGGATTCCAAGCGGAGCTTGAATACCATGCGAGGGAATTTGCGGGAGATCTTGTCGAGGGCCGATCTGCGCTGGGTCCTCGACCGGCTTGCACAAAGAATCGTTGCGGGCAGGTCTGTGGACACGCCGCTGACATTGAATAATTCCAGCAGACAGCAACGCCGGGCGATGGACGATTTGCTGGGCCGGAAAA
Source organism: Verrucomicrobiales bacterium (assembly GCA_041749135.1). GTDB lineage: Bacteria > Verrucomicrobiota > Verrucomicrobiia > Verrucomicrobiales > DEV007 > DATKCT01. Next base: position 44,025 of record JBGTBW010000062.1, read on the forward strand.
CCAGCAAGGGGCGGACCTTGAGCGTCGACGTCGCGCGGTTGTGCGCCGTTTTGGACGCCGAGAGTGTCGAGGTTATCGCACGTGAATGTTGCGCGGAAGCCTATGCAGAAGCTGCCGCGCGGGCGAATCGCGCCGGGGCGTGGGAGGCTGTGTTTTCGAAAGCAAAGGAAGAGGTGCAAGGCTCGGGGCCGCTGTTCCTCTGGCTCGAACAAGTCGAGCGCGAGGGACTATTGAAACGGCTCAGCGGGGGCGAGGCAGCGGTTGCCGAGTCCTTGTTGGAGCGCGCGTTGGCCGTCCTGCGGCTCCTTCCTGCGGAGAGGATCTCGCTCGCGGATCTGGCGGCCTCAGCCGTAGGAGACAGTCATGCCCTCGACGTTGGGCAGCCGCTCGCCACACTGTGTCTGCGGGCGATCCGGGTGCAGCATGGAATCGACGGCTTGGCGAGCAGTGCAGCCCGCAGGCGGGCATGGGCTGCGGCTGGAGTTCTCTTGGATGACCTCAGCGCGCCGGCTCTCGTGTTCAATCTGTCCGCGCGTCCCGGCAGCCCCTTGGCGTCCCTACTCGATCTTCACCGCGAAGCCTCATTGCCGGCGTGGCTTTCCTTGCGCCAGGTTAGGAGCAGCGCGCCGGATTTCGAACCGTTGCCGGCCGCACTGGATACGATTTACGTGTGCGAGAATCCCAGTGTCGTGAGTCGAGCCGCCGCTGAACTCGGAGCCGCGAGCCGGCCGCTCATTTGCACCAATGGTCGTCCCGCCGCGGCCGTGATGCTTTTGTTGGGGCTGTTGCGGCGAGCCGGCGCCCGCCTTTTGGTGCACGCCGACCTCGATTGGTCGGGACTTCGAATTGTGGATCAGTTGATCACGGAGTTTCAGGCGGAACCGTGGCAGATGACGGCAGAAGCTTATGAAGCGGCTCCGGCGACGGTTCCGCTCTCCGGCCGGGTTTTTGATGCGTCTTGGGCGGGGGAGTTGGCGCGCGTCATGCGTGAGCGCGGACAAGCGGTTTATGAGGAGCAGGTGTGTTTAGAACTTTTGGAAAGTCTGAGAGACGGTTCAAGAGTGCTGCCGCCCGGCGCTGTGCAACCGGGTTCCGTGGTGTGAAGAGTCGCGGCGTGCGCGTTGTGTCCGGGTGCTTCGACCTGGTGAGGAATCACGCCTGGCGAGGGGCATGCCGTCGTGTAAGGTGGTCCCGCATAAGATAACAAGATTTACGAGGATGAATGAATTTGCTCGCTTCGCTCGAGTTAGTTATCGTCGCGGCCTCCTTTTCCCATTTCTGCGTTGCTCGTTGGTCGCTGAGCTCGCTCAACTCCCTCCTTGCGCCTTGAACTGGAAAAAGATTGCTCGCGAGTTTTGCCCACCGATTCCGGTCACACGGAGTCACACGAAGGAGGCATTGGGTCACCCCTGAAGCGTGCGGGCGCCCCACGCCGGAAAGAGCCGGATAGGATCCTGAATCTTTCGCGTATTTCGCGGGCAATCCTCCTTCGAAAGCCAAGAGAAGGATGCCCGCTAAACACGCGAAAGGGTAGAAGGGGAAACTGCCAAACCGTAGGCATATACCCCGTCCAGCTTTTGCCCCTCCGTTTTTTCCGCTTCGGGCCGGGATTCACCGGGTAACGATCCTCGTAGACGGGTCGAGGTTGTTACGATATCGAGTCAATCATGCCGTATTTACCTTCGTTTAGGATCTGGGAGCTGCTCAAAGTGAAGCAAGCGGGGGTATGGCTGGATCGTTCAACGAATTCCCCGGGACTCGGGATGGTCGCCAAGCTACCCATGAGCGTTATTCGCACCATCAATGCCGGGGCTACAGTACCGCGCGTTCAGTATGAGAATGCCGCCTACCACGTCATGGCCCGTGGAAACCGCCGTGAGCCCATCGTCCATGACGACGGCGACCGGGAACTCTTTGCGGGTACTTTCGCCGAGGCCTGCGGGCGGACCGGGCAGCAGGTCTTCTTGAAGTCCGCCGCCAACGCGAGCCAGCAGATCCGGCGATTCGCCCTGCCGCCGGAGAGGCAACTGCCGAAGGAGGTGCGGGCATGGAAACTGTCAAGCAATGTCGCATGACCCGTTTTCCTCAAGGCCCCCGAGTTCTACCTGCGCTCCTTGTATCGCGGCGGCAGCGGCCCATCCCTCTCGGGCCCCGAAATGGGTTTCTGTGTCGCGAGCGTCCCTAAATCCTCCTCCGCGCTGCTGCTGGCCGGGGCGGGGCTGGGGCTGCTGGGCTCCGGCGGCGGGGTTGACGCTCCGCTGGGGGTGCGGCATCCTGCGGGATGAGCACTGTCGCCGAGATCGAAGCGGCCATTGAACAACTATCGCCGGAGGAGTTTCGTGCTCTGAAGGAATGGTTCGTCCTCCGGGCGGAGAGCGCCGCGGGCGGGCGGATGTGGATGGCGGAAGAACTGGCGGCGGCGGCGCAGCGCATGGTGGATGAGGCGGACCCGGTGAAGGCCGAAGCGCTCAAGGAGCAAATTCTTCGCGGATTCTACGGCGACGCGGATGCCTAAAGTGCGCCGCCATAACGTGCCGCGGGAAGTGATGAGGCACCTGCTCGACCGCATGGAGGAGCGGGAGATCACCGTGGAGCAACTCCATCTTTTTGCCGAGTGGCTCGCGGATGAACCCGAGGCGCCAGCGGGCTGCTGGTTCAAGCGTTTTCCGGGGATGATTGTGTGCGGCGAAGGGGGAGATGGTGAAGACCTTCTTGCGCCTGGGGCAGGCACCCGCGGGAAAGGAAGTCCTTTAGCCAATGTCAGCCCCTCCGCTCCCATCTCGCGCACCTCGATTTACTCCGTGCTCCAGCAGTGCATCCACTGCGGGATGTGTCTGCCGGCCTGCCCGACCTATGATGCGATGGAGCTGGAGCGCCACGGTCCGCGGGGGCGCATCGCGCTGATGCGCAGCGTGGCCGATGGCCGACTGGAGCTGACGGAGGCTTTCGGCGATGAGATGTATTTCTGCCTCGGCTGCCCGGCCTGCGAGACGGCGTGTCGGGCGGGGGTGACGAAGGAGCCGCTCCGCCTCCGCTTCTCCCACCTCCCGCCGCACCTCTCACTCAACCTGCCAAACATCCCTCTGCCTGCCCAGCAGGACTTTCGCTCAGCTTCGGCTGCGGCGTCTCAATGAGCAAATGGTAGTGGTTGTGCATGAGGGCAAAGGCCAGAAGCTTCCACCCCGAACGGGTGACCGCTCCACGAGCGTTTCCACCCACCGCGCCCGGTCCCCGCGCCATCACATGGTAAAGGGCCCCGGCAAAACTCAATGCGCAACGCCCTCGGCATCCGCTCAAACGCAGCCGCCAACCGCCAATATCAAGATGAAAATTACGACCCCGCTTCTTTCCACGTCAAAATGGGATGAGGCCGCTGGCGCTTGGGCGGAAGAACTGGATGTGTGCGGGGAATCCGCAAGCCGGAGTGCGTGCGGCCCGCATCGCCTCGATCATGGAGACGTGCCGCCGGCTGGAGATCGATCCGGAGGAATATCTGAGAGAGGTGCTGGCGGCGATTGCTGGGGGCTTGCCGGCCAACCGGATGGCGGAAAAGGACGCCGGCGCGCTGGAAGGCCGCCCGGAGCGCAAGGAACGTCGCCTGAGAGCCGCGGTTGCCCCCGAACCCGGGCCTCTCCCGGTTTTCCCCCGCCCCGGCGCCCAAGGGCCGGGGTCTGGCGTTTACTCTGGAGCGACTATCCCTCTTCACTGCTGTTTAATTCCCTGATGGCGCAATCCCAGCAAAAGAAAGTGTGCTACCCGGTAATTTCCATATTGTAGTCTCCTGGCCGGCGTCATTGCCGAGAATGCCTCAGCGGACGAGTTCTTTTGCCCTGGAAACTGCCGCAGCCACCAGGGTGTCGACCTCGCGAGCCCCACGACCAAGATGCTATACACCCGAGGCAAACCTGCCTGAATCGCTGCAACCCTATTCACACCGATAAACACATACGATTAGCCAGCTACCATGAAAGCAAAATTCCCATGCGCGGTCTTCGCGCTCTTACTGACCTCCTTGCCCTGCTGGGCACAAACAGAGCCCGCCAACGACTGGCAGCCTGCCTCAACCAATCAGCCCGGGAAGGAGTATCCCAAAGTGAACTCCGAGGGACGGGTCAAGTTCCGCATTGTCGCTCCCGAAGCGATCAGTGTGGGATGCACCTTTCGCGACAGCAGTGAATTTGTCAAAGGCGAAGACGGTGCATGGTACGGATACACCCGTCCGCTGGACGAAGGTTTTCACTATTACATGCTCAACATCCATGGGGCTGAAGTGCCTGATCCAAACAGTACCTACTTCTTTGGAGCAAACCGCTGGGGAAGTGGGGTCGAAGTCCCAGCGCACGATCGCGAGTTTTACGCTAACAAGAATGACGTTCCGCACGGACAAATGCGCGAAGTCCTCTTCTTCTCGAAAAGCACGGACACCACGCGCCGCGCCTTCGTTTACACACCGCCCGGTTACGATCAGGCTCCGGAGACGCGCTATCCCGTTCTTTATCTGCAGCACGGCTGGGGTGAGAACGAATACGGGTGGGGCGTTCAGGGCCATGCGAACCTGATCATGGACAACCTCATCGCCGAGGGAAAAGCCAGGCCTTTCATCATCGTGATGACCTATGGCATGACCAACGAGACCCAGTTCGGTGGCCTCAGAGAATTCAAGGTCGAACCATTTCAGACCGTGCTCGTCGATGAGCTGATTCCTTTCATTGACTCCAATTTCCGCACGCTGACCGATCAACCCAGTCGCGCCATGGCGGGGCTTTCCATGGGGAGCATGGAGACGAAGCAAATCACACTCAACAACCTCGACAAGTTTTCGCACATCGGCTTGTTCAGCGGCGCCACGATTTCGATGGGTGACGTGGAGAACACGCCCGGGTTCCAAGATCAAGTGAAGCTGCTTTTCGTCAGCTATGGCAGCAAGGAACTCGGCAGTGGCCGCCGGCGCGGAGGGGATCCCGAGGCGACGACCGAGGCGTTGAAGGAAGCTGGAGTCAACGCGCATTTCTACGTGTCTCCCGAAACGGCACACGAGTGGCAGAGCTGGCGGCGCAGCTTGCGCGAGTTTGCGCCCAAGCTGTTTCAGCCCAGCAAGCCGACGGTTTCCGGCACGTGGAAGGGTGAAATCGATACGCGCATCGGCCTGCAAAACTACACCTTCACCCTGAAGCAGGACGGCGGCGAGGTCACCGGCAAGGCCAACGCCGAGGTTGGCGAGCGGAGTTGGGAGCGTGAGCTGAGTGAAGGCAAAGTCGACGGAAACAGGGTGTCGTTCGTTGAGGTCTTCGAAGTTGGCGATAACCGCATTCGAATCGAATACACGGGCAAACTCGACGGAGACAGCATCACTTTCGAGCGCAAGGTTGGCGACTTCGCCACGGACGAATTCGTGGCCAGCAGGATGGTGTCAACGCCGGCGGCCCCGCCGGTTCAAGAGGCAGAACAGAAAGAGGAGGGCGAGCGCCGCGAGGCACGGGAGGAACGCCGCGGCGGCGGGCGGCGTGGCGCCGGTTTCGGAGGGCCGATCGAGCTGGGGCCGGAAGACAATCAAACCTTCCCCGATCCGCCCGAAGGCATTGCGGACAAGCGCGATGGCATCCCCCACGGCAACCTTGAGATGATCGAATATGAGTCAACGACCGTCGGCGTCACCCGCAAGATGAATGTCTACACTCCTCCCGGCTACAGCGAGGACGAGAAGTATCCCGTGCTTTACCTGCTGCATGGCATTGGCGGCGATGAAACCGAATGGCAACGCTTTGCCCAGCCTAACCATATGCTCGACACCCTCATTGCCGATGGCAAAGCCGAGCCGATGCTCGTGGTAATGCCAAATGGCCGTGCCCAGGAGAACGATCGCGCCGAAGGGAACGTCATGGAGGCTGCACCCGCCTTTGCCGTGTTCGAGCTGGACCTGTTGAATGATGTGATTCCGGCCATCGAGAAGCGCTACAGCGTGGATTCCAGCCGCGAAAGCCGAGCGTTGGCTGGCCTTTCTATGGGCGGGGGACAATCCCTGAACTTCGGGCTAGGCAATCTTGACAAGTTTGCCTGGGTCGGCGGCTTCTCCTCCGCACCCAATACCAAGGCGCCGGAAGAGCTGCTGCCCGACCCAAAGAAGGCCGCGGAGCAGCTCAACCTGCTTTACCTATCGTGTGGCAACAAGGACGGCCTCATCCGAATCAGCCAGCGGGTGCAGCGGTACCTGAGAGAGCACGGCGTCCCGCACGAATGGAATGTCGATACCTACGGTCACGATGCCACTCATTGGCGGAACAATCTCTATCACTTCGCCCAGAGGCTCTTCAAGAAACCGGCCGAGGAAGACGAGGAGAAACCGATCTCGCTTCGCGATGTTTTCAATGACCACTTCCTCGTCGGCGCCGCGCTGAACCGCTCCCAGGTCACCGGTCAGGCGGGCTTAAGTCGCGATGCTGAACTCGTCGCGAGCGACATCGCCTTGGTGAAGGAGCAGTTCAACCTGATCGTCGCCGAGAATGACATGAAGTGGCAGATGCTGCATCCGCGTCCGGGTAGCGACGGCTACGATTTCAGTGCCGCCGATGCGCTGGTGGCATTCGGTGAGGAGAATGGGATGGAGATCGCCGGACACACATTGGTCTGGCACAGCCAGACGCCCAATTGGGTCTTCGAAGGCACGCACTTGCCTCCTGGTGTCGAAGCGAAACCCGATGCCGAACCAGAGGTCGAGCAGCCTCGCCGCCGCTCTGGCCGCCGCTTCCAGCCGTTCAATCTAGATGGTCCCCGTGCGTCGAGGGAAGAGCTTTTGGAGCGCATGCGCGATCACATCTTCACTGTCATGACGCGTTACAAGGGCAGGGTGAAGGTTTGGGATGTCGTGAATGAAGCGCTCGCGGATAGCGGCGATGAGGTGCTGAGAAAGTCTCCGTGGTCAGTGATCATCGGCCCTGACTTTGTCGCCAAGGCGTTCGAGTATGCGCACGAGGCAGATCCCAACGCTGTTCTCCGCTACAACGACTATGGGTTGGAGGGCCCGGAGAAGCGGCAGCGGCTGATTGAGCTGATCACATCCCTGAAGGAGCAGGACGTTCCCGTTCATGCGATCGGCACCCAGGCGCATGTGAACGTAGCCACCACGTTTGAAACCATGGATCAGGCTCTAACGGAGATGCGGACGCTCGGGCTGCCTATTCATGTTACCGAACTAGACGTCAACACCGCCGTGCGCGGCCAGAGGAACTTCGGTGCGGACGTTGCGGCGAGTTCGGGAGCCACCGGCGGAGAGCAGGTGGATGAGGTGGAGAAGAAGTTGGCCGATGCATACACCGGGATCTTCCAAGCCTTCCTCAAGCATGACGACGTGGTGGAAATGGTCACATTCTGGGGCGTCAACGACGCAGTATCCTGGCGTCGGCGCGGCTCACCGCTCCTGTTTGACGGCAATAACGAGCCCAAACTCGCCTTCGACGCTGTGGTCGGGACCGCCAACTGATCTGATCCTTGAAAAGCAAACGCATGACCAGACGTGATCGGAGTCGTAGTTTTCATTTTGATATAGCGTCGAGTTCATCAATCCATCGGGCTTCGGGGTTTGCGGGCGGCGGGCTCGCGGGCCGCGGCGCCGGGAAGGCGGCTGGTGACGACGGTGGCGCCGGTGTGCAGATGACGCTGAACCAGGACAGTGGCACGCCCGGCGGGCAATAAAAGCCCAATCCGCTCTCAGACTCGGCTAGACAGGCTAGATTGAACACGTATGATCTTAAATATGAGAGCGACTTGGCCACTGCAAGAAGCGAAGAATAAGCTGAGTGAATTGCTCGAGAATGTGCTCAGGCACGGGGCGCAGACGATCACGCGGCGTGGCAAACCTGTGGCCGTCGTGATTTCGGCCGAAGCGTATGAGCGCCTGCTGCCCTCAGAGAAGCTCGTGGACACCCTGCGTGATTGCCCGGTCAAAGACTGGCAACTTGAACGAGACCCCAGCCCGGCACGCGACCTTCTTATCTCCTAGCTAGCCCTCCATGTCTTTCTTGGTCGATTCCAACATTCTCTGCGAATCCTCCAGGACCGATCCGGAACCCCGCGTTCTTCAATGGCTGGCGGCGCCCATCCTATTGGGCGAATCGCAAGCTGCACCCGGATTTCAAACGCCTCATGGAGTCCGGCGGATTGAAACCGCAGCCCGGCAGCCGCTCAATGGATGAGCTCGTCGCGGACATCAAAGAGGACACTCCCTTGTGATTTATTTCGACACCAGTTATGGCGCAACACTCCACACTTTCACGGAACTGTCGCCGGCGCCGGCTGCGATCCGGTCGCCGCGCGGGGCGAAGGCCACGCCGAGTACTTCGCCTGTGTGTTGATAGCGGCCCGTTTGGCGGCCAGAGACGATGTCGCGGAGGGTGACGAAGCCCCCGCGGTTCCAGTCCCCGTCGCCGGAGGCGAGGACGCTCCCATTGGGCGAGAAGGCCAGCGACCACACATCGCCCGCATGTCCCGAAAAGCCTTGCGTCTCTTCCCAACCCTCGGTTTCCCAGACTTTGATCGCGCCATAGCGCATTCCGGCGGCGATGTGTCTTTGATCAGGGCTAACAGCGATGGTGCGGACTTCGCTATCAGTGGCCTTGAGGGTATGGAGAATGGTTCCGTTCTCCGCGGACCAGACGATGACGGAGCCGTCCGAACTCCCGGTAGCCAGCCGTTCGTTATCCCGAAACCAGGCTGCGGAATTCACCCACGACCGGTGACCGGTGAGAGTATGGATGAGTTTACCGTTTTCGGTATTCCAAAGCTTCACGGCGCCATCAATGCTTGCGGTGGCCAGTGTCGACCCGTCAGGGCTGAAGGCGACGCTCATGATTGGACCGGTGTGCCCCGCGAGGCGGCGTTCAATCTTCGTGTCGCTGACCTTCCAAAGGATCGCGTCGTGATCGTAGCCGCCGGTGGCGAGCTGCAGGCCATCGGGACTGAACTGCACAGAAGCCACAGTGTTCCGGTGCCCGTCGAAGGCGAGGAGCTCTATGCCTGAGGAGGCGTCGAACACGCGGGCCACATTGTCGGCTCCGCCGGTTGCCAGCCGCGTTCCGTCCGGCGAAAAGGCCACAGAGCCTGTCCATGCCGGGAGCTTCAGCGACAGATCCGGTTGGTTGGCGCGCGTTTGCGCTATGGGCATGAGGTGCCCCCATGAGAGCAAGTGCGGATCAGCGGGCAATGGGTCGACGGGTTTCAGAAACCCGGCCATCACGAGCGTGCCCGCTTGAAAATAATTGGCGTCGGCATCGGAGGTTGAGCCCGGAAAATGTCCGAAGCCTCCATCGGCATTGCGGCAGGAGAGGGCCCAGCGCGCGGCCCGGTGCACGGCCGTGCGGCAGTCCTCCCGGCCCTGACCCTCGTGCAAGAGAGTGAATACTGCATCGAATGTGGCATGCCGGTCCCGCGACGGCATGTTGATCAGCCAGCTCCCGTCCGGCTTCTGATCCCGCAGCATCCTTGCAACCATCTCCCGGGATTTGGGAGTCTCTTCGCCCACCAGCCGGTAGTAGTGCGACGCGTGAAACGTGGCGGCGACGTGATCGTTCAAGTATCCGGCGGCATCCTGCACCATCAACGCACGGATGCCGCTGTCCGCCTTTTCCGGAATGGGCTGGCCGGCGCAGAGATACGCGAGCGGGAAGAAACTCGTCGAATACGCCGGCAGCGATTTGTAGTCCTCTTTGAGTATCTCCTCGAACACAGGAAGCGGGTTGTAGCGCGGCTTGAGCCCGAGCGCGTGCAACGCGACGAGGCCCTGCGTGGTGTTGTAAACCCGGCCTTCTGCCGACGCCGGATCCACCGTGCCGGCCGTGTTGAGAAAGTCCCCGTTCTCCTTCTGTCGCGCCACCAGGAACTCCGCAGTCTTCGCTTTGTCAGGAAGTTCCCAGCCGAAGGTCGCGTGCACCGTCACGGCGTAAGTGACCGCGGCGAGGTCGCTGTAGGCGGAGTCCGACATGCCGGCATAGTCAGGATCGATTCCCGGTTGGAACGAGCCGTCAGCCCGCGCCGTTCGCCGGTAGAATTCGCGGAGGCCCGCGAGCACGTCGTCCGGCTCCGGCTCAGCGGCGTTCACAGCGGTTAGGGGCAGCAGGAGCAGAACGGCGAGCGATGGTTTCAGGTTCATGGGCGCGAGGCCTTTTTTCGATAGGATCTCAGGATATTGCGACTTGTTCCCGCCTGTTGGAAGCAGGAAAAGTTCGCCTCTGCAACGGCTCGGCAGATGGTTGCCCGGGTTGCCCGTGTTGACAAGTATTACCACTTCGGGCAATACTTTCTCATGAAAGTAACGATCAAGGGGCCGCGTAAGCCCGGCAGGCGGCCGGCTACGGCCTTCGATGCGTGGCTGACCAAGGCCGCGGGTTCCGCGTCCACCCGGCTGTCGACTGACGAGATCATGGCTATCACCTGCGGCGAGGATTGAGTCTTGGTGCTCATCGACACGAATGTTCTGCTCGACATCGCCACGCGTGATCCCAAGTGGTTCGCGTGGTCCCAGAGGAAACTGGCTCCGCTGATCAATGCGCGTCAGGCGGCGATCAATCCTGTGATCTATGCCGAACTGGCTCCACATTAAAGCCCTATTGGGGCGCCTCTGAAACTAAATGAATGCATCTACGCAGGTAGCCAATCTCCATATAGAATCCATCATCAGCAAATTGAGGCAAGCTTTTAATAGTTCTGTCATGCCGTTGCCTTGGATCCACTCCGGGCCGGGGCTCCGCGTTAGCGCGAACGTATCTGCCGAGTGATGCTCGGGTCGGTGATCTTGGCATCCTCCGCGAGCAGGAAGGCTTTGCTGAGAATCACCGAAAGCGTGCGGTCGCCCTCGAAGGGCAGGAAGATTTTGCCCTCCTCGGCTTGGCCGCCGCCAGGAACGATGCAGAGGTATTGGTCGTTCGGCGACATGAGGATGTTCCCGCTGCCGAGGTGGATCTTGTAAGTGCGCAGGTCGCCGCGAACGACGAGAAACTTACCCGGGAACGAACAGCGATCGGCGATCTTTAGCTTGGGCACGAGGCGTTCAAGCAGATCGCGACGGGTCTGCGCGGCGGCGGAGAGTTCACCAAAGGAAAAATGCGTCCATGCGTTGCGCTCCGTTTCGCGCCGGCCGCCATCGGCCCAGGCGGGATCATTGCCGACGTTGGCCACGCCGACGAAGAGGTCCACGTCGCGCATGATTTCGGAGAACACGAGCGGCGGAATCTCTGCGAGCGGCAGCGGTTCGGCGGCCGGCTGTCCATGCCATCTGGCGCTATAACCGCCGCCGCCGGCATGTGCCGTGAGTTGCTCGTCGCCAATGCGATAGAAGCGGACTTGGTCGGTGGAAAGGCAAAGGTAGACGCCGCTCTCGTTGGTGTCGGCGCTGTAGTCGCTCCCCGCGCCTTCGATCCAATACTCCGCGCGCAGTCCCCACTGCGGGAGGAGCCGCGAGGCAGGCGGATACTCGTCATCGACCATGAGTCGCAGCTTATTCTTCCAGCCGCGCGCGGCGCAGAGGGCGTGGAACTGGTGTTGCTTGAGGATATGTGAAGCGAAGCGGTTGGAGAAGGCGCCCGTACGTTCTTCGGCGGGCGTGAGCAGATAGACTTCCCGGTGCGCTTGCTTGAACGGCTGCTGCACTTGCCATTCCTCGAGAAACGCGCGCCAGCCGAGGACTACCTGAGGCGGTTGATCGAGCGGATGCCACAGGGCGACGGTAGTGCGCGCCGCATCGAGAGGAGCGGGATGCCCGAGACGATCGACGAGCTTGCCGTCAAGCCACAGGCTGGGGGTGGTCGTGCCGCCGGTCGTGACGTTCCAGATCAAGCGCCGCGCCAGCGTGCCGACGAGCGGGTGTTCGAGATAACGCTCGAGCCAAGTGTCGAGCGGCCACGTCTTCTGCTGGAGAAAGAGCGCATTGATCCGCTGCGCCTGCGCGCGCAGCATTCTCTCGATGTCCTTCTTCACCGCCTTCAGATTTTTGAGCTGCTCGGCAAACTCGCGCTTCATTGCCGCGGGCAAAGACTTTTGCACCTTCCCATCCGCGCGGCGCCAAATGATCTCGGTCGTCTTCGACCCCGTGACCACGAGTTCCGCGGTGAAATCGCCGAGCGTCTCGACCAGGCGCCCAGCTTTGGTCAGCCCGTAAGCGGGAACGCACATCTCCTCCAAATCCTCGCGTGGAATGCCCTCGCGCTTCGCTGCGGCTTTCAGTGCTTTCTCGATGGCGATTTGCGCCATGCCAGCCTTCACCTTCACTTTGAGCACGGCGAGCTGCCCCACGGCATCCTGCCCCGGCATCCTGCCGAGCGCGGTGATGCAGGCATTGCCGACTCGCGTACGCGCGAACCCACGCCGGGGATTTTCTTGAAAGCAGTGATCGCCAGCGCAGTCAGCGCTCGCGCCAATGCGCGGTCTTCGGCCAGTCCGCACATCCACGCGAGGCCGCGCAGGATGTCCATATGCCCCTCGGTGAGGGTCATCGCTCCCGCGCGGAGATTGAGTGAATGCCGGGAATCTCTCGTGCGCGGTTCATTGACGAGGGGAAGCCACTCCAGCATGCTCCGCTTGAACTCCTCGCGACCGACGGCATCCATCAAAGCGGCGGCGCTCTTCAGCCATTTTGCGGAGGGAAAGGCGGAGGTTGCCTGTGCGCAATGTCCGAGCATGGCGATCCAGGAAGCCTGCTTCGCCTGTGGCAGCGCCTGCAGCTCCGCCACTGCGGCATCGGTCCAGGCTTCGCCTGCCTCGATCGGAAACTCCGGAGCACGCTCAACCAACGCTTTCATGGCCTGCGCATTCTCGTGCAGGCCGGACGTTCCTTTCCACCCTTCCACTCGTCCATCAAACCCAAGAGCTAAGGCTACCCTCCCACGAGTGGGGTGAGCTTCACGAACTGCACTTCGCTCTCCACGCCGACGTCGAACGTTTCATCCAATGACTCCGCCTGGCGGTTATCGATGAGAACGAAAAAGCGGTTTGTTTCGAAGGCTTCGCAGGCGCGGCGAAATTGTGCTTCCCAATCGATTTGGCGCGGCGTGCGCAACTTCGCGCCATTGAGGACGCGCTCGGCGCCGACGGGCTGGACGAGGCCGCGGAAGACTTCCCGGCTCTGGTGATTATGATCCTGCACTTCCTGCCAGATGCGGGCTCGGAGGATTTCGCGCACCGTCATATGCTCGTTGAGCGAGTCGAGCGTGAAGGAATGCAGCTTTTCGCCTGAGGGCGTCGCGTCGGTGATGGTCATGGCATGGGGTTGGAGTATGGCGGGTGGCGCGCCGTTGGGCGCGCCCACTTCGAAATGGCTGACGGTCAACTGATGAGAGAGCGCCTTTCAAGGCAGACCAGACCTGGCTGGGTAGGAGCGGATTGGGGCGGAGGTAGGGGTGCGGGACGGGCATCTCGGCTCATCTCGGGCAATTAGAAATGAAAGGCGTGGAGGTTGCAAGGCGGGAATCAATCCCAGCCGGTTTATTTCGCCTGGATTGCCTGCTCCTGGTCAGGCCGCCGGGGAGGACTGTCCTGGCTGCTAACCACATTCGCCCGCCACGGCGCTCCGCGCCTTGGGAGAAAGCGGCGATGCTCGCCGCAGTCCAAGGGCCTCCGGCTTCCCTTGACGTTAGAACTGTAGCGGAACTCGTAAGAGTTCCGAAGTCCTGGCGGGCAGCCTGCATTCTTGCGAATGCAGCTACGCGGACGGCGCTCCGCGCCGGGAGCCCATCCTCTTTTCTCGGTCTCCTCGTGTCCGCTCGCCAGATCAGGAGTTCTGAGGCTAGGAAGCGTCCCGCCCCCTCCCTCAGGGCAAAGAGAGCCCAGAAGAGCTGCGCGCCTTAGCCGCCTGTCGCGGCTAGGTTGGCGCCCGGCGACGATGGAGTGTGAGAAATGCTGGCTATCGAAAAACGGATGACAGAGGTGTCCGAATCCGCTACAGGCTGAGGCTTCCTCAATGGGGAAGAAGAGTTTTGAGCCGATTGCAACGCTATGAATAAGTATCTAACCGAGTTCATTGGAACATTCTTCTTGGTGTTGACGGTCGGTTGCACCGTGATTCCGGGAAGCCCGGGAGTGATTCCCCCGCTCGCCATCGGCGCTGCGCTGATGGTCATGGTTTTCGCTGGGGGACACATCTCCGGCGCTCATTACAACCCGGCTGTGACTTTTGCGGTGTGGCTGCGGGGGCGCTGCGAGGCCAAGGACGCGGGCGCCTACATCGTGGCGCAGTTGGCGGCTGCGGCGGCAGCGGCCCTGGTGGTGAAGTTTTTGGTCGGAACCGGGACCCCCATGGTGATCGAAAGCGTGCCGAAGGCGCTGGTCGCGGAGTTTCTCTTCACTTTTGCCCTGGCTTACGTCGTGCTGAACGTGGCTGCGGCCAAGGCCACCGCGAACAATTCCTTCTATGGCCTCGCCATCGGCATGACGGTGATGACCGGAGCCTTCGCCGTGGGAGGGATCTCTGGAGGAGCCTTCAACCCGGCTGTCGCCTTGGGCATCGGGATTATGAAGCTGGTGAATTTCGCCGACATTTGGATCCACATTGTGGCGAATCTGGCGGGGGGAGCAGTGGCGGCCTTGATCTTCAAGTTTGCCAATCCCGAGGACCGCTAAGCGGCGGCTGTGGCGACACGGTATACCCTTTCTGCTGTGGCGCCCTGCACCCCATCCTGACTTCGTTCCGCTTGCCTCTGGTTTGATCAGGGTGTACTCACCCAACTCTGCGCTCTCGGCGGCGCGAGGCCTTGGCAGTAAGGGCTTCGCAGCCCCTCGCAACGAAACAGTATGAGAAATCCGGGCTAGATGGCATCTGTGGATGAAGCCGGTCCGGCCACACTGTCGGAATTGCACGAGCGGGCGTCGCGACCGGATTCCCGGACGGCAGAGGTGCTGAAGCGATTCCCGGGAACGGTGCTCGTTCTGGGCGCCGGAGGGAAAATGGGTTTCCATCTGACCCGGGCGCTGCAACGGGCGGCGAAGGCAGACGGGGAGGACCAGCGCGTGATTGCCGTTTCCCGGTTTGGAAGTCCGGAGTCCGAGGAGCCTTTACTCGAGGCCGGCATCGAGACTCGGCGCTGCGATCTCGAAGACGAATCCCAATTGGCGGAACTGCCGGATGCGGCGCTGGTGTTCTATCTGGCGGGAATCAAGTTTGGGACCACTGGCCGGCCCGATTTGTTGAGGAGATTCAACGTCGAGATGCCCTCGCTTGCGGCGGCGCGCTTCCTGGACTCGACCTTGGTGGCCTTGTCTTCGGGCTGCGTCTACCCCTTCGCCCCGGTATCCGGGTCAGGTTCACGGGAGTCCGATGCGCCGGATCCGCCGGGTGAGTATGCGCGTTCCTGTCTGGGCCGGGAAGAGGCGTTCTGTGAGGGGTCGCGGCGCTGGAATACACCTGGCGTCTTGATCCGGTTGAATTACTCCGTGGATCTGCGCTACGGCGTGCTGGTGGATATCGGGCGCAAAGTATGGGAGAGCGAGCCGGTGGATGTGACGACCGGCTGGGTCAACGCCATCTGGCAAGGAGACGCCGTGAATATGATCATCCGGTCCGCGGAATGGGCGGCATCGCCCCCAGACATTCTCAACGTGACCGGACCTAACAAAATATCCGTGAGAGAAGCGGCTCTGGAGTTTGGGCGACTGTTCGGAAAACCGGCGCACGTTGTGGGTCGCGAGCGCGGGACTGCTTGGTTGGGCGACGCTTCCAAGATGAGAGAGCGGTTGGGAGCGCCGGAGGTTTCCAACGCACTATTGATCCGCTGGGTGGCGAGCTGGCTCAAGCAGGGAGGCGAAACACTGGACAAACCGACCCATTTCGAAGTGCGGGACGGGGATTTCTAGAGGGGCGAATGGACGCACAGAAACGAGAGCGATTGCGCCGGGGCGAGGTCATTCCGGCCTGCCCGCTGGCGCTGGAAGAAGACGGCCGCTGGGCGGAGCAGAGTCAGCGGGCCTTGGTGCGCTACTACGCGGACGCCGGAGCCGGCGGGTTGGCGGTCGGAGTGCATTCGACGCAGTTCGAGATTCGCGATCCCAGGCACGGCCTATTCGAACCGGTGCTCGAACTGGCGGCGCGGGAAATGGAGGCGTGGCCGCAGGCGCGCGACATGATCCGCATCGCGGGGATCTGTGGCGACACGGAGTCGGCCTTGCGGGAAGCGGCTTATGCCCGGGAGACGGGATATGATTTGGGACTGGTGAGCCCCGGAGCTTTTCGGCATGCGTCCGATGAGGCATTTTTGAGTCATTGCCAGTCTGTGGCGGAAGTGATTCCGGTCATGGGGTTCTACCTGCAAGAGGCCGTGGGGGGACGGCGATCGGGCTTTGGTTTCTGGCAGAAGTTCTTCGAGATCCCAGGGGTCGCCGCTGTCAAGGTCGCGCCTTTCGATCGCTACGCCACGGTGGAGGTGCTGCGCGCCGCCGTCGAATCGGGCCGGGACGACGTTGCGCTGTATACGGGGAACGACGATCACATTCTCGGCGATCTGGTCACGCCCTTCCGTTTCGGGGATAAGGTCCGCTATTTCGCTGGAGGTCTGCTGGGACAATGGGGCGTATGGACGCGCCGGGCCGTCGAGCAACTGCGGGCGGTTCAGCGGATCCGGGCCTCTGGGGAGGGCCTCCGGAATTGGTTAGAGGAGAACGTCGCGTTGACGGACGCCAACGCGGCGATCTTCGACGCGGCCAACGGTTTCCGGGGCTGTTTGGCGGGGATTCTCGAGGTATTGCGGAGGCAGGGGTTGGTTCCCAGCCGGCGCTGTCTCAGTTCGAACGAAGTGCTGTCGCCGGGGCAGGAGGAAGAAATCGACCGGGTGCGCCGGGAGCATCCCCAGTTGACGGATGACGACTTTGTGAGGGAGAACCTTTCCCGGTGGTTGGAATAGGGGATGGCCGCGGGCGCGGAAAGGTGCTGGCGCCGAAAGGTCAGAACTCCTGACCTTGGGGAAATAGGCTGAGCCGGAATCCGGCGAATGGGCTCAGAACTCCTGATCTCGAGGAATTTGGATGAGCCGGCAAACTATGTGGCGCGGGCACTCCTGCCCGCGAACTCTCTAGGCTCACTCGGCGGACAAGAGTGTCCGCCCCACAAATCGCCCCACAAATAAAGTGTCATTCACGGAGTGGCGGTCTCGCTTTGGCTCACTCTTATTCCCCT
>JBGTBW010000063.1:0-5239 GCA_041749135.1 Verrucomicrobiales bacterium
CTCCGGCGTGGCTCGACGGGCCTTTTAGCGGCGGCTTGGCCGCCGCCCTTGGACTGCGGCGAGAATCGCCGCTTTCGAGCGCGCACAGAACTCCGCCAGTTCCAACCCCGCCTCGGCCTCCCAGAGACTCCGCGTCCCCAGTCAAAACCCCACAGGACTGGCGCACTCTACAAGCTTCCGGACGCCCGGCGACGCTCGCCTCAGTCCAAGGGCCTCCGGCGTGGCTCGACGGGCCTTTTAGCGGCGGCTTGGCCGCCGCCCTTGGACTGCGGCGAGAATCGCCGCTTTCGAGCGCGCACAGAACTCCGCCAGTTCCAACCCCGCCTCGGCCTCCCAGAGACTCCGCGTCCCCATCCAAAACCCCACAGGACTGGCGCACTCTACAAGCTTCCGGACGCACGGCGCTCCGCGCCGGGAGAGAGCGGCGATTCTCGCCGCAGTCCAAGGGCCTCCGGCGTGAAAGCATTCAACGCCAGTTCCCTGTCCCCGGGAGTGGCGCCGCAGGGCCGCAGGGGGTGCACGACAAAAAAGTTAAGACTTCTTAGGAATCTAAGGCGCACCACCGTCGATTCTTTTCCCGTCGTGCAGCGAGGATGGGGACAGTGGCTTGCCAGGCAGCCTCGAAGTGAGGACTAAGCATGAGGCAGCGCAGGCTCAAAAGGTCTTCCCCTCCTTTCTCGCCCCAGAACATCCCAGACTGCTTCATGCGCTGGCCTATCACATGCTTGCATCCAGCTTCGACCACTCCGCTCCCGATGAAATAGCCCTGGCTGCGAAAATGCCCGTAGCGGGTGCGTTGGGCATTGGTATCGAAATAGTTGAACTCCCGCTCGATGATCGTGACCTGCCCTGGCGCCCAGCGCTCACGGTTTTGCTCGAACTCTTCTTTGAGAGGGCAGAGCACGAAAGCCGCGCTTTGCTTCTTCATCTGGCTGCACCATTGGCTTTGTTTCTCTTTGGCGGGTGAACAGATCGAGGCGTTGGCGGGTGGAAAGGCTGTGCTGCGCGCAGTAATCGGTGATGCGGTTGCCGCGCACCAGTTCCATCACGAAGAACGGCCGGCCTGTCTCCGTCACGCCGCCGTCGTGGGCTTTGGCGATGTTCGGATGATTCATCATGCCAGCGCCTGGCGCTCGGCTTCGAAGCGGGAGCCAGCGAACACTATGGGAAAAGCGGCCAAGGTGCGGCGCCAGGCCGGGGGAGTTAGAACACGAGGCGGGCTCGGAGACCTACAATAGCAGCCGTTTCTGCTTCCTTGAGTGCGGGGTCGATGATTTGGACATTCGCGTCATCCGAAACCAGGGGGTTACGGCACAATCGTAATAGATTTCCAAACCGTGCTCGCTGTCGTTTAAGAACCCGGCGAGAAGCGAATCGGACAGATCCAGGCAGTATTCCTTGGTAGAAGAGACTCAACTCCCGGTCGAACTGGATTCCGCGGTTCGCGAACCAGGAGCGCAGGCCAAACCAGTCGCCCAGCATGACGTCCCGTTCCCACAACTCTCCCGGTTTCATCAGAACCGGAGGGATCACCCGGTGTGCGGATCAAAGTAGGCGTGGCTTCCATGCAGGAGCAATTGTAGATTCACTTCCGATGATGAAAGCCAGCGCGGCTTGGGCAGCAGTGTGGTTCGGCTTTTTTGGACAGGAAGCCAGGGGGCAACCAGCGATGGAACCGGGCGCTGAAGGAGGTCCGGTGGCTCGGGCCATAGGTTTCCTGGCCAGGGAAGTTCCGTTGTGGCTTCCGGAGAACGACTGTCGATCCTGTCATCACAATGGGGATGGCGCGCGGGCGTTGCATGTGGCGCTGCACCGCGGATTTCCGGCGCCGCCGGATTCGCTGGCCGACTCGAAGGGATGGCTGGCTCAGCCGGCGGAATGGCTGAAAGAGAGCAATGCGGAGTTCGCAGACGAAAGCTTGAGCTGGGTTCAGTATTCAGCGGGACTGGCCACGGCGGTCGAAACGGGGGCCATGGACGACCGGGCGGCGCTGCGAGCGGCGGCGGGAGGATTGGCCGTCCGGCAAAGCGAATCCGGAGCTTATGTGATCGAACCGGAAGCTGCTGCGGGCTCGCCGGTGACTTACGGGACGCCTCTGGCGACGCGGATGGCGTTGCGAGTGTGGGAGGTGGACGGCGGGGATCAGTTCGGCCCGTCGCGACTCCGGGCCCGGGCTTGGTTGGCGGCCTTGCGCTCTCCGCGAGTGTTGGATGCCGCGGCCGTGATCCTGGCCCTGACAAACCCAAGAGAAGTAACTGAGGCGGAGGCGATGCAGCGCGCTCTGGATCTCATCCGCCGGGCTCAAGGATCGGAAGGAGGCTGGGGCTTGTTTGTGGGTTCCCCGCCGGAGGCCTTCGACACCGCGATGGTTCTGCTGGCTTTGGCGGGCATGGATGACGGGAAAGACTACGCGGCCCTGATCGAAAAAGGCGCGGCCTACCTGAGATCGGTCCAGGAAGCGGACGGCGGGTGGGCGGCCACGACGCGTCCCGCGGGCGGAGATAGTTATGCCCAACGGGTTTCCACGACGGCCTGGGGGTTGTTGGCGCTCCTGGAGGTGGAGTGACGGCAGGATCAGCGGATCCGAAAGGGGATCTCCGCATTTCTCTCCGGCCGGACGGGCCTGGCTTGGTCGAAGACATCGACGTCGAAAGGCTGGCCGACCTGGTTTCCAGCAAGATCTTCGAGCGTGTTGGGGATGAGGATCCGGTAATCGCCGGGGCTCCAGGCCAGCGATGGCGCAAAGGTCCAGCGGGATTCGTGGTCTTCGAGAGCGGACTGGCCGGCCACCTTTTTTCCTTCGCTGTCTACGACTTCGAGAAGGCGCAGCGCGAGAGCGTGGTCCAAGGACTCGCCAAATGCGGCAACCAGAGATTCCCGGGAACCGGATCGGGGCAGGGAAAGCTCCCACAGCGAGGGATCCGGCGGGGTGGTGTCTGGGGGACCAACGCGAAAGGTTGTGCGAAATTCCTCCTGCAGCGGCAGCCCGGAACCGTCGCGAAGCCCGGCCGCAATGATGAGAACGTAGGACTGATCCGCCTCCAGCGCGGGACCGCTCTCCTCGCGAGGCCTGAGACCCCGTTTGATGCGGCCGGGATCGATGAACACAGTGATTCGCCTGCGCTCGCCGTCCCAGAGTTCTTCGTCGAGTTCGAGAAAGGGGAGGTCTACCTCCGTTCCGTCGGCCCGCTCCAAACGGAGATGAGCGTAGACGTCGCCGCGGCTCATGGAGTTGGAGAAGTGGAAATAGAACTTGAGGAGGTTTTCCGGAAGCGTCGAAGCGCTGGGGAAGACTGCGGAGACACGTGTGACTGGTTCACGCTCTTCGATAGGCAGTCGGAACATGGCCTGCTGTTCCGGCCCTTTGAAGGAGGCGCCCGGAAGGTTTCCGGGATGGAGGACGGCGTGGTAATCCAAGCTGGGCAGCAAGGGAAAGCGCGGTTCGAACTCGACCTTTCCCTGGGCCACACGGTAGGTTCCGGCCATGGCCGGCAGGCCGCCGGGGCGCTCTTGATCCGGAGCTGCGGCGTAGACAGCGAGGATGTCTTTCCAGGATTTGTCCTCGGGCGTCCATTCCCCGAGGATCTTCAAGGTTTCCTCGGGGAGCCCACCCAACTCCAACCTCGGAGCGCTGTCCACCCCGGAGGGACTGCTCCAGCGAAGCGAAGGCTGATCTTCCTTGGACCGCGCGGATTCTCCGCTTTCCTCCGCGCCGAGAGTGACCCCTGGAGTGCAAGCTGCGAAGCAGACCCATATCCGGCCCGCGAGTGGAAGGAGAAAGGAACGCGGCAAATGAAGGGATGATTGCTGCCGGGCGCTACGGTTTCACGGCAAGGCCATAACGGCAAGATCGAGCGAACCGGAATCGGAACGGCGCACAACGACGGCATGGCTGTCGTCGAGGCGGTCAAGCTGTTCGATGCCCTGCCAATCACCCAATGTTTCGTAGGGGAGCCCTTCGATACCGCCGCCGGAGACGGGTTCCTCGATCGCTTTGGACTCTTCAATGCCGTGGGTTTCGATTTTCATAACGCCGCGGCTGCTATTGGCCAGCAACAACCAATCTTTGCCGTCTTTCTTGTAAACGATCATGTCTAACGGACGATTCCGGTTGCCGAGTTCGGCGATGGTTTTGCCTTTGATTTTGGCGCCGGGCACGAGTTGTTTGAGGGGAAGCTGCACCAACGGAGTGCAGGTGTAGGCGGCGAGCAGTTGAGGTTCCGAGCCTACCACGAAGGGCACGAAGGTGCGAACGGGCGACCTCGTTTCAAAACGTCCATGGGCGCCATGATAGATTTCCACCGAAGTTCCGTTCTCCACAGTGCGGAAGGGGAATGGGATGGCCCGGAAGGCAGAAGAGAACTCTTCGTTGGAGAGTCCGGCGACCAGGACGCGGTCCTCGAAAAACGCGATGTCGGTGATGGATTCCAGCCGCGGATTGGAACTGCCCCGGCCGGCGCGGACTTCGGCGTCCGGCGGAGCGTCTGGAAGCACGGCGCGGGAGGAGAGGACCTGGCTCAGATCGACGATCTCGGGAGAGTTATCGTTGTTGAGCCGGAGCAGAACCGGGACGGCATCGTCTCCTCGTCCGCGAGAGACCGCAAGGTAGATGCGGCCCGAGGCTGGGTTGACAGCCATGTCGTTGATGAGCAATTGGTCCGGCTCGGTTCCCAGGACGGCTGCCGTTTGGCGGTCGATGCCTTCAACATTGGGTGGTGCAGCGCCTTCCCGCGGCGTGGTGTCCTCCGTGGCGATGGCGGTGATGGCGGCGGAGCGGGAGTCAGCCGCGAAAAGGATGCCCTCAGGCCCGAAAGCGATGGGTCCGATCGACTTGAACTCGACTTTGCCTGGC
Source organism: Verrucomicrobiales bacterium (assembly GCA_041749135.1). Classification (GTDB taxonomy): domain Bacteria; phylum Verrucomicrobiota; class Verrucomicrobiia; order Verrucomicrobiales; family DEV007; genus DATKCT01. Next base: position 4,853 of record JBGTBW010000063.1, read on the forward strand.
GACATGCCTACTGTTGCCGGGGCGGCGAAGGCCACGGCAGCCAAGAGCGCGATGCCGCTACTGAGGAGGGGGATAGGGAGGAGAGCCTTGGTTTTCATGGGCGTATGGGGTGCACGTTTGCGCAATGCGACGAGGATTGAAAACCGCAACACGGCCGCGGTTGCGCCTGGGTAACCCTTTCGGAAAAGCATGCCGCGTCCGAGGGGAAGGAGGCAAGTGAAAACGGGGGTTCAACCCGGGTGAAAGCGCCTGCGCTCACGACGGCGCTCCGCGCCTTGAGCCAGAGCGGCGATGCTCGCCGCAGTCCAAGGGCCTCCGGCTTCCCTTGGCGGCGACCCCAAGCGCGGAAACTCTTGATCGCCCATCGAAGGGGGAAGGCGGGTTGGA
>JBGTBW010000064.1:0-7375 GCA_041749135.1 Verrucomicrobiales bacterium
ATGGACAGGGAGGAAAATCGCTGAGCCGAAGCGAGACCGCATCTCGGCAGATGACGCCCTACTTGTGGGGCGGACACTCCTGTCCGCCGATGGAACCTGAAGAGTTCGCGGGCAGGAGTGCCCGCGCCACATACCCTTCCAGCTCATCCAAATTCCTCGAGATCAGGAGTCTGAAGGTATGAAAACACTCGACACCAATGCCTTGGCGCTATCGGTGCTTAGGCACTGTGATCCAGCCTCGTTTTCATGCCCGCCTCCATCCCCGGTGAAGCGCGCCGTCAATCTCCCCTATTCATACGTCTCGGCCTTCGGCTCCGGCCGGGCGGTGGGGGGAGGCGGATCCATTCCGGCGGCACGCATGACGTCGTGAAGCGCCGCAATGGTTTTCGCCGATGGCTTGAAGTTGCCGGGCCGGAAACCCTCGGCGATCAGCAAGGGCGTCCAGCCATACTTGTTCTTGCGATTCCACACCTCGATCTGCGCGCCCCGGTCGCCCAAGAGCTTCACCATGGCTGGCAAGCTCTTGTAGGCTGCGCCATGCATGGCCGTCTCGCCGTTCTTATCGACCGTGTTCACTTCGGCTCCTCTGGAGAGCAAATACTCGACCGCCGCCACACACTCCGCCTCCGTGCCCGCTTCCTCCGTGGGAGCCAAACATCCCAGTCCCGCCGCCGCCATCAAAGGCGTGGCCCCGTCCGCGTTCGGCAAAGCATGATCGGAGCCGAGTTCCACCAGCAATCTCATCAACGGCAGATCCGCAGTCCTGGCAGCCAGTAAAAAGGGACTCGCTCCGGTGAGGCTTAGCTTGCCCCGCCCGGAATCGCCTTTCTTCAGGCGCGCCTCGACATCCGCTCCGGCGGCGACGAGTCTCCTGACAAAATCCAAGCTGTTCAAGGATCCCGAACCTTGAGGAGGCGGCTGGCCGGACTCGTCGTCGCCCCGGTTCGGCTTGCGCACCCAGGTCAGAACGTGCAAGGGCGTAAAACCGGAACGCTCGTCGTTCGGGTCGGCTCCAGCCTCGATAAGCTCCAGGGCCAGGGAAAAATGACCGTTCTCGACGGCAAAGAGGAGCGCGCTCATCCCGTGGCGAGGAGCCCGCCCTCCCGCCGGACGTTTGGTCTCGATTGCTTCGTTAGGATCCGCTCCATGACGGAGCAAGGTGCGGACCACATCGATTTGCCCCTGGCGTGCGGCAAAAAGCATGGGTGTAAACCCGGACCTCAACCTCCGGCGCAGGTCCGCTCCCGCGGCAATGAGGATCTCCACCACCTCAGCATGACCGTCCGCTGCGGCCCACATCAGGGCGCACTGACCCCTGCGATCTTCCGCCTCGATCCGCGCTCCCCGTTCAAGCAACGCCTGGACCGGGCCCGGCCGGCCGGTCCTGGCCGCGGTCATAAGCGGCGTCTCGCCGCCTCGTTGCGCTCCGTTAGGATCGGAACCCGCCTCCAGGAGAGACTTCACCATCTCTTCGTTGCCGTTGACACAGGCCAGATGGAGCGGGCGAACGCCATACCGGTTTTCAGAATCCGCGCTCGCCCCTGCCTGCAAAAGCACCCGCAACGCCGCCGGTTCGTCGAGATGCGCCGCCCAATGCAATGCCGTGGTCCCGTCCGCTTGCGCCTTGTTCACCGCGGCCCCCTCTCCCAACAGGGTCCGGACCCGGTCCCACGCTCCCCTTTCGGCGGCGTCCGCCAAACCAGGACCGTCGCCGGCCCAGACCGCTCCGCTCAACAGCGCCATCAGCACACCCTGTGCGCCCCTGCGCAGCGCGGAGGCGCCGCCGGACTGAAGTCCACCGGCCATGGGCGTCAAATCTGCAGCGGTTCGAACAGTTCGTCGACTGTCCCGGTGCTGTCGGCAAACTTTTCTAACTGAACTCCTGCCTTCTCCAACAGGGTCAAATGCAAGTTGGCCAAGGGAGCCGGCTCCGCAAACCGGATATGGCGCCCGCCTCGCATCCCAGCGGCGGACCCGCCCGCCACCAGGACCGGCAGATTGGTGTGGTCGTGCACGTTGGGGTTGCTCATTCCGCTTCCATAAAGAATCAGCGTATGATCGAGAAGGGATCCCGCGCCCTCCGGCGTCCCTTGCAACTTCTCCAAAAACTCCGCAAACAAAGACACGTGGAACCGGTTGATCTTGGCCATGCGCGCGATTTTCTCCGGATCGTTCCCATGATGGGACAGCGGATGATGCGGGTCGGGAACCCCGATCTCCGGATACGTGCGATTGCTGGTTTCCCGCGCCAATTGAAAGGTCACGACCCGGGTAACGTCGCCTTGAAAAGCCAAAAGCTGCAGATCGAACATGAGCCGCGCGTGATCCGCATAGGAGGCCGGCGCGCCGGAGGGCCGTTCCAGATCGGGCAAGGGATTGCCGGCGATGCCGGATTCGCTTATCTGAATGCGGCGCTCCACTTCGCGCACGCTCTCCAGGTAATGGCTTACCTTGGCCCGGTCCGCGGGCCCGAGCGCGCGATTCAGCCGGTTCAGGTCGTCTCTGACGAAATCTAAAAGGCTGGCCCGTTTGCGGAGCGCGCTGCGGCGGTCTTCCGGGCTGCCGCCTTCCCCGAAGAGCATCTCGAAGACGATGCGCGGATGCGCCTCTGCCGGCAAAGGAGTCGTGGGCGAAGACCAGGACAGATTGTTTTGATAGACACAGGCGTACCCGTTGTCGCACTGTCCGACGGTCTGCATCATGTCCATGGCCAGCTCGAGCGACGGCAACTGCGTCCCTCCCCCGATCTGTCTTGCGGCGACCTGATCCACCGTCGTCCCCAGGAAGTAGTCGTTGCTCTCCGTGTGCTTGGCTCGGGCGCAACTCAGAAAAGCGGAATTCGAGGTCGCATGGGTTCCTGGGTAGGCGTTCTCCAGTTCCATATTGGTGAGCACGCTCACCTGGTCTTTCACCGGCCCCAGCGAATCGAGAATAAAGGAGAGTTGCTCGAGCTTCTCGCCGCCCGGAGGCGTCCAGCGCGGGAGGTCCGCGCCCATGGGCATGAAGACATAGCCAAGCCGCCGCACAGGCGCCGAGCCGGCCCGCGCCGCAGAGGCCAGAGCCGGCCTCATCGCGTCCAGCAAAGGCAAGGCCAGGCTGCCTCCCATCCCGCGCAGAAAAGTGCGCCGGGGCAAGGCCGCTCCAAATGTGAACGTGCTCATAAGCTTTCCCTCATCCTAAACGGAACGCTGCGGACAATACCACCAATAATCGCGGAAATCCGGTAATCATCGTCCCGCGCCCCGCGAACGATCTCGCGCACCGCGGGCCCATCATAATGCTCCAGGCCACGGCCGAGCCCGAAGGCAAGCAGCTTCTCGACCAGCGTGTTGACAAACACTTCCGGCCGTTGGAGCAGCCCTTCCTCCAACCCATCCACTCCTGCAAAGACGCTGCCATCGGGCAATCCTCCAGAGGCATCCACCGGCTGGCCTTCCTCCAGCATCCTCAGCCGGCCCACGGCATCGAAATGCTCGAGCGCGAAGCCCGGCGGATCCATGAACTCGTGACAACTGGCGCATGCGGCGTTGGACCGGTGCAGCGCCAAACGCTCCCGCACTGGCAGGTTGGCCGATACCGTGTTCTCGTCCAGAGCCGGGACGTCGGGCAAAGGAGGCGGCGGAGGCGTCCCAATGAGATTCTCCAGGATCCATTTTCCGCGCAGCACCGGCGAAGTGCGCGTGGCGTAGGATGTCACTGTCAGGATGCTCCCCTGCCGCAGCAAGCCGCCCCGCTGGTGTTGAGGCTCCAAAGTCACCCGCCGGAAATGGGAGCCGTAAACGTGAGGCACGCCGTAATGCTTGGCCAGGCGCTCATTGAGATAACTGTGCCGCGAGCGCAGCAAATCCAACACGCTCCGGTCGTCGCGCAGAATCTCCTCGAAATGCAACTCGGTCTCCCGCCGAAACGCCTGCCGGAGATTGTCGTCAAAGTCGGGAAACAAGCGGCCGTCCGGCGTAACCGAATCGAGATTTCGCAGATGCAGCCATTGCCCGCCGAAGTTGTGGGCCAGCGAATGAGATCGCGGGTCGGCCAACATCCGAAGAGCTTGACCCTCCAGCACTTCCGGTCTGGTCAACTCCCCGCGTTCGGCCAGCTTCAGCAGTTCGTCGTCAGGAATGCTGCTCCAGAGGAAAAAGGAAAGCCGCGACGCCAATTCCACATTGCTCACCGGGTAGGGCGTCCCCGGTTCCAGCCCTTCGGGATCCGGTTCGACCCGAAAAAGGAACTCTCGGCTAACCAGAATCGCGCTCAAGGCCGCTTCGATGCCCGCATCGAAGCCCTCCAAATCCCGGCTTTCACGAAAAAACGGCAGCACGCGCTCAACATCCTCGCCGGTCACCGGCCGCCGCCAGGCGCGGCGCAAAAGCTTGGCCAGGATCGCCCTCGCGCATTCCTCTTCCGCCTCCGGCGAATCTGGCTGAGCGACAAAGATGCGCCGCCGGCTCGGTGAGTCGCCCGGTTCCTCCGAATCAAAAGGGCCGGTGACGCCGACTTGATAGACAGCCGGTCCCGTGCGCGGATGCCGGTGAAAATTAAACCGGGCTTGGTAAGGCTGACGCATCGTCTCCTGCAGCGAAGTGGGATTTTTCACAAACGTGATTCCCAGCTCGTGGAGGCCGGCTTCCACGGGCAGGCGGATCTCGAGATGCGCATCAACCTCCGCGTGACTCTGCCCACTTCCCGGCGGCCGCACCGTGAAAGAGCCCATCTCCTTACCATCCAACAAAACGAGCAATTCGTGCGGCTCCGTGAGACCCTCGACTTCCTCGTTGCGGTCCCGAGCCAGTCGCACTTTGATCTCGTATTCCCCATCGCGGGAAAAGGTGTATCGGATCAGCGTTCCGCCGCGCGTTCCGAAGGGCAGCCCTTCCACGCGTTCTTCCTGGGTAATGTCCGGCCGCACCCGGATGGTGGAGCCCCCAGGCTCCCGCAACGCGCTTCCCGTCGCTTGCCGGCTGATGGTTTGGGCCGCGGAAATGTAGCGGTCCAAAAGAGTCGGAGACAGCGTGCCCACGGTCACGTTGTCGAAGCCATGACTGGCTTCATCAGCCGGCAATAACGCCGTGGCGTCCACCTCCAGCGCGAGAAGATCGCGGATGGCGTTGCCGTATTCCGTGCGGGTCAGACGGCGAAGCGTCTCGGTCCGCCCCGGTTTTGGACGAACGATGGCTGCGGCGTCAAGGGCCGCGTTCAGGGCTTCCACGGTCGAGACATACTCGGCCTCGGCGGGGCGCGATTTCTTGCTGGCCGGAGGCATCTGCTGCGTCCGCAACCGCCGGACGACTTTTTCCCACAGTTCCGCCTGCTGCGCGATCTCGCCGGACAACCCTGTCGTGAGATCCAGCCCGCCTTTGGCCACGTCAGGATCGTGACAGTCCAAACAGTGAGCCTCGACGAAGCTGCTCAACGGAGCCGGCAACGCCAACACCGCGTCCGGATTCGCCATGGCCAGCGCCCCCGGGATCAGCAGGACAAGAACTGTGGGCTGCAAGCGTTTCATCGGCTCAACCATTCCCACTGCGATCTCCCTCACGCACCTGTGTTCCCTCACGCACCTGTGTCCAGGAGCGCGGCCGGCATGCAGGCCTGATTCCCGCCTTACCAGAGAATCTCCGGCGGTCACGAGGCCGCGCGACCGGAGCGCTCATCGAGAACATTCTTGGCATTCATGAAGAATAACGGAGCCGCAGCGGAACAGCAAGCGAAGCGATGGACGCCCAGCCAGACCTGGCAAGCGACCGGGATGCCGTTGAGGGGCGGCCTTCCTGCACGCCCGTCGTCGCAACTCAGCCCAAATCAGCCGGCTGCTTCCGATCCCATTGGAGCCGAAATTCCCGGAACTCTTGCGAGTTCCGCTACGGGGGGGTTCCGTAGCGGAAGCGGCAACGCTTCCGATCGCATTGGAGCCAAAATTCCCCGAACTCTTCCGATCGCATTGGCGCCCAGGAGTATCCTGTGGCACTGGCGCTCCAGCGCTCGAATTGGGTTTTTGAGGCCCAACGGCGGAAAGGTATGTCCGCGCCTAGGTCAACGCCGAGGGAACCCGGAGGCTCTTGGACTGTGGCGAGCATCGCCGCTCTCTTCAAGGCGCGGAGCGCCGTGGCGGGCGAAGGCGATAAGCGACCCCTTTTCCCGGTTCGCCGGTCTATCTTCATTCCCCGGGATCAGAGCGGAAAACCATTGACATTACCATGGATATGGGTATATGGGTCCCCATATGAAAACGACGGTGGAATTGCCCGACGCGTTGGTCCTGCGAGCCAAACGGGCGGCCTTGGAAAGATCGGTAACCCTCAAAACATTGATCGAGCGGGGGTTGATGAGGGAGTTGAACGACCCGTCGGAGGAACCGAAAGATGGTTTGGATGAGCTGATGACCTTGGATGCATCGATCTGGGGCGCCGTGGATGCCGATCGCTATGTCCAGGAGCAGAGGGAAGGTTGGGAGTGAAGATCTTCTGGGACACCAACCTGTTCATCTATCTTTGGGAGGAAAGTGAACTCGCCCGGGAGATCGAAGAATTGCGGCGGTTTATCCGCGAAGGAGGACACACGGTGGCGACCTCCGCCCTCACATTGGGGGAGGTTTTGGTTTTGCCAATCCGATTGGGAAGAGAGGACTTGGCGGCCCAATACCGGAGAGCCTTTGGGAAATTGGAAGTGCTTGCATTCGACGCGGAGGCAGCCGGGCGATTCGCCCGGCTGAGGGCAACGTGCCCCGCTCTGCGCGCCCCTGATGCCATCCAGCTCGCCTGTGCCGCCTCCGCAGGCTGCGACTGGTTTTTGACCAACGATGACCGGCTCTCCAAGATGAACGTCGAGGGCATCCAGTCCATCCGGAGCCTCGCCGCCTGGCGGGGTTGAGGTCATGAGTCTTGCAGGAGTTTTGTGTGCATGCTACGCGGGCATCAAGAGGCGATCCACTGAGGCGGAGCATCCCGTTGGAAACGCGGATGGATCTCGCACGGGGAATCCCGAGTAGGCGCACTCTGGCATATGGCAGGAAAGGTTCTCACCACCCGCACTCCTCGCGCTCCGAGACATGGGAACACGCGATCCGCCGCCTCGACGTGCGCGAAATCCCTCCCGCCGGAAAGACGCGCCCGATGAGAAGACCTACCAGACGTTGCTCGTCGGCCTGACGACCGCTCTCGACGAGGCCGCCGCCAAACAACCCGACCCCGGGCGGAGCGATGCGCTGCGCCGTCTCACCCCCCTAACCGGCGCTCATCGCCTGCGCTCACGACGGCGCTCCGCGCCTTGAGCCAGAGCGGCGATGCTCGCCGCAGTCCAAGGGCCTCCGGCTTCCCTTGGCGGCGACCCCAAGCGCGGAAACTCTTGATCGCCCATCGAAGGGGGAAGGCGGGTTGGA
>JBGTBW010000065.1:0-42798 GCA_041749135.1 Verrucomicrobiales bacterium
GCCGCGAGAGAAGCCGGAGGCTTCGCAGCTTGTAGCCGGTGGTAAAGCGCAGCGACACCACCGGTGTGAGTCGTAATTCGATTCGCACCCCGGCAGGGGCGCCACAAACCGGCCGGCTATGCCCTCCACCTACAGATGCCTGCTCTATCACGTCATCTTCTCTACGAAACACCGCGAAAGGAGAGGGCGGCGGTCTAGCACCCCTGCCGGCTGCCCGGCGGGGCGGCGATTCGCTTCGGCGTCCGGGTTAGGCGCGTGCTGACGGTATCTCCTGTCCTGCTCCAGCTTGGTCATCAATCGTGCGACTGGAACAGAAACAATGCCGAAGATCGCAGCGGCGGCAGTGATGATCAGTGGCAAACGGAGCACACCCCGCCAGACATCTCGGCAGACAAGAATCAAGGCAACGACTGCAATGACGACTCCCGATCCCAAACTCAGAAGGAGCGGGACTAGCGGAAAATCATCAAAACCAAACAACAATTGCTCACCTGACACGATGACCAAGCTGAATCCCCACGGAAACCAAACCCAAACTGGCAGAACAACGAAAATGATGGCGACACTCCGTGAATGACACTCTATTTGTGGGGCGATTTGTGGGGCGGACACTCTTTGTCCGCCGAGTGAGCCTAGAAAGTTCGCGGGCAGGAGTGCCCGCGCCACATAGTTTTCCGGCTCATCCAAATTCCGGGAGATCAGGAGTTCTGATCCTATGAATTCGATGAATATGTCGCACGAATCGTGGCTGGCGCAGTTCGATCAGACGGACCCACAGACGGGACAGAAATACAGGGTGACCCCACACGGGGGCAGGGTATACCTGGCAACACGCCCGTTCTTCGGGGGCGGGGCGGGAATCTTGATTCCCTTTCGTCCGCGTTCCTCTCAGCGTCGGACCCCACCAGCTTCCGGCGCCTCCGGCGATCTCCGGGCGAGCTGTGGAGCGTTGGATGCCGCTCCAAAGGAAGCAGAGGAACACGAGAACTCTGAAGGTTCCTAAGGAACATAGAGCTCTCCGGATTAAAAGGGGTCTAGATCGTTTCATCGACCGACTATCCGGACCAAGGGCCATTCGGTTCACTCCAGGAAACCCTGCAGTGCGGCTGCTTTGGCGTGACCACAGCAAATCCCGAGATAAGTTCCGACGAGCTGCGCTGCACACGATGGCGGCGAGAGGGGCGCCTCCGGCGGTCAGAGTCTTCGTCCGCTGGAAGCGCCACGGGGCTCCGTCGCTTATGACCTTGGCCCCCCCCGTAAGCGCCAGGTTGATTCCACCGCCCGGGGTCGCTGAAGGGAGAATTTACGCGCTCGTCTTGCCCAATTGTATCCGTTTTGTATCCGTTCTTGAGGGTATTTCGGTGCGCTTCCATGCATCCCCGTGCGCAATCTCGCCTTGAGCATAGCCTCCGGTATTCCCGGTATTCTTTAGTCAGCAGGTGTTACGAGGAAATACTCCGGGTATCCCCGGCAGGAATCGAACCTGCATTTAAGGTTTAGGAAACCCTCGTTCTATCCATTGAACTACGGGGACCAAGGCCGGGGCGCGGGCGGCGGAAACAGCGTCCCTCCGCCAAGCGCACCCCTGAGATCCTCCGCCATCCTCCCGCACTGTCCAGCAAGATCCGCGAAATTGCCCGTCCCCTTCTTCTGCTGCCCAAGCTGCTTTTCGCTTCTGATTTCCCCTCTCCCGGGTATGGCTCAGCCGGGTTTTTGGCTTCGCCCGGCCTCCAGGGGATGGCTCCCGTGCATCGACTCCCTTTGCACTCCCGTTTTCCCCGCCAGAATCTTCCATTTGCATCGCCGGAATCCTGGCTACCCTGCGCCCATATGCGCAAGATTCCTCTCCTCCTCTTTCCTCTGGGCCTGACCATCCTCGCGGGGCCGGCGTCCGCCCAAGACGCCGCCCCAGCGGCAAGCCCCGCTCCCGCGGATCCGCCCAGCTATATCATCGGCTCCAATATTGCCGAAAACCTCAAGGAGCAGGGCATCGAGATCAATCTCGAATCCCTCCTGGCCGGCATGAAAGACGTCTTGCAAGGCGAGGGGTCGCGGTTCTCCGCCGCGGAAGCCCAGCAAATCATGACCCAGTTCCAGCAAGTCCTGCAGGAGAAAAAACAGCACACCGACGCGGAAGCGGGAGCGCGCAACGCCGCCGCGGGCGAAGCCTTTCTCAAAGAGAATAGCCAACGCGAAGGAGTATTCACCACCGCCAGCGGTTTACAGTACGAGATCCTCAATGCCGGAGCCGGAGCCAAACCCAAAGTCACCGACAAAGTCCGCGTGCACTACCACGGCACTCTGCTGGACGGAACGGTTTTCGATAGCTCCGTCGATCGTGGAGAACCGGCGGAGTTCCCCCTCAACGGCGTCATCAAAGGATGGACCGAGGGACTTCAGCTCATGCCCACCGGAGCGAAATACCGGTTCTTCATTCCCTCGAACCTCGCCTACGGCGAACGCGGAGCAGGAGGCGACATCGGCCCCAACTCCGTGCTGACCTTTGACGTCGAGCTGTTGGAGATTCTGAAGTAGCCGGGCTTCCGCCCCTTTTCTGCAGGGACCTGCAGGGCCGGCCTTGGGGTCTTTTACGATCACTCCAAGCCATCGGCCTCGTGCATGCCCCGCAGCTTCTTGCGCAAGGTGGCCCGGTTCATCCCCAGTTCCCGCGCCAACACCGTCGGTTTGCCCTCGAACCTTTGGAGCAACGCGGCCAGGAGTTTACCCTCCAATTCAGAATGCAGCGCGTCATAATTCACACCGTCTCGCAGCCGCGCCACGACCCACTCCTCAATCGCCGCGTCCAATACGCCATCAAGGGCCGGCCGCCCGGTTCCAACCGCACTCCGCTGCTCCGTGGGCAGATGCGCGGGTAAAATGACCGGCCCTGAGCAAACTGCGGCGGCGTGTTCCAGCGCATTTCGCAACTCGCGCACGTTGCCCGGCCATGGGTAGGCACGCAGAATCGCCAGGGCATCCGCGGAAAGCGCCAGCTTCCGGTCCCGGGCGATTCCGGCAAGAAGATAGGCGCAGAGGGCAGGCAGATCGCCGGATCGATCCCGCAGCGGAGGCAACTTCACCTCCAATACCCGGAGACGGTACAACAGATCCTCACGAAAGCGCTTCTCCGCAACCGCCTGATTGAGGTCCTGATTCGTCGCCGCGATAATGCGCAAGTCCACCTGCAGGTCCTCGCGTCCGCCCACTCGCGAGAATACTTTGTCCTCCACAAAGCGCAGAACCTTGACCTGAACCGCAGGAGGAACCTCGGCGATCTCCTCCAGGAACAAGGTGCCGCCCGCAGCGCGCTCGATGTGCCCGGGCCGGGTCGCGGTCGCTCCAGTGAAGGCTCCTCTTTCGTGCCCGAAGAGTTCAGCCTCCAGCAGGGTTTCCGGCAGCGCGGCGCAAGACAAGGTCACGAAGGGTCCAGCGTGCCGCCGGCTGTGCCGGTGAATGATTTGGGCGGTCACGGACTTCCCAATTCCGGTCGGACCGGTAATCAAGACCGGCGCGTCGGATGTGCAGGCATGCGCGATGGCGGCGAAGGCGGGCTGCATCGCGGGCGAAGACCCGATGAGCAACGGCGTCTCGAGGTTCTTGGGCAGGGCGCAAGCCTCGGTCGCCTCCACCACCGGCGCCTCCAAAAGCAGCCGCAGCGTGTCCTCCAGCTCGTGCAGGTCCAGCGGTTTGACCAAGTATCCCGAAGCCCCCCGCTTCTTCGCTTCGACTGCGTTCTCCAGGTTCCCGTGAGCGGTGATCACCAAAACGGGAAGTGCGGCGTCATGCGTCCGGATGCGCGCCAGCGCTTCCAGCCCATTGAGATCGGGCAGTCCGATATCGAGAATCACCAAGGCTGGCTGGCGTTCCGTCAACATCTCCAAGCCCAGGGCAGCCGAGGCCGCCGTTGCCGGCTCCCCTCCTATGCGTTTCACTAACAAGGCCAGCGCTGAAGCCAGCGCCGCTTCGTCTTCGATGATCAACACGGTGCGAGGCATCAGATCGGTGCAGCGCTGCGGGGTTCTTCTCCTGGCAATAATACGGTGACCCGCGCGCCGCCTTGCGGGACGTTGACGGCGCTTAGCGAGCCTCCGTGCGCCTTGACAATCTCCTGGGCCACGCTCAGCCCGATCCCCATTCCACCCTCTCGTTCACTAAAAAAGAACTCGGCAAACCGTTCCAACGCCTCCTTGGAAAAACCGCGTCCGTCGTCCTCGAAATCCACGGTGACCGCACCTCCGGCGTTCTGACCGGTCACCCGAAGTCGGCCTCCCCGCGGCATGGCCTGGATGGCGTTGACCAGCAGATTCCGGAACACCTGAGTCAAGCGCCGGGCATCGCCGCGCACCCGCAGCGGACCGGCGACCTCCAGCGCCGCACTCACCTGAGCGTGATCGAGCTGGGCCTTTCCTGATCGCAACACGTCCGCGAGGACGGTCGCGACGTCCAGCTCGCCGGTCGCGGGAGGTTGGGGTTTCCCCAGATACATCCACTGGTTCACCAGCCCCTCGATCCGCTCCGCCTCTCGCTCAATGACTTCCGCCGCATCCCGGCCTCCGTCCTCCTGATCCTGCCAAAGCTGCGCATGCATCTTGATCGCGGCCACCGGATTCTGCACCTCGTGAGCCAGCGCGGCGGTCATGCGTCCTAGCACGGCCAATTTCTCCGCTTTCTCCCGGCGAATCCGTTCGGCTTGCAAGGCATCCCTCGTACGCACGAAGGCGCGGGCCAGGTCGCCGATTTCATCCTGACGTTCCGCCTCCGGAAGTTGGAGAGGTTCTGGATCCTCGATCGCGGGCAACTGGGACGCCAAATGCTGCAGGGGACGCACCATGCTCCGGCTCACCAACCAGCCCATCCCCAACGCCAATACCCAAAATGACGCCAAGGGACCCAGGGTCCGCATGTTCCACAAGTCCACTGCCGGAAAGCCCGCGGCACGCAGCAAGAGCAGGTCGCTCCCATTTTGCAACGGGGCCGCCACGATCTCGGAACGCGCACCGGTCCGCCTCGCTTTGCCGTCGGCCGGAGCTTCCCGGAAAACGCGTTCGGGGACCGTCTGCTCCGGGTTCAACCCCGGCGTCACTTGGCCCTCCCGCCGGAATCGCACTTGCAGCCCCAGCACTTCCGTGAGCTGCCGGGCCATGCTTTCCGAGGGAGGCAGGTTCACTTCGTCGAGAAAATTTGCGTTCGTCCTGGCCAAGGCCTCGAACTGGCTTCGGTCTTCACGCGAGACAAGCCATCCCATCCACAGTACTAAGGCCATCGAGCCAAAAAGCACGAAGAGAGCGAAGGGCAAGCCAATCCGCCAGGATAGTCGCTGGAGAGCCATGACCACAATGGGACAGGGAACTCTGTCTTAGTGATCCGCGGAAGCAACGGGGGAAACGAGGATGCCGGCACGGGACAGGATTTGCCCCATCGCTTTCCGGCGCCGGACAAGGCCTGATCCACCGCGCCCCCTCACCTTGGAATCACTCAGGTCGCAGCCCTGTGTTTATCAGGAGTTTTGGTGTTCCCGCATTGGACCGGCCGCTCTGGCACACTCTCTGCCTTGGCCCCGCAAGTCTTGCGACACACCCTTTCATTCCACTCTCCAAAAACCATGCAGAAATCCATCCCAAGCGCCTCCTTTGCCTGCCTTCTGTTGGCCCTCCCCACTCTCTGCGCCGCGGCCGATAGCGGCGTTCTCGACACCAACGTGATCACGGCGTCCCGAACCGATGAAGCCATTCTCGATGTGCCGAACTCCGTGTCCGTCATTGACGATGAAGAGATTCGCCGGCTCATGGTGCGGTCCACTCCGGAAATGCTCCGGGACATTCCCGGTGTCCTTGTGCAAAAGACCGGCTATGCCCAGGGTTCGCCTTTCATCCGCGGCTTCACCGGATTCCGCAATCTCGCCCTCATCGATGGGATCCGCTACAACAACTCCGTTTTCCGCGATGGTCCGAACCAATACTGGAGCCTCATCGATCCCTACGGGCTCGAGCGTATCGAGCTGGTGAAAAGCCAGGGCTCCGTTCTCTACGGCAGCGACGCCATCGGAGGCGTCGTCAACGCCCTGACAAAAAGCCCACTCTACGCGGAAAACGGAGCGCTCTTCAGCTCCTGGGTCTATGGCCGTTACTCGAGCGCCGAAGACAGCGCCATCGGCCGCCTCGAAACCTCCTACAGCCAGGCTGGCCGGTTCGGAATGTTCCTCGGGGTCACCGGCAAGGATTTCGGCGATCTCAAAGCCGCGGACATCGGCCGTCAGCCCAGAACAGGATACGACGAGTGGGACATCGACGGAAAACTGGAGTGGTTCTTCGATGATGGCTCCAAGCTGACGCTTTTTCATCAACAGGTGCACCAAGACGACGCCTGGCGCACTCACGCCACCATTTACGGCATCAGTTGGGAAGGGACCACCGTCGGCAACGAATTGTCCAGGGTCCTCGATCAAGACCGTTGGCTGAGTTATGTGCAACTTGAAGGCGAACCCGGCTGGAGCTGGCTGGATTCCTACCGGATGACGCTTTCCCTCCACCGGATGAAGGAATCCCAGGAACGCGTCCGCAATGATCTGCGCCGCGACGTTCAGGGTTTCGATGTCTCCACCTGGGGAGCGGGCATCGAGATGAAAAAGGCCACAGGGATCGGCGATTTCACCTATGGCGCCAGCTATTACCTGGATGATATCGACAGCAATCGCCGCGACTACAACGCCGACGGCACTCTTCGGAGCGTCGCCATCCAGGGGCCTGTCGGCGATGATGCCCTCTATCACCTCGCCGGGATCTTTCTCCAAGACCGGATCGACCTCGGAGACGATCTCGAACTCTACGCCGGAGCCCGCTACACCTATGCCAAAGCCGAGATCGACTCCGTTCAGGATCCGGAAACCGGCGACCGGATCGGAATCGACGATTCCTGGAACAACGTCGTCGGCAGCCTCCGCGCGCTCTACCGCCTCGACGATGCCGGACAGTGGGTCTTGTTCGGCGGCGTTTCCCAGGCCTTTCGTGCTCCGAATCTCTCCGATCTCTCCCGCCTGGACGACGCCCGGAGCAACGAGTTGGAAACGCCTTCTCCCGGCCTTGATCCCGAAGAAACCACCACCTTCGAACTCGGTCTCCACCTCGATCGCGACACGGTGAGAAGTGGACTAACCTACTACTACACCAGCATCGACGATCTCATTGTCCGCACGCCCACCGGCCGCATTGTCAATGGAAGCGTGGAAGTTTCCAAACAGAACGGAGGCGACGGTCACGTTCATGGGGTCGAAGCCTGGTTCGAATGGGATCTCGACCGGCAATGGACCCTCTTCGGCAGCTTCGCCTGGCAGGAGGGCCGTGGCGACGCTTATCCCACCTCCGAACCCATCAAGAGAACCGAGCCCCTCAGCCGCATGCATCCCACCACCGGCGTGCTCGGCCTGCGTTGGACCAGCGACGACGGAGCCTTTTGGGCCGAAGCACTGGGCGAGATCACAGACCAGCAGGACCGCCTCAGCACCAGCGACGAGAGGGACACTCAGCGCATCCCGCCGGGCGGCACTCCCGGCTACGAAGTCTTTCACCTGCGCGGCGGTTGGCGTCCCACGGAGAATCTGGGCATCACCCTGGCCCTCGAAAACGTCTTCGACGCGGACTACCGCATCCACGGGTCAGGCCTGAACGAACCCGGCCGGAACTTTATCGCCGCAGTGGATTTTCGATTCTGATCTCTCCAGCGGATCGATCGCAGACCCGTCGGCGTAGAGCGCGGGAACAATCCGCGGCGAGGAAGAATCAGGCGAGATGAGCAGGGGTTGCCAGGCTGCCATGGCGCGTGCCGCCGGCTGGTGTTTACGGGTTGGCGGCGCTCTTTTCCAATCCTCGACTGGGGCGCCCGCTATCAATACAACCGCCAGACGCTGGTCGCCGGCCTACGCCCTGGCGGACTACTCGCTCTCCAGTTTCTTCTGAATCCTCAGACGAGACGCCTCATCCGTCAGCGTGCCCTCCCAGGCTTCGGCGGCTTCGGGGTCGGACTCGACCAGGAGTTCGGCAAACCTTCCAACTGCAGCATCGCGCGAGGGCGACGGATCCAGCCCGGCAAGCCAGCGGGAGAGTCCCTCGGGATCCCGGCGCATCCACAGCTCTGTCAACATCCCCATGGCCTCTTCGCGTTCGCGGCTTTCGGGAAGGTGAGGCAAGGCTTCGAGTGCGAGCGCGGTGTCGTTGGACGCACCGAAGTTCACGAGACCTTGCAGATAGCGGCGCCGCACCACGCCTTCGGGAAGCTGTTCCGAACGCTGGAGAGCCGTCTGCAAGTCGCGAGACAAGGCAAGTTCAGCCTGCGCTATATCCCCGATATGGCGCTGCATGGGATGATCCTCCGGAAGTTCTCCGAACTTCTCCACCGCGCTTTGGGGATCCTCCATCGCCCAACGGCGCCAATGGGCGACAAGTGAAGCCTGAAGCGCCGGACTTTCGGGATTGGCCAGGATCAAATCGATCGCCGCGCCTGGGGATGTTTCCGCGGCGCGAGCGAGCAATACGAGATCGAGCAACTCCCCCTGCCGCTCCGGTGGAGCCTCGCTACGGATCCACGCTTCCGCTTGTTCTGCGCCCAGCTTCTCCCACTCGCTGAAAAGCTCATTGGCAATACGCTCGCCCCGCACCGGACCCGCCAGCCGCTCAAGCGTCGCAAGTTGCTCGGCAGCAGCTTGTGGATCGGACCGCGCCCAGGCTCGGACTAAGTCTGCAGCAAGGGCGGCGCGGGTGTCGCTCGCATCCAACGCCTCAACGAAGGCAAGCACGCCACCGGGATCGGATTTCACCCAAACGCCTATTGTTCGCTCGCGAGCCCGCTGATCGGCTTCCTTGGATACGATGAATTGCCCGGTGAGTAAGCGGTTCAAGACGCCCTCGGGATCGACCATGGCAAGCCGCCGGAAAGCCCTGTCCACCTCAGTGGAATCCTTGAGCTGGCCCTTCTCCAACAAGGCCATCAAATCGCCGTCAGACAGTGACTCCAGCCGGTCGAGCGAACGCAGCCGAAATCGAAAAGGACTCCCAGCGGCATCCGCTTCGGCGTCCCGCGCTGCAAGAAACGCTTCCGCATCGCTCGTTGTCTCGGCGGGCGCCTTTGATCCCAAATAGGTAGCCCATGGAGCGTCCAACCGCTCCGGGATGTCCACAGGCTCATGCTTCAGCGGATCGTGCTCTGTAAGCGCCGGGCGGATGATGGCTCGTGCACCGATCCAGCCTGCCAAGGCGCCCAGGAACGCCGCCATGAGTATCAACCGCCCCCTTTGGTTCATTCCGGCTCCCTCCCAAGTTCATCTGCGGCGGGCCTTCCGACCGCGCTCTGGAAAGCGGCGGAAGCCCATGTCCTTTTCTGCGATTCCGGCAAGGAAACGATCGCCGCAGCGGCCGCCGCCGGGTCCCGTTCCGCCCAGGTCCTGACATAGGATGAGAGCGTCCCGAAGCCCCTCGTGTCGTCGCCGGGCAACAAGGCGAAAGCCTCTGCTGCATTTCCCGGATCACTCCAGATCGAACCTTGAAGAATCTGTGCAAAGAACTCTGTCCTCAGCGCTTCGTCCTCTATGCCCTGAACATAACTTATCGCAGCCCTGGCGTCGTGACGGGCGAACGCTTCGACGGCGGACCTGGCGACTCCCTCCGGCCAAGCGTCTATGCCGCCCGTTTCCTCAAAGAAGTCGAAAGCCGTCTTCGGATGAATATTGAGCCAGCCCCAAAAGACATTGTAACTGACCTCGTTGAAACGGTCGGGATTGGCGATCCGGTGGGCCTCCAGCAAGGCGGCTGCCGGGAGGGTTTCACCCAGGCTCTCCAACGCGTCGCCAAGCTGTTGATCGCGGATTACTTCATCTGGCTGGTTCTCCATCCAATCAAGCGCTTCCTCCGGATCGAGGGTCACCCAGGTGTCGAGCGCCGCGCGCAGATGAGCGGCGTCCCAAGGAGGGCCCGCGCTGATCAATTGCTCCGCGATCTCCACTCCGCTCAGCCCGTCGCGGCGAGCAAAGTTGCGAACCAACTCGTGAGACATCAAGCTCAGGTCATAGGGCGTCTCCACGTCCGTCAACCACTGCAGCGTTGCTGGCCAATCCGCCTGCGCCCAAGTCATGACCGCGCCACGGAGCGGATAATAACCCAGCTTCCCCGGCGGCAAACCAGCCGCAGCGGAGGCTGCCTCATGGGGCGCGAGTTCTGCCCAACGTGCATAGAGGGCGAGTGCGATTTCATAAAGGCGTTCCGGGTTCTCAGCGAAGCCCTGAACCAGTTCGTCTACCGCGCGAACCTGATCCAGGTTCAGGGTATACATGAGCCGGCAAAGCGCGCGTTCGGCATGCTCGTCTGGCTCAGGTGCTCCCTGTAGCTCTTTGAGAGCACGCGCCAAGGCAGCGAGATTCAGGTCTGCCACAGATTCACGCGAAGGGGCGATGGGCGCAGCTTTGCCGAGAAGCGAAGCTACGGGCCGCGCTGTGGAATGAGGTGATCGCCCCTTCATCTTGCGTTGCGCCGCCATTTCGAAGGAAACCGGAATGGCGGCGGCCAATACGAATACAAGCGTGCCCGTGGCGAGTGCTTTAGAGGCCGACATCGTGATCAAGGTGTAAGTGAGAACGGAAGCGGCGGCGTGGCTGCTGAGCGCACCCGACGCCAAGGAAGCGGCAAGTCCCGCCGGCGCTGCGGGGACCATTTCCGAAATCAGGAGCGAAGCCAATACGGCCACCGGCGCCGTGACTCCCCGGCCACGCAGCATGCGGCTTAGTTTCGCCAATGTTCTTCGACACCGCTTCTGAGCGGCCTCGGGCGTCGTGCCCAAACGAGCGGCAATGGCCTTGAAGGGAACGCCCTCGACGTAATGAAGCATCAGGAGGTCATGCTCAATGCTAGGGAGACGCGCCAGCAATTCATCGACATGCGGTCGAACCGAGGCCCAAGGATCGGAGGGTTGCATCGGATGGACGGATCGGCGCCTTTCGAACATGGCAAGATGTCGCTCACGGGTTCTTTCACGACGGACCGCACACATCGACTCCAGCACGGCCGCCCGATGGAGCCAGGCAGCCAGGCATGCGACATGGCGCAGCCGAGCGGCCTTCCGGAAGAGAGCAACGAACGTGTTCTGCGCGACCTCTTCCGCCAATCCCCGATCGCCGCCCGCCCTGCGCAACGCCGCAGCGAATACCAGCGGAGTATGCCGCTCCACCAATTCTCGAAAGGCCGTCTCATCGCGCTCTTCCACGAAAGCTCGCAACAGTTCGGCATCCTCCCTTGGGGCCGTGGCGGACACGGGTTGCGATGATGTTGCAGAGATCACGGCTCTATAAATTACTGCGCGCCAGACGCCAGATCGGACATCCCTTTTTCACCAAGGCGCTCTGCCCTCTCAGAGAATCGCTATTTTCGTCCACCGGAGCCCCCAAAAGGATCAGCCCATGACCAACGGAGTCTCGCTCGTTGAAGACAGACGTTTGCCGCTGCTCTTGGAGATGGGCCAGGACAAAGGCCGGTCAGCTTGGGAATTGATCACTTTACCTCGTGCGGATGAGCAACTCCTTGCGCAGAGTTCTCTCACACCGCAGGGACTGCCCTGCCGCACGATGACTCTCTTGGACCTTCAGAAGCCCCATCACCGCCGTGCTCATCTCTTCGAAATGCTTCTCCTTGTCGCCGCAATGAGAGCCCTCTGCTACAGGGGGTTCCCGGCATCTAAGGATCAACGATGGCGGCATCTTCCACAACCCGGTAGAACCGCTCTGGAAGCCTGGAGTGCTCCGGATCGACGAAGTGAATCACGCCTTCAGGGGAGGCACTTTCATGAATGGTCAGCCAGCGACGCAGATCTTCGCTGGCTTCAACGCGGAAGGCAGGCGCCGGGGAAGCCGGAAACCAAAGATGGAAAAACCCGTCCCCGATAAAGCTGCCCTGAAGACCGGCGGCATCCGGGACGCGCCAACTGGCGTCGGCAATCACCGCCACAGCCCGGTTCCGCGACCCCACATGGTAGCGCTGGGGTCCGTCATCGTGTTGCGGTTGGACTTCGATGACAACGGACTCGCGTCCTTCCGCCGTGTCATTGGCCAACGGCGTCAACGTAAGGACGGCTACCCCCTCGCCAGCCGGGAATACCGCAACAAGGTCGAGGCGCTCGTAATCGGTTCCGTTCGTGGCAGAGCCGCTCAGGGAGTAGTTCACCGCCAAGGGAAGCGCGATGGGGCCGTAACGGCGAAGCTGGAACGAAGCGGAGTTCGCAGGCAGCTCGCCTGAAGGTTCGATACCGAAGGAATCCAAGGCTTGAACGGCCACCAGAGGCAGCGCATCGGGTAGGGTGACCTGGATCACAACAGGCTCCGCAGTCGCTTGCGCTCCGTCATCATCGCGAAAACGCACGCTCAACACGTGGCTCCCCGGAGGCGCATCACGCCAGGTAAAGGAAAAGGTCTGCAAAGAGCCAGGTGGAGGAGGAGCCAGGAAGCTGAATGCTGTTTCACCGAGCTGGCGGCCATTGGCAAAAAACGCGACGTGCTCCACATAGCCGTCGGGATCGGCGGCAACAGCGATGATCTCCACGGGAACTCCAGTGGAAAACTGGGCTCCGTCCACAGGGCTCAGCACATCCGCCTGGGGCGCTTGATTCTCATCCACCATAATCCTCACGGGCAGGGAGGAGACGGCGGACTGACTCTCTGCCGCGGCGCGTGCAGTCAGCTCGTAGCCGCCGGCTGTTGCGCCGCTCCAGGTAAACGTGTGCAGAATGGGTGTTCCGGGATCCGGTTGGTCCACGAAAACGATCTCCGACGAGCCGATCTTGTGATCGCCCGCAAAGAAAGCGACGCTGGTTATGGCGCCGTCGATATCGATGGCCGTTGCGGCGATCGTGATCGGCTCTCCGAGGCTGAAGTGGGCATTGTCAGCCGGTTGAGTGATTTCGAGCGAGGCCCGGGTGATCCCGTCGTCACGGACAAAGACCGTGGCGCGCTGATGGGCGGCATCGACGGCGAAGTCGTAGCATGGCAGACCCAGCGGAGGATCCATTGGGGGCGGGCAATTTGAAATCTCGACAACGACGGTCTCGAGCGGTTCGGGGTGGAGATCCGGGAGCGCAGTGACCGTTACCGCCGCTGAACTGGAACCAGCCGGAATGGTCGCCACAAACGGCAGGGGCTCGTAGTCAATGCCGGATACAGCGCTGCCGGAGATGTGGAGATAGACGGGAAGGGCCTGCAGCGCCGTTCCCGTGCGGGAAATGGTAAATACACCTCTATAGACGAACGGTCGCAATGTTGGATCCGAGGTTTCCTCGGCGACGGACTCGGTGGCCACGATCGAAACAACCGGCCGCGGGGGACCTTCGCCAACAGTGAGGGTAATCGGAGCCGCCTCAAGCCACTTTCCTAAACTCACCTCCACGCGTGCCGTCACGGTGTAGCTTCCATCCTCGGGAAAGGACCAGCCGATCTCGTGTTCAGTAGGCAAAAATGGAATGGCCGGGCGCCCGTACTGAGGCGGGTCAGACCTGCCGAGGAGGAGATCGTTGGCGTAAAACTCCACCGGTTGGTTGATTTCACCGGCAGTGGAAATGCCGAGCGCCACGACCTGGATGGACGCGACTCCCGCAGGATAAGCGGCTCCGTTCGCCGGCAGGATAAAGTCCAGCCGCTCGGCGGGCGCTCCCGGTTCATCGTCGGCGATAACCACATAGATCTCAGCCGGCTCCCCGGCGATGTAATTCGGCGAAGGGCGTAAGAAGATCCCCACAGCCTCGGGACCCTCGGGCACAGCGTCGTCAAGGGCCGTCACAAAGAAGGACGCCGCCGGTTGCCCAGCGGGAATCTGGATCAACTCTGGCACAGCGTGATAATCGACCCCCGAAATGGCGGTCCCTCCGGTGGCGAGTTCTACGCTCAAGGCCTCATCCAGCGGACCGCTGCGACTAACAGAGACTTGCACCGGTGCGACAAAGCAGACCGGACACGGTTCGCCAGTCTTGGGTGGAAATCCATCGGCCGTAATCGTCACAACGGGAGCCGGGCGCGGTCCGTCGTTGTCACGAATAACCACCGTCGCCCGATTGGATGTGTTGACGTGGCGGTAAGCCGGCTGGGCCGGAGTGGGTTCGGGAGGAGCATCAGCAATCACAGCCACCACGTCCTCATCGCCTTCGACCAAGTCATCGTCGATCGCAATCGAGTGCAGATTCGCGTGAGCCTCCCCGGCCCCGAATGTCACGGATTCGGGCAGCGCATGATAATCCACTCCGACCGTGGCGGCGCCTTCGTAGTGAAGGAACACGGTCAACGGCTCTTCAAGAAAGGAACCGGTCCGCGTCAGCCGGAAATCGATGCCAGGACAATCCACGTTAGGTCCGCAGTATTCCGGGGTCGCCGAAATGCCTTGGATCGTGATGAGAGGCGGCAGAGGGATGGCCGGTCCGTCATGGATGACGACCTCCGCCCAATTCTGAGGACCCAGCCGGTAGGCTTCCGGCGCGCCAGCCGACGGGAGCTGCAACGTGGCCACCACATTCTCCTCCCCTTCATCCGGGTCGGAATCCGAGAGGGCGATCACCTGGAAGGCGATTGATTGCTCCCCCGCGGGGATGATGACTTGAGCAGGCAGCTCGACATAGTCCAACCCCGGAATCGCCGAGCCCCCGAAACCAACAAACACCTCCAGCGGGTCCGGACCGGCAATATCCCGGGAGACGGTGAATTCGCCCGGAATAATCCGGGCATCCGGTCGCGGTTCGGCGGTGACCGGTTGCGTCGCCTGAATGCTCACGCTGGCCGTTTGGGCTTGGGCGTTCTCCGAAAGCAACGGAGGCGCCAAAACTGCCGCGGCGACCCACAATCCGAAACCGGGGAGCTGCATGAGAGGTAAACCCTTGATAAGCCACCTTACACGAAAGCAGGAAACCGGGCAATGAGAGCTTCTTCCAGACAGTCTTCCTGTCGCCAGGTCACGAAATCAAAGGCGCTTTCCCGGCAGTTTGTCCTCCCGCGGCTTCAACAAAACCCAGCCTTTCATGCCGAAGCCCAGTCCCACCCCGAAGAAGAAAACGGCCCAGAAGAGCAGCGGACTGCGCGTGTCCAGTCCGTGCGCAAGGTTCATCCCGAACAAGCTCGTGACGGCCGTGAGCGGAAAGAACCACGCCGCCAGAGTGTTGAGCCGATGGCTCGCGTGCAAGACGGCCCTCCCCAATTGCGCCTGGTTCTCCGCCTCGCGCGCGCTGCGGAACTGGAGTTCGTTGCGCGCGTCCTCGAGCAACAATTCGAGGTTGCGAACGACCTCATAGGACAGGTCGCGCACTTCGATAAGCGCGGCATCGCCTTTGACCGCCTCACGCGCGGCCTGGATGGCGGTGTGCTGATTGCGCGACGCCCGGACCAGCGGCGTGAGCGCTTCGACCACGTCGAACAAGCCGTCGAGTGTCGTAGCCTGCTCGAAATCCGCCGTGAGTTTCGCCTCCAACGCGGCGTAGGCCTGCACGTGCCGCTTCACGCCGCCTGCGCCGGGACCGCTCCTGCTGCACTGCCAGGCGCCCTCCGGACTCCGCCAGAACAGCACGCCCTCGCGCTTTGCATCATCCGGGCCGGGCGGCTTGTGCAGCACGAGCAGCAGATGGCCCTCCTCGACGATGGCACGCTGACGGCCAAAAGTGGACGGGCCGAGGCGGATACGGATGGCTTCAGGCAAACTCCAAGACGGTGGAACAATCATGATGGGCTGCGGTGATGGGTTGTCACGGCATCGTGGGCTAACGAATGTCCACGCTCAATACTGAAATACACCGCCCATCAATGCGATTCGCGTCCGCGCTCCGAGCTTTTGCTTCCCCATTCCCAATGGGAAAGGGAAGTCCCGTGCAGAAGCCTCGCCTGGCTGCGCGGTTCGGCCAGCCGCCGCCTGGGCTGCCTGGCCACCGAAAGGCATTGGGGCTGCGCCGCGGCGCGAAGCAGAAAACCGCGCCGGGTGCCATTCGAGCCTACGGAGCCTCGAACAACTCCATCGCCGCCCGGACGAGCGCTTCCGCACCGGACAGGATCGACGGCTCCGGCTCGACGCGAAACAAAGGCGAGTGATGAGCCGGCGCGGTATCGACCTCGTCCGGCGGAGTGCCGCCCACGATAAAATACACCCCTTTGACCCCGGACTCGGGGGTCACGAAATAGGCGAAATCTTCCGCACCCATCCCTTCCCGAGCCTGCTCGATGACGACGCTGTCTCCAAACTGCGCCAGAAAAACATCGCGCAACCGGCGCGCCGTGGCCTCGTCGTTGATCGTCGGGGGCGTCGTCTGGGTCGGAGAGCGCACCACCTCCGGCAACTGGTCTTCCGGGACACCCAACGAGCTGGCCACTCCGGCCGCCACCCGATCGATGCCGTCGAGCAACAGTTCCCGCGTGCGCTCGTCGTCGGATCGCACCGTCAACTGCATCTCCACCCGGTCGCTGATGATGTTGTGCTTCGTGCCGCCGTGGATCGCGCCCACCGTGATGACGCCCGGCTTCAAAGGATCGAGCGTCCGGCTAACTAAAGACTGCAGGGGCACCACGATCTGCGCCGCCACCAGAACGGGATCAACGCCCTTGTGCGGAGCCGCCCCGTGCGTGCCGACGCCATGCACGGTGATGTCTACCGAATCGGAGCTGGAAAAGGCCGCGCCGAGCGGAACCGTGATTGTCCCCGCCGGCATTCCAGCGCGCACGTGAAAAGCCAAGGCATAGTCCGGCTTCGGAAACCGTTCATAAAGTCCGTCCTCCAGCATGGACCGGGCGCCGCTGATGAGTTCTTCGGCCGGCTGACACACCAACACCAAGGAGCCGCTCCAGGCAGCGCGCCGCGCCGCCAGTTGCCGTGCCGCCCCCACCAAAGCCGTCATGTGCACGTCATGGCCACAGGCGTGCATGACCGCCTGCTCGATTCCGGCGACGTCGACCTGTTTCACCGTGGAGGCATAGGGCAGCCCCGTCTTCTCTTGAAGCGGCAAACCATCCATATCCGCCCGCAGCATCACCGTGGGACCGCGCCCGTTCTCGAGGACGGCCACCACACCGGTTCCGCCGACTCCTTCCGTGACGGCGTAACCCAGGGCGCGCAGCTCCCCGGCAAGCCGCTTGGCCGTCTCGACTTCCCGGAACGACAATTCGGGATTCCGATGCAGGTGCTCGAACAGAGCCGCCAAGTTCTTCCCGTAATCCTCGGCGATCGCTTCCCTCAGCGACTCAGCCGCCACCGAAACTCCGGGAACCAGCGCCAGAACTGCCCACAGGGTTTTTCTCGTGATGTTCATCATTCAGATTTGTCCAAAAATCGCAACAGCTCCGCCTCATCCAAGTGGTCATGAGCATAAAATACGATGGCGTTCGCGGCGAGGGATTTTTGGCGCAGGCAAGGCGCGATCGCCGAGCATACCCTCAGCGGTCTGTGAGGAGAGAGCAACCAAGCCTGCGCCCATAGGAACCGCCGCCCTGCGGGTTGCGCCGGGTTTGGCCTGTGGCTTTGTTGCTCGCCCGTTACAGCCCGCTGCGGGGATGCGCCCTCCTCGCGCCTCGCCAGGCCAAACCAGGCGGAACGAATGTCACCGTATTTATGCTCATGCCCACTAAGGCAAGCGCGGCTCAACATCCGGTCAATCTTTGAGGACGCGTCGAACAAGTATCCCCGTCAACTCTTGCGCGCGCTTCCGTACCTTCAGAACTCCTGACCTATCGAGGGAGATCATGGACAGGGAGGAAAATCGCTGAGCCGAAGCGAGACCGCCTCTCGGCAGATGACGCCCTACTTGGGGGGCGGACACTCCTGTCCGCCGATGGAACCTAAAGAGTTCGCGGGCAGGAGTGCCCGCGCCACATACCCTTCCAGCCCATCCAAATTCCTCGAGATCAGGAGTTCTGACCTGGCCTCTTTTTGTGCAAGGAGCCGGAGCGATCCGCCTCCCGTCGCGGCCCGCGCACCGGGGTTTCTCTTGGCCAGACCCGCGATCAGTTCGCTGAGTCTGGCGCGCCCCGGCGCAGGTTGCGGAGATGACGGTAGCCCACCAGGCGCTGCCGTTGTTCATCCCAGAGGCGGAACGTGAGGGATTTCAGACTCGAACCGAGCTTGACCGGCTTGACCGTCTGAAACAAATCTACCGCCCGGTGGCACCTTTCGAGGTTGTAGTTGGGTATCCCCGGGCGGAGATGATGAATGTGATGGAAGCCGATGCTGCCCGTGAACCATTGCAGGACCTTCGGGAGCTTGTAAAAAGAACTTCCCTGCAACGCGACGGTGGTGTAATCCCAGTCGCCGTGGCGCGCCCAGTAAACTCCTTCGAATTGATGCTGGACGTAAAAAAGCCACACGCCCACCGATCCTGACAATGCCGTTAGGGTCAATTGAATCGTCAGGTAGGCCTTAAAGCCCATGATCATACTCAGCGCGACGGCCACGCCCACCAAGGCCAGGTTCGTCATATGCACCGACCAGCGCTCCCGCCGGCCCGCCTTCGGATTTGGGAACCGATTCATACCCAGGAACAAGATCAACGGAGCCACCACGAACAACACAAATGGATTACGCGCCAGCCGGTAGGTAAACCGCCTCCATCGCGACGACTCGAGGTACTCCTTCACCGTCAAGGTCCAAACGTCGCCGGTGCCCCGCTTGTCCAGGTCGCCCGCCGTCGAATGATGTTTGGCATGCTCCCAGCGCCATTGCTGGTAGGGCGTCAAGGTCAATACGCCGCAGATGAACCCCATCACGTCGTTCGCCTTCCGGGATTTAAAGAATGAACCGTGCCCGCAGTCGTGGAAAATGATGAAGATTCGCACCAGGAAACCCGCAGCCAGAACCGCCACCGGCAGCATCAGCCAATAGGATACCTGCAGAGCCCAGTACATCAGGCCCCACAGGATTGCATAGGGAACCAGCGAGTTCACGACTTGCCAGACGCTGCGCGCCGTCGCGGATCGCTGGAAAG
Organism: Verrucomicrobiales bacterium; assembly: GCA_041749135.1. Lineage (GTDB taxonomy): Bacteria > Verrucomicrobiota > Verrucomicrobiia > Verrucomicrobiales > DEV007 > DATKCT01. The sequence goes on from JBGTBW010000065.1 coordinate 18,964, forward strand.
GAACGACGAGTTCCTTCCACGTCGCAGCGCTGGATGGACTTTCGTCGACACTCGGTGTTTTTTCCTCATTCATAAGCTCCGCTCGCGCGAGGCTACCGCCTGTCCACAATGAAGACGACTGCTTCAGCAATCGCTTACTTACTGTGGTTGTGGTTCGCCGTCGCGTTTCACGCAACTAGTGTAGCACGGATTATCCAAGATGCCAGAAATGTCTTCTTCCATGCCCAAAGTTTCATCCTCCCACACCAGGCTTTCCTGGGGTTTATCGCAGAAAAGCGTCAAAACGCTTGATCGCCTCGCTCCAATCCGCATTTCTCTCCGGCAAATAAGCGCGGGGGGGAAATGATGCGCGCACCAGTTCCCGCGCTTTGCGCAGCGACTCTGGAGCGCCGCCCGCCATCATTTGCACCAAGGCGTTCCCGAGGGCCGTGGCCTCGACAGGACCCGCCTCGACAGGCCGTCCCACCGCCCCGGCGATTGTTTGCATGAGCAGCGGGTCCCGAGCCCCGCCCCCAACGACGTGCAGGACCCCATAGGCCTTCCCCGTCAGCGTTTCCAACTGCCGCAACACGACCGCTGCCTTCGCAGCCAGGCTGTCCATGGCCGCCCGCAGCACGGAGCCACGATCCTCCGGGACAAACTGCCCCGTGCCGCGGCAGAAAACGCGGATGGCCGCGGGCATGTCGCAGCGTCCCGCGAACTCGGGTGCGTCTGGATCGATGAAAGCGCGACAGGGTTCGGCAGCCGCAGCCAAGGCTGCCAGCGTTCTGTAGTCCGGTGGGCCTCCATCCTCCCGGCTCCAGATTCTGCGGCATTCCTGGATGATCCACAGTCCGTTGATGTTCTTGAGCAGCCGGATCGTATTTGCGACTCCTGTTTCGTTGGTGAAATTGAGGTTCAGGACTCGCGGATCCAAGAGCGGTTCCGCGATTTCGGAGCCCAGGAGGGCCCATGTCCCCAAACTCAAATAAGCAAAGTCCGGCTCACGAGCCGGCACGGCAGCCACCGCGGAGGCCGTGTCGTGACTCGCTGTCGCAATCACCGGAATCGCCGGCAGCCCCGCGGCCTCTCTCACTTCGACTAGCAAGGAACCCAACACCTCGCCCGGATCCACCAGCTCCGGCAACAGGCGGCTGGGCAGACCGATGGCAGCGGTCAGTTCACCGTCCCAATCGCGCGTCAGCGGATTGTAAAATTGAGTGGTGCTCGCATTCGTCCGCTCCGCCGCCATCCGTCCGCAGAGCCCGCAGGACACGAGATCGGCGATCATCAGAAGCCGGAATGCCCTCTCGACCAGGTCCGGACTGTCCCGGACATCCGCAGCGCATTGAAACAGAGTGTTGAAGGGCAGAAATTGTAGCCCCGTGCGAGCGAACAGACGTTTGCGCCCGATCCGCGCTTCCACCGTCTCGGCCAATCCATGGGTCCGGGAGTCGCGGTAGGAATGGGGCGGACGCAAAAACTTCCCGTCCTCGTCCACATAGGCATAATCCACGGCCCAAGAATCCACACCGAGGCCGGCGATTCTTTTACCGGGGAACCTCCGGGCAGCCTTTCTCAAGCCTCGCCGCAGCCAATCCCAGATCCCCTCAATATCCCAGAACAAGGCGCCGCCGGTTTCCATCAAGGGCGTCGGAAACCGATCGATCTCTTCCAGTCCCAAGGCTCCGTCGTCCAACATCACCGCCACAATCCGGCAACTCCCGGCTCCGAGGTCAATCGCAAGATAGACGGCGGATGAAGACATGCCCGGCTACGCTCGTGATCCCTTTCTCACCGGCCTCCCGCTCGGCCCCTCGCGCCCGACACCCGCGTCCGGACCAGTTCCGGATGCCGCCGGAGCCAGGCATCGGGCGCCGGCAACGCTTTTCCCTGGGGCAGTTGCACCCACACCAAAACGTGTCGGCCTTCCGCCATCAACTCGCCGCTCCCACGGCGTTTCACGGCAAAGCCGCAGACAAACCGCACCCGGTCCATCTCCAGCAGCTCGGATTCCACCCGCAGCTCCTCGCCCAAACCCGCCGCCTTCAGATAATCGATCTCCGCATGGACAACTGCGGGGAATCGTTGAGACTTCGTCATCTCCGCGGCCGGGAATCCTAACTGATCCAGAAGCTCCGTGCGCGCCGCCTCGACAAAGCGGAGGTAAGCCAGATTGTGCGCCACCCCGCCGCAGTCCGTGTCGAAAAACTGCACCCTCACGAAAATCTCCGCTCGGAGAACCGCCATGCAGGGCTGATCACGCAACCGGCGCGATCCGTCAACTCCCGAAACGCCGCCGCAACCGCAACGGCTGGCGCGGAGGAGCGGATCCATTGCGCGCCCTCCCACCAGTCCCTCTTCACACGCTCACTCGTGTTGGCAGAGAATGTCATACTCGGGACCATCTCATTCCCGGTCCTCAAGCCAGGTTTGCCCTCTTGCGCGATGCTCCCCATCCTCCGGACGGCGCCGCTGCACGACAAAGACGGCGCTGCGATGCGGGAAACGGAAGCGCTCCGTCTGAAAGAGGACGGCGGCTCCTAACCCTTCAAAAACATTGCGCCATTCCGCACTGGTCCGAAATTGGAGTCCGGCCTCCTCTCCTCCCAAGCCTGGACCCGGCCGGAACCGGTTGACCAGGCGGTCCAACCCCGAGAGGATCCGGCGGCCCATTTCCCTGCGATACACAGACTCCAAGACGGCCACCGGCCCGCGACTCACCCGCAACAGTTCGCCCGCAACGGCCGCTCCGTTCCGGCAATGATGCAGCGTGTAGACGCTCGTTGCCAAGTCGAATGATCCGTCCGGAAAGGGCAAGGGCTGCCCATCTTCGTAAACGGTGAAGGGCAACCCAGTCCGGTTCACGCTCCGCACGTCGATCAAATGGACGTTTGCATTCCAGACCCGGGTTATGCGCAGGCCGACATAGCCTTCGCCTGCGCCCACATCGAGAACAGAAGCGCCCGCCAGGGAGAACCCCGCCTTTTGCAATGCCCCCTCCAAGAGCCGGACCTTCCCGCGAGCCCGCCAACGCAACAGCCCATCAGCCAGCCCACGCCGGCAACCGGCGAGGAACACCAGCGCCCACGATCCCCAGATGCCGGCCGCCACCGGTCCTTGCCAGGACGGTTGAGCGTAGATCAGGTAACTGAACGGGCAAACGGCCGTCAGCCAGATCCAATGCCATGGGGTCCGCGTCAGGTAGGGAATCACCGCCAGAGAGAGCAGCAGATACCAGGGATGCACGACGGCCGAACAGAGAATGGCCGCGCTCAGCAAGACAAAAGCCGCCCGCGGAAGCGGCCAGTCGCGAAGGCGGTCCCGGGCAAACACCATGGCGACGACCACGAGAAACACTGCGCGCAGGACATTCCCCGCCGCCCATCCTCCCATCCCCGTGTCGCGCAATCCGGGGATGGCGTAAAAGGTCTCCTTCATGGCGAGATAAATCCCGGCGTTGAACTCGAAGAAATCGAGATAGAGCCGAAGCGAACTCGCGAAACCGGTCAGCGCCTCCCGCGCAGCATAAGGAGCCCAGAGCAACGCCGTGAGCCCCAGCGATACGGCGGCGGCCGCGCCGACCTGGCGAAACCGGAACCGCCTCGCCAACAAGGGCAACAGGAGTGCAGGCCACAGCTTGATCCAGGCGGCGGCGGTCCAAGCTGTGGCGGCCAACGCCGGGCGGCGGCGCTGGACCGCGGCAATTCCCAAAACGAGGAAAAGCAAGGCCGCGCCCTCCGTATGACCTTGCCCCCACACTTCCACCACCGGCAGCGGATTCCAGGCGTAAAGGGGAACCAGCGCGCGCGAAGGAACGGTGCGCAAGAGGACCGCCAAGACCAGGACCTCCGGCAAGCCGAAGAGCAGCTTCAACAGGTAGAACGCCGGCAAGACGCCTCCTCCTCGGGCCAATAGCTCTCCGGGAGCCCGGAAGGCTATCTGACTCAAGGGCGGATACACCGAATGCAAGTCTCGCGAGTTCATGCGGACATAGAGTTCCGGCTGGGCTTGCTGCAATCCAGGTTGGGCCGAAGGCGTCCCCAGGTAGGGATTACGCCCCTCGGTCTGCACCCACCCGTCCCATAGATAACGGTAGGCGTCGTCTGAAAGCGAGGGAGGGAGAGGAAACAACACGGCTCGCATCAGGAGCGCCAGCACCACGATCTCCAGAACGGAAAAGATCCGGCCCGACCAGACTAACCATCCCACCAGAACCGCAGCCAGGAAAGCCGAGACGGCGAAAAGTCCACAGTGACTCCGGTCCCAGCCTCCCACGAGCATACCCGCGGCCAGCAAGGGGAGAAGGACGCGATGGCTGTTCGCCGCTATTCCCACTCGATACTGGCAGGGGGCTTCGTCGAGATGTCGTAGAGCACCCGGTTCACCCCGCGCACGCCATTGAGAATCTGGTTCGAGGTTTCCCGCAGAACTCCCCACGGAAGCTCCACCCAATCCGCAGTCATGGCGTCCTCGCTCACCACCGCGCGCAGTGACACGGCAAATTCGTAAGAGCGCTCGTCGCCTTTCACTCCCACAGTTCGAACGGGCAACAGCGCGGCGTAAGCCTGCCAGACCCGGTCATACCACCCGTGTTTCCGCAAGTTTTCAATAAAGACGACGTCCGCTTCCCGGAGGATCTCCAGCTTCTCCCGGGTGACCTCGCCCGGGACCCGCACTCCCAATCCAGGACCCGGAAAGGGATGGCGGTAAAGGACCGCATCGGGGATATCCAAACTCCTTCCCAAAGCCCGCACCTCGTCTTTGAACAACTCCGCCAGCGGTTCAATGACTTTCCCCTCCTCTTTCAACTCAAGGATCCGGTCCACCCGGTTGTGATGCGTCTTGATCCGCGAAGCGATCGATCCGCTGGTGGCGCTCTCGATCACATCGGGATAGAGAGTTCCCTGCGCCAACAGGTCGATCGATCCGGCTTCGTCGAAAAACACTTCGATGAAAGTGTCGCCGATTCTCCGCCGTTTTTCCTCCGGGTCTGACACCCCTTTCAAAACATCCAAAAAGCGATCCGCCGCGTCCACCCGGGTAAGGCCGATCCCGAGCCCCTCGAACTGCTTCACCACCTCCTCGCTTTCCCCTTTCCGCAGCAGACCATTATCGACAAAGAGCGGATGGATCCGCACGCCGGCGCGGTGCAGCAAAACGGCCATCACCGTCGAGTCCACTCCGCCCGACACCGCGCAAACGACTTCCCGTCCGTCCACCTCACTGCGCAGGGATTCCAACATTTCGTCCCGAAACGATCCGATCTCGAAGCGTCGCAGACCCGGCGCGTGCGTGAGGAAATTTCGAAGGATGCGCATTCCGTCCTGGGAATGGCTGACCTCGGGATGAAACTGTATGCCGTAGCAGCGATCGGCCCAGCGCAGAGCCACGGGAACGCCATCCTGATTGCGGGCCAGGACTTCCGTGCCGGGCGGCAGTGTGCTGACCGTATCTGAATGGCTCATCCAAATCTGGGATCCGCGGCCCACTCCCTCCAGCAGGACGTCGCCGCCCTCGGGAAACAGCCGGGCCGGGCCGTATTCGCGGGTCGTGCCGGGAGCCACTGTGCCGCCCCACTTCGTATTGAGCAATTGCATTCCATAACAAATGCCTAACACGGGCGCGTTCATGGCCTGCAATCGCGCGAAATCGATGTCCGGCGCATCCGTCTCCGACACGCTGCGCGGCCCCCCGGAGAGAATGACGGCGTGGCTTTCCCGCGCCGCTTCCAACTCTCCGGGCTGGAACAGCTTGGCAAAAAAGCCCAGCTCCCGCACCCGCCGCACGATGAGCTGCGTGTATTGGGAGCCGAAATCGATAACTGCAACGGCAGCCTTCATCGCCTTTTCAGGTTTCCATGATCTGGTAGTTCACCGGCTCTTCGGTGATCACCACGTCATGGGCGTGGCTTTCCCGCAGTCCCCCCGCAGTGATGCGCATGAACTGCGCCCGGTCCCACAAATCCTCGATGTTCGCAGCGCCAACGTAGCCCATCCCCGAACGCAGCCCTCCCAGAAGCTGGAAGACCATGTCGGCCAGCTCCCCCTTGTAGGGCACCCGCCCTTCCACGCCCTCGGCGACGAGCTTGCCGCTGGTGTTCTGCCCATAACGGTCGCCCGAACCACGGCGCATGGCCTTGAGAGAACCCATGCCCCGGTATTCCTTAAAGCGGCGTCCCTGCCAGTTCACGGTGCTTCCGGGGGCTTCCTTGGTGCCCGCCAAGAGCGATCCCAACATCACGCAACTGGCTCCTGCCGCCAGGGCCTTGACCATGTCTCCCGAATAACGAATCCCGCCGTCCGCAATCGCCGCCACGCCAACCTCACGACAATAGGAAGCGACTTCCAACACCGCGGAAAACTGCGGCGCCCCCACACCGGAAATCACGCGCGTTGTGCAGATCGATCCCGGTCCCACTCCCACTTTCACAGCCCCCGCCCCCGCCGAAATCAAGTCGCGCGCGCCCTCCCGCGTCACCACATTGCCCGCCACGACCGGGATTCCATCGCCGATCTCTTCGCGCAAGCGCTCGACCAGCTCCAGTACACGCGTGGTGTGCCCGGTGGCGGCGTCGATGAACAAGGCGTCGGCTCCGGCGTCGGCGAGGGCTCGACCGCGCTCGACGGAGTCGCCTCCCACCCCAACCGCCGCCCCGACCCGAAGCTGACCGTTTAGATCTTTGCAAGCATTGCCGAACATCTCCCGCTTCTCGATGTCCTGACGCGTGATCAATCCCACCAGCCGCCCTTCTTCATCCACCAGCGGAAGCTTCTCGATGCGGTGATGATAGAGAATTTTGCGGGCTTCATCCTGGCTCATGTTCGCAGGGCCGGTCACCAGCCGGTCCCGGGTCGTCATGATGTCGGCCACGCGGCGCCCTCCTTCGATGTTCCACATGTCCCGGGTGGTCACCATGCCGTGCAAAATCCCGTGGGCGTCGATCACGGGAAATCCCGAAACCCCGTTCCGTTCCATGACCTCTTGCAGGCCCCGCATGCTCAACTCCGCTGTAACCGTGATGGGATCCTGGATGACGGCGTTCTCCGATCGTTTCACCCGGATCACGAACTCGGCCTGTTCCTCGATGGTGCAGTTGCGATGAATCACCCCCAGGCCGCCTTCCCGGGCCAGGGCGATGGCCAGTTCTGCCTCCGTGACCGTGTCCATAGCCGAGGACAGGATCGGGATGTTCAACTCCAGGCCTTCCGCCAGCCCCGTATGCAAATCCACTTCGGAAGGGAGAAGACCGCTCTTTCGCGGCACCAGCAGGACATCGTCGAAACTGAGTCCAAGGGGAATCTCGGGGGGCGTCATGGACAGTTGTCGCTTCGATTCGGTCATCCGGAAACTTTTTTTGTTCCCGGACGCACTGCCGGCAGAGCGGCCAACTCCAATGGCAGATCCGAGGGGTCGAAGGTGGGAAAGACCGCTTGAAGACAGGAAATCAGAGGCACACCGTCCCAGGAATCGCTCCCACTGCGGTTGACCAGAGCGAACACCGCCGCGAGCACCGCGCCCTGTCGCTCGACGAACCGCCGCAGTTCTCCGAGCGTTCCCCCGGTGGTCACCACATCCTCCACCAACAGAACCCGCTCTCCCGGCCGCACCTCGAAACCGCGCTTCAGGTGCATGGCGTTGTCCACTCCCCGTTCCGCATAGACGGCGCGGCAGTGCAAGAGCAGCCCGACCTGTTGTCCCACAGCAATCCCGCCGACCGCCGGAGAAAGCACCACGTCGATCCCGCCCAACGCCTCCAATGTATCCCGCCGTTGCTCCAGCATGCGCGCCACTTCCCAGGGATGCTGCACCAACAGGCCCTTCTTCACGTAATGCCCGCTATGCCGGCCGCTGGCCAGGATGAAGTGCCCTTCCTCCAGCGCCCCGTAGGACTTCAAGAAGGCCACGGTTTCCTCAAAGGATTCCGGCAATTCTGTCTGCATACGATCTGGCTTTCTCGGCAAAAGAGAGTTCGGGTTCGTCATAGAGGATGCCGCGGGACACGTTGACCAGCACCGGAGCCTTCCGGTCCAACGCCGCCAGACGCCGCAGATCGCCGCCCTGGGCTCCCAGTCCCGGAACGAGCAGCGGAAGATCCGCCAAGCGCGCCAGCACTTCCGGTCCCGCGTTGGTTAGTCCCACGACCAATCCCGCGCTCCCCGGAGGCGCCCGCAGGGCCATGTCTTGGACCAGCTCGAAAACGTAGCGGCCTTCGACCCGCCGCATCTGCAAGTCCGCCGATCCCGGGTTGGAAGTGACCGCGAGAAGGTAGACGCCCTTGCCTTCGTAAGCCAGAAACGGTTCCACGGAGTCAAATCCCAGGAAGGGATTGACCGTGACCGCGTCCGCGCGCCACACCTCGAAACAGGCCCTCGCGTAGTAGCGTTGGGTCTCCCCGATGTCGCCGCGCTTGGCGTCCAGCACCACTGGAATCTCCTCGGGAATGGCCTCGCGCACCCGTTCCAAAATGCGCCAACCCTCCCGCCCCATGGCCTCGTAATAGGCCACATTCGGCTTGTAGGCCGCTGCGACGCTAGACGTCTCTTTGACGACCCGCAGGAGAAACTCTTCCATGTCTCCTTCCGTCGCCTCCGGGCGCGGATCGAGACCCACGCACAGCGCCGTTCCGCACGAGCGCATCCTCTGCTCCAACCGCTCCTGGAAGGTCACAGACGTTCCTCCCTTCGGTCGAGAAGCACCGCCTCACCCACCACGACCATTTCCACCCGTCCCGAAAGGGTCCGATCCAAAAACGGGGTGTTGCTGCTCTTCGAACGCATAAACTCGCGCGTGAAAGTCGTTTCCGCCTCTGGATCAAACACAACCAGCTCGCAAGGCCGGCCCTCGGCGATCTCCGCAGTGGGCAGTCCCACCAGACGTCGCGGTTCGGCGCTGTAGCGCTTGACCAGGAGCCCCCATCCAAAGCGGTTCGTTCGAATAAAATAGTGATAGAGAGAAACGAGCGCCGTCTCCAATCCCGTTATTCCAAAGGGAGCGCTCGCTAGATCCAGGCGTTTCTCGAAATCCGTGTGCGGAGCATGATCCGTGGCGATGACGTCGAAGCAGCCCTCCAGAAGCCCCTCCAAGAGCCGGTCGCAGTCTTCCCGCGACCGCAGAGGCGGGTTCATTTTGTAATGCGTGTCGTAATCCCCCAGATCCTCATCGCAGAACAAGAGATGATGAGGCGTCGCCTCACAGGTAACCCGGACGCCCTCTTCTTTGAAGCGCCGGACGATCTCCATACCCGCCGCGCTGGAGACATGCTGAATATGCACGTGGGCTCCGGTCAATTGGGCGATGCGGATGTCCCGTTCGATACAGATCTCCTCGCTGCAAGCCGGGATCCCCGGCACTCCCAAGCCATAGGATACCCGTCCTTCATTCATCGCGCCGTCGCCGGAAAGCGCCTTCGTTTCGCAATGACAGGCCACCGGAATCCCAAAACCTCGGGCATACTCCATGGCCCGGCGCAGAGTCTGGGGATTCTCCACGGGATCCCCATCGTCGGTGATCATGATGGCTCCTTTTTCCACCATCCCGCCGATCCCGGCCAGTTCTTGCCCGGCCCGGCCCCGCGTGATGCAACCCGAGGTCAGCACCGCGATCCGCGCCTCCCGCGAAGCGATGTCCAATACCGCCTGCACCATTCCGGCGCTGTCGATGGCCGGACTGGTGTTGGGCATGGCCACAATGCCGGTGATCCCTCCATTGATGGCCGCCTCCGAGCCCGTCCGAATGGTTTCCTTGTCTTCCCGGCCCGGCTCTCGCAAGTGCACATGCAAATCAAAGAGACCCGGCAACAGGATCTTCCCGGAGCAATCGACCTCTTCGACGCCCTCATCCAAGGCAATCCGTGGTCCCATCCGGCGGATCACGCCGCCTTCAACCAAGACATCGGCTTCGCGCAAAACGTTGTCGTCTTCGCTCGCCACGCGTCCCCCGCGCATGAGAACCCTCTTCACGTGTCCTCCTCCTCTCGCGGATTCACCACCGTTTCCGGCAGCAGCCAATAAAGGACCGCCATGCGCATCGCGATGCCGTTCTCCACCTGCTGATCGATGAGACTGCGCTCGTAACTCATCACTGAGTCCCCCAACTCGACGCCCCGGTTCACCGGGCCGGGATGCATTACCCAGATTCCTTTCGCCCGCACTTTCGACAATCGCTCATCGGTCAAACCGTAGAGCCGGTGATACTCGCTGCCGCCAGGGAAGAAAGGTTCTCGCTGCCGCTCCACCTGAACTCGCAGCAGGTAAACCACATCCGGCGACCAATCGAACACCTCGTTGTAATTGCGGAAGGCCGTCATGAAATCCGGACGGCCCGCCGGAATCAGCGATCCAGGACCGAGCACTCCAACCTCCGCGCCGAGCTTCCAAAGAATCCGGCCGGTGGAGCGCGCCACCCGGGAATGCAAAATATCGCCGACGATCAACACTTTCAGCCCCGCCAAGTTGTCGAAGACTTCCCGCAACGTAAAGGCATCCAGCAGGGCCTGGGTAGGATGAGCGTGCGACCCGTCTCCCGCGTTGATCACCGAGGCGCGCGTGTGGCGGGCGATCAGATTGGGGACCCCGGCTGCGGGATGCCGGACTACGATGTAATCGGCCCGCATGGCCTGCAGCGTATCGACTGTGTCCAGGACCGATTCGCCTTTCATCACCGACGACTGACTCACGGCAAAGTTAATCACATCCGCCGAAAGTCGCTTGGCCGCCACCTCGAAAGACGAGCGCGTCCGCGTGGAAGGCTCGTAGAAGAGCGTAAGGACGCTCTTGCCCCGGAGTGTGGGCACCTTCTTCACAGATTTTCGGAGCAACTGCTTGAACGGGGCAGCGCTCTCCAGCAGGTGGCCGATCTCTTCCGTCGAGAGAGAATCAATGTCCAGCAGGTCTTTGCGCGAAGTCATGTTTCCGCCCGGCTGAGCACCTCCACTCCCTCGGAGCCGTCCACTTCCCGCAGACGCACCCGGACATAGTGTTCCCGAGTGGTCTCCAGCTCTTTGCCCACATAATCCGCCTGGATCGGCAGTTCGCGGTTGCCGCGGTCTATCAAAACCGCGAGTTCAATCCGTTTTGGCCGCCCAAAGTCAGTGATCGCGTCGATCGCCGCCTTCACCGTCCTGCCGGTGAAGAGAACATCGTCAAAAAGGAGGATCGACACGCCGTCCACGCTGAAAGGCAGATCGCTTTCCTTGAGCCGGGGCATGGTCCCGAGATTGTCCAAATCATCGCGATAAAGCGAGATGTCCAGCGTTCCCAACGGAATCTCCCCTCCATTCTCCAACAGGTTCCGGACCCGTCTGGCCAAGGTCACTCCCCGCGTCTCAATCCCTACAAAACAGGGCATGCGCTCCGAATAGCGCTCGCGGATCTGTTCAGCCAGACCCTGCACCCGGTGGGCGATATCGTTCTCGTCGAGAACCAGCCGGCAGCGGAGATCAGAGTCAGGCGAACTCATTCGCGATCCGCAAGCTGAAGAATCCGGTGCGCGAACATGCAAGCATTCAACGGGGCCTTGCTATGCAATCCCACCGTGCCCAACGGCACTTGGCCAGGCACCTGACAAATGGCCAGAAGCGCGTCGATGCCGTTCAACGGCCCGCTGGGAACCGGCACCCCGATCACCGGGAGACTGGTCTTCACCGCGACCACGCCCGGCAGGGCCGCCGACAAGCCCGCCACCGCCAGGATCACGGCCCGTTGGCCTCCCGCTTCCAGGGAATCAAGAAACTCCAGCAGCTCTGGAAGATCCCGATGCGCGGACAACACGCGCTCCTCAAAGGCCACTCCCTCCCGCTCCAAATAGTCCCGGCCTACCTGCATGAAGGCCTGGTCGTTCGCGCTTCCATAAAGGATCACCACTTTCATCGTCTTAGTCCGGCAGAGGTCTCTGTTTCGAAATGGAGTCGTCCGATGTCGGTTCGGAACTGCATTCCGTCAAACCGGATCTCCTCCGTGCAGCGGTAAACCCGCTCCACGGCCTCCTCTCTCGTCCCGCCCAGAGCCGACACGGCCAGGACCCGGCCGCCCGCGGTTTCGTAATCGCCCCCGGCGTTGCGCCGCGTTCCCGCGTGATACAATTCCGCCCCACTCACCCGGTCCAGACCCTCCATGCGGTCCCCGTTGCGCGCCGATTGGGGATAGCCGGCGGAAGCCAACACCACGCAAACGCTCCAACGGTTGTCGAACACGAGCAATTCCCGCTCCAACTGACCCCGGGCCGCTCTGTCCAGGTAGACAGCCAAATCTCCCTGAACCAGCGGCAAAACGGCTTGGCATTCGGGATCTCCAAAGCGGCAATTGAACTCCAACACCTGCGGTCCACTCTCCGTCAGCATCAGTCCGAAATAGAGAAACCCTCGGTAGGACATGCCCTCACGCCGCAACCCTTCCACCGCCCGTCGAATTACTCGCTCCTCGATGTCCGCAAGACAATCGCTCGCAAGAAGCGAACGGGAAGCCACTGCCCCCATGCCCCCCGTGTTCGGACCCCCGTCGCCGTTCCTCAAGCGCTTGTAATCCCGCGCCGGGGTAAACATCTGGTATTCGCCGTCGCTAACGGCGCAAATCACGGACACCTCTGGTCCTCGCAAACACTCTTCCACCAAGATCGCGCCTTCGCCAAAACGCCGCGCCACAAAGACCTCCTCCAAAAAGGCCTCCGCTTCTTCGCGGTTCCCACACACCGCGACCCCTTTTCCCGCGGCCAATCCGTCAAACTTCAGGACCACGGGATAAGACGACAGGGCGGCCAGCGCCCCGGGCTGATCAGTCGCCAACCGGTAACCGGCTGTGGGCACCCCGTGCCGTTCCATGAACTCTTTGGCAAAGCGCTTGCTGCCCTCCAGCCGCGCGGAATCACGAACCGGTCCCCAGCAGGGCAAGCCCGCTTCCGCGCAGCGATCCGCCAGACCCTCGATGAGATAGCTTTCCTCACCAGCCACGCAAAGGTCGATCCGGCTTCGCTTCATGGCCTCCACGAGCGCCTCAACTCCTTGCCCGGACTCGAGCACCTTGGCATCCTCTCCAATGGCGTCGCTGCCCGGCCAAGCATAGACCACAGGGTGCGAAGGCGCGCCTCGCAAGGCCCGCACCAGGGCGTGCTCCCGCCCGCCCTTGCCCACAACCAAAACCCGTCTCGGTCCCATACCCATCTCTATTCGTTCGGCGCAAACAGCAGATCGTAGACTCTCCCGGTCCTCTGCTCATGGTAATGGACGAAAGCCCTGTTCACCACGGCATAGCCGCCCGGGGTGGGATAGTCCCCCGTGAAATACCACATTCCCGAATCCTCCGGCAATGCCCGCGCCAGGTTCTCCACCGTTTGAAAAACCACCGCCACTTCCCCGTGCCAAGAAGTGCCTTGCGGATAGACCATCGACCCGATCTCCGCCGAGATCTCCTCCGCCGTGAACGGCTCGTAGATCCGCTTCACGCAATTGCGCATCTCCGTAATCGGCTTCTTCAGCTCTTCCACGCATTCCGCGTAGACCGATTCAATCAAAACGCGCTGGCTCCGCTTCATCAACATTTCCACCGCCGCTTGAAAGGCGATGAACTTGCCCAGTTCCGACATGTCAATTCCATAACAATCCGGATACCGGATCTGGGGCGCGGTCGAAACGATGATGATCTTCTTGGGGCGCGTGCGCGCCAGAATCTGGAGGATGGATCTTCGCAGGGTCGTGCCTCGCACAATGGAGTCGTCCAAGACCACCAAATTGTCCTCCGGAGTGACCAAGCCGTAGGTGATGTCGTAAACATGCGACACCATCTGGTCGCGGCCCTTCTCCTGGCTGATGAAGGTCCGCATCTTGATGTCCTTGTGCGCGACCTTCTCGCCCCGCGGCCAGTTGCGCAAAATGAGATCGTCGAGCATCGCTTCGGTCAGACGTTCCGCCCGCATGGCGGCAAGCAACTCCTGCTTCACCTCGTTGCGCCGGTGGCGGCGCAAGCCGTCCATCAGCCCATAATAGGCCGTCTCCGCCGTGTTCGGCACGAAACTGAGCACCGTATGCTCCAAATCATTGCCGATCACGCTCAGAATCTGCTCGACCAGCGCGTCGCCGAGCGCCTTGCGCTCTTGATAGATGTCCGGATCGTTGCCGCGCGAAAAGTAGATCCTCTCAAAAGAACAGTGCTGGTGCGCCGATTTCTTGGTGAATGGAGTGATCCGCATGCCCCCGTCCCGCTTCACCACCGCCACGCATCCCGGCTCCAGTTCGTGAACCTCTTCCTTCGACACATCGAACACCGTCATCAGCGGCACCCGCTCGGAGGCGAACGCGACCAATTCATCGCTCTCAAAATAGTGGCAAGGACGAATCCCCCGCGGATCACGCATCGCAAAAGCGTCTCCATTGCCAACCACTCCTGCGATGACGTAGCCCCCATCCCAATGCGCCGCCGAATCGCGTACGACGCGCACAATATCGAGCACCGGACTGATCCGCTCGGGGATCTCCGAACCGGGCACCCCTTCGTCCCGCAACTCGCGGTAAAGTTCGGTGTGAACCTCGTCGAGATGAAAACCGATCTCCTCCAACACCGTCTGCGTGTCCGTACCGAAGACCGGATGCTGCCCCCGCTCAATCATGATCTGGTTCAGCTCGGCAATGTTGGTCATGTTGAAGTTGCCCAAAATCATCAGGCTCTTCGTCGGCCAGTTGCTGCGCCGAAGGTAGGGATGGCACGATCCTTCATTGAACAAACCCGAGGTCCCATAGCGCAGATGCCCGACCAGAATCTCCGCAGCATAGGCGAAGCCGCACTTTACGCTCGCCGGATCCGCCGGATTGATGACCTTGCGACGGCAGAGCTCTTCGAAGTTCTGAAAATACTTCTGAAAGGTCTGGGGCAAGGAGTCGCGCCGGGCCGAGCGGCTGCGATAGATGTAAGGCTGCCCCAACGGCACATTGAGCTTCACCGCCCCGATTCCCATCCCGTCGTGTCCACGGTGATACTGCTTCTCCATCAGGACGAACAGCTTCTGAAAACCGTAGAGCCAGGAACCGTAGCGGTCCCGATAATAGGCAAGCGGCTTCCGGAGCCGAATCATGGCTATGCCGCATTCGTGCCGGAGAGAATCGCCCATATGCGTTTATCCTTTCTCCAGGACCACCTCCAGCGCCTGGCCGCCGATTTCTCCCAACACTTGGCCCCCTTCGCCCACCGCCAAAGCCGCCTCTACATCTTCCGGCCGGACCACCCCCATCCAGCCGAAGCCGAGATTGAAGGTCCTGATCGCTTCGGCATCCTCAACATACTCCAGCACGCGCGCGACCACCGGATCCCCCGGACGCGGAACCTGCAACCGGGCGCCCCGCGCTCCTAACAAGCGCCCGAGGTTCTCCGGAATGCCCCCGCCGGTGATGTGAGCAAATCCATGCGCCCGCACTCCCGCCTCCTTCAGACCTTCGACTTCCCGGTGATACAATCGCGTCGGAGCCAGCAGGGCCCGCACCTCTTCCTCGGAGAACCGGCCGGGCGCATGCGCCAACACCCGCCGCACCAGGCTCCAGCCGTTGGCGTGAAATCCCGAAGATGGCCAACCGATCACCACATCCCCATCGGCGATCCGCCCAGGATCCACCAGGTCCTCGCGTTCCGCGGCCCCGACGCAGAAACCCGACAATTCGATGACGTCTTCGGCCACCAGTCCAGGCATCTCCGCCGTCTCGCCTCCCGCCAGAATGCAGCCGCAGTCCTCCAAATACTCGGCCATGCCCGCGATCAGGCGCCGGATCCGCACCCGGTCGAGCCTGCCCAGGCCCAGATAATCTAAAAACATCACCGGGCTGGCGCCGGTCGTGAGAACGTCGTTGACGTTCATCGCCACAAGATCTTTGCCCGCGGTTTCCAGAAGATCATGCCGGAAAAGCAGTTCCAACTTGGTTCCCACACCGTCGCAGCCGGTCACGATCACTGGATTCCGGTAGCCGCTCAGGTCGTAGGCCGCGGCGAACAACCCAAACGCCTGGCATAATTGCCGCCGCTTCTCCGTCCGCCGCCGCAATTCGCCGATGTCCCGGACCAAGGCCGCCGCCTCTTCGATATCGACTCCAGCTTCCTTGTATGTGAACGACTCGGCCATGGTGTTCCGCAACAGCAACGTCTCCCCGGTCAAACGGCCGCAGCGCCAGTCACGCGTTCCCGGATCGAACGAAAGAGAAAGTACCCCCATCCGCGATCTTCGCACCCTTTCCAATCGCGGTCGTAGTGTTGCCGGGCAAACACAAAGCGCTCCGGATGCGGCATGAGCCCGAGCACCCGGCGAGAGACGCTTTGCAGCCCGGCGATGCGGGCATAAGACCCGTTGACGTCGGCGGCATAGCGGATCGCGGCCAAGCCCTGTTTCACGTAGTCCTCCGCCTCCTCCGGGTGCGCCGTGATAAAGCGCCCTTCCCCGTGCGCTATAGGCAATTCGAAGCGATCGGGCAGGCCATCCAAAAACGGGCTGTCCGCCGCGGCCCGTTCCAGCTCGACCCACTGGCAGATAAAGCGTTCACTGGCGTTCTCCACCAGACTTCCCGCCGGCAACAAGCCCAATTGCATGAGAATCTGAAAGCCGTTGCAGATCCCCAACACATGACCCCCGCCTTCGTGAAAGCGGTGGAGCGCATCGCCCAGCCTCAGCGATATCTCGAGAGAGGCCAGCCGGCCGGCCATGACGTAGTCACCATAACTGAATCCCCCTGGCAAAACAACTAAATCGACGTCGTCAAAGGATTCCCGCGCCGCCAGCGACACCGGAGCCGTCCGCGCCCGAAAGCCGGCCAACCGCAGCCCCCGCGCCGTCTCCTCATCGCAGTTCGTGCCGGGAAACTTCAATAGTAAGGCTTCAGCCCGTTCCGCCATATCTCCTTCAAGGTTTCCAGTGATTCTTCAATGCCCGCGCCCGGAGCGCGCAGCAAGCGATGCGCCGCCGTGAAACGGCCGATCCGAAGGCAGGCCAGGTCTGCAAAGCGCTTCTCCAAGGCCCCGGCATGTTCTTCCCGCACCTGCACCACGATCCGTCCCGGACCCTCTCCAAAGAGTTCCGCCGCCGGGTCTTTCCTGCCCAGCGAATCTTCCAGGTCCAAGCCCCCCACCAAGGAAAACGCCATTTCAGCCAAGGTTGTCGCCAGACCGCCTTCCGAAACATCGTGGGCCGCCAAGATCCACCCTTTCTGCAAAGCGCCGTGATAGCGCCGGTAGATTTCGAGATGTTCCTCCGGATGAGTTTCCGGGATGCGCCACCGCGCCGCCTGTCCGCGCCGCCTGGCGTAGACGCTCCCGCCGAGCCGGTCCTGACCACGCCCCAAGAGATAGAGCAAGCTGCCGTCCGCCGGCCGAAGGGACGCCCCGGTCACGTGCGCGGCGTCTTCCACCACCCCCAACCCGCTGATCAACACCGTCGCCGGAATGGCCACCGGCCCGTCTTCGGTTTCGAAATAGTTGTAAAAAGAATCTTTCCCGGAGATGAACGGGGCCCCGTAGGCCTCCGCCGTTTCGCAGATCCCCAGCACGGCTTCCACTAGACTTCCTAACTGATCGGGGTCGTCCGGGTTCCCCATGCAGAAGTTGTCCAGCAACGCGATCCGTTCCGGGTCGGCGCCCAGACAAACGAGCTGGCGAAAACACTCGTCCACACAGGCCCGTCCCATAGCCCGGGGATCGGTCTTTCCCCACTCCGGCAAGAGCGAAAGGGCCAACCCGATCAGCCGGCGGCAGCCGTCGATCTCCAGCACTGCTCCGTCCTGCGGCGCATCTCCGGTCGCTCCGGCCAGGGGCTTGAGCACGGTGTTGCCCTGCACCTCGTGATCGTATTCCCGGATGATCGGTTCGCGGGACACCACCGCGAAGTCGGCCATCAGCTCCCGCAACACGCTGCCCCAATCCTCCGCCTCTCCCCCGGCGCTCCGCTCGGACCAGTCCGGCGGAACCCAGCGACTAACCAAATTCCGCTGCGGAGCCTCATGCAGCCGGCGACAATCCAATTCGCAGACCATCTCTCCGTGATGCCGCACTTTGAGCCGCCCCGAGCCGTCCGCCTCGCCCAACACCGTGCACTCCGTTTCGAAGACCTCCGCCAACTCCTGCATCGCTTCCACGCGCCCAGGCTCGACCGCAATCACCATCCGCTCCTGACTTTCCGACAAGAAAATCTCCCAACTCACCAACCCTTCCTCCTTCAAGGGAGCCCGCTCGAGATGGATCTCGCCGCCGGTCTCGCTGAGCATCTCTCCCGCTGCGCTCGAAAAGCCGCCCGCTCCACAGTCGGTGATGGAAGCAATCCATCCCCGTTCCCGCGCCTCCAACACCAAATCGAGCACCTTTTTCTCCTCGATGGGGTTGCCGATTTGCACGGCCTGCTGATCCGCCTCATGACTGTCCGTGGTGAGCGACGCTGAAGAAAACGTGGCGCCGTGCAGGCCATCGCGCCCCGTTCGTCCGCCGATCGCCAGCAAGATCTGCCCCGCTCTGACCTGCTTGGGAATATCGGCGAGCGGCAACACCCCGGCCGTGCCGCAGAAAACGAGGGGATTGTAAATGTAAGCCGGATCAAACTGCACCGCTCCGGTCACAGTGGGAATCCCCATCCGGTTTCCGTAGTCGCGCACTCCGCGGACGACGCCGCGCAGGATGCCGACGGGATGGATCACATCGGCGGCCCGGATGGAGTCCGAAGGCGTGTCGGGACTGCCAAAACAGAACACGTCGAGCGATGCGACCGGTTTGGCCCCTTTCCCGGCCCCGAGAATGTCCCGGATCACCCCTCCCAGCCCCGTGTTGGCGCCCGCATAAGGTTCGATCGCCGAGGGATGATTGTGCGTCTCCACCTTCAGGCAGGCCGCCAATCGCTCATCCAACCGAATGAACCCCGCGTTGTCATCAAAAGCAGCCGCCACAAAGCCGGGCTTGCGCGCCCGCACCCGGTCGGTCACCGCACGGATGCAACTCCGGAACAGCCCGTCGATATCGATCACCCCGCCGGGATGCTCGTGCCGGATGCGCGCCCCAAAGATGCGGTGTTTGCAGTGCTCACTCCAAGTCTGAGCAATGACTTCCAGTTCCACGTCCGTGGGTTCACGCCCCTCGGCCGCAAAATACGCCTGCACCGCCTCCATGTCCGCGCGGGAAAGCGAGAGTTTCATGCGCGCGCTCAACCTCTCCAATTCAGCCCCGTCGAGATCAAGGACTGGAATGCTGCGGTGAGTGCGCTCAGGCGTCGCGATCGGCATGCGTGACGTTCCAGGAGTGAATCGCGGGATTCACGATGTCGCGGACCAGCGAGGCCGCTGACGGTTCATCGCCGTTATCCCGGAAAATGTAAAGGCGTTTCGTGATGTGCAGCGTCTCGATGACGCAAGACCCGTCCTGGCTCTCCCGGTGAAACTGCAGGACCGCTTCTTTCTCCAAGTCGAGCGCCCCTGGCTTCATGCCGTAGTCGAGGAGGAACGCGTATCCCGGATAGACTGGCGCCCCCCCACAGTGCAATTCCTGACTCACCGGATCGAGCAAAACCCGGCGGGCAAAATCTTCCACCGCTTCGCGAGACCCGGTGAACCCGAATTCGTAACGCCGGGTGCTCTGAAAATTTGGAGCCCCGCCCTGCGGCACATAAAGCAACGCATTGCAGCTTCGGCGCCGCTGCAGCTTCTGCGACACTTCAATGGCCAACCGCTCCTTCGGCACGGCGCAAAACCTCCGCGTAGGCCTCCATTACGTCTCCCAAATCCCGCCGGAACCGGTCCTTATCCAACTTCCGCCCCGTTTCAGCATCCCACAAACGGCAAGTGTCCGGCGTGATCTCGTCCGCCAACACCACGGACCCGTCCGGCAATCGACCGAACTCGAGCTTGAAATCCACCAGCCGCATTCCGGCCTTGTCAAAAAAACCTCGCAACACCGTGTTGATGCGAAGCGCCTCCGACCTCAACAGCATCACCTCTTCCGGCCTGGCCAAATCCAGCTCGCGGATGTGTTCCTCGGTGATCATGGGATCGCCCAAAGCGTCGTCCTTGTAGAAAAACTCGACCATCGGCTGCCGGAGTACCGTTCCTTCCTCCAAGGGCGTCCGGCGGCAAAGACTTCCCGCGGCGATATTTCGCACCACGACTTCAATGGGGATGATCTCCACATGGCGCACCAGCATCCGGGTCTCGTCCCGGTCCTCGACCAAATGCGTCCGGATCCCCTCCCTTTCCAAAAGCCGCAGCAACAACAGACTCAAGGCCTTGTTCAACCGCCCCTTGTCCGCAAACTGCGCTTTCTTCTTGCCGTCGAACGCCGTCGCGTCGTCTTTGAACTCCATCAAAAGCACATCCGGACTCTCCGTTTCGAACAGTTTCTTGGCTTTGCCTTCGTAGAGTTGCTTCATGATCGCGGACGCTCTCCGCCGCTCCATCCTGGCAGCGGGAAAGCCCCGTTGTTAATCCTGGCCCCAGGAGCCGTCAAGCCGCATTTCCACGCATGCCCGGATCCCCGATTTTCCTCCGCCTTGCCGCCTGCGCCTATCCGGTGTTTCGCCCGTTCCTCTTCGCTCTCGACCCGGAGAAGGCCCATCATCTGACCATCCGCACCCTGGCCTGGTTCCAGTCCTGCGGGTTCACCGGTCCTGCTTCTCACAGCGGCCCATCCGCCCCCTCCATCCGGATCATGGGCTTGGATTTTCCCAACCGGCTCGGCCTCGCTGCGGGCTTGGATAAGGGCGCGGAATGCATCGATGCCATCGCCGCTTTAGGTTTCGGCTGCGTCGAGGCCGGCACCCTCACCCCACGGCCTCAAGCCGGGAATCCACGGCCCCGCCTCTTTCGACTGCCCTCCAGGCAAGCTCTCATCAACCGGATGGGCTTCAACAATCCCGGGATCGACGCAGCCATCGCCCGGATCCAACGCCGCCGCTCCACCGTCATCCTCGGAGTCAACATCGGCAAAAACTTCGATACACCCCTTGAACACGCTGCGGACGACTACCTCACCTGCCTCCGCGCCTCCTACCCACACGCCGGTTACATCGCCGTGAATCTTTCGTCGCCCAATACGGAGGGGCTGCGCCAACTCCAAGCCGTCGAACACAGCCGTCCTCTCCTTCAGACGCTCTTGGCGGAACGGCAACGCTTGACCGCCGAAACCGGCCGCCGGGTCCCTATCGCAGTCAAGATTGCCCCCGATCTCGAAAACGGACACATCGACGAACTCGCCGATTTGTTTGTCGACCTGGGTCTCGACGGAGTCATCGCCACCAACACCACCGTCGGCCGGCCGGGCCTCCAAGGAATGCCGCACGCAAGCGAAACCGGCGGCCTCAGCGGCGCTCCACTGCGTCAGCGAGCCACGGAAGTCGTGGCCCGTTTACACCATCGCCTTCAAGGCCACATCCCGGTCATCGGCTCCGGCGGCATCCTCTCGGCAGCCGATGCCCTCGAGAAATTCCAGGCTGGAGCCGCTCTCGTCCAAGTCTACACTGGCCTCGTCTATCGGGGACCCGCTCTCGTCCGTGACATCCTCCGGCTTCCCGAAGCCACCACTTGAGAGAAAAGGATTCCTCGGTCAGAATGCCGCGCTTCCTCAAGGCTTGCCAATCTTTCTCCTTTCGTCTTTCTCGTGCCCGGACCGTCTTTCGCCAAACCTCTGCTCGCCTCCGTGGCGGTCAGCCTCCTGGCCTGCTGTGCCTCCATCGACCGGCCCGGAACCGTCCCAGACCTGACCACGGCCGCCTCAACCGTCCGGCTCGAACTGCTCGACGCCTCCGCGACGCTGGATCGCATCGTCGACCCGGGGCAAGACCCATTTTCCGAAGACGTCTTCATCCTCACCACCGTTTGTTCGCTGCGCCTAGAGAATCTCGCTCCAGAATCCCTTGAAGTGTGGAGCTATTTTTATAGTCCCTTCGACGATTTCCGGCTGCGCATCTTCAATCGCAACGGTGATCCCCTCACGGTCAGCAGTCACGTCTTCACCCAAGAACGCCGCGATGACGCCATGGCTTTCCTCGTGCCCGAGGGCACCTCTTTCGTCCGCCTGGTCTGCGTCACCCCAGTCTCCCAAAGGCCCATGGGCGACGAATTCCCTTTCATTCCCGCTTCCGCTCTCACCGAGCAAATTCAGCTCCAATACATGGGAGGCTTCCCCGGCAGCATCCTTCGCGGGACCGTCGAGTCCAACCGGCTTTCCGTGCCCATCCAAGACCGCACTGCGGACCTCCAAACTCCAGAAACTCCGCCTCCTGCTGGAGTTTCCCCTGAAGCCCGGCTGCATTTCCAGCCGGCCATTCCGGCGCGGACCTAATGAAGCCGCAGCCCGTTCAAACTCCTGGCACACTATCGCGGATCTCCCCCAGGGCCCCACTTTTCGGCCGGGAAGATCCTGCTCCCTTGGAGAAGGTCTCTTTCCGGCGGGCGGATTGCAGGCCAAGGGGAACAACCCCTGTAATCTGGGCGTGGCTTTGTCCCTTGCTGGGACTCGCCGCTGCCGCTCTGCTTACGTCTTGTGAATCCCCCTCTTCCCCGGCTCAGCCGCCACGCACCTACGGTCCTTACGGACCCCGAATCATTCAAGATTCTGTGGCGCCGCCGCCGCACCGGCTCCCGCCCCACGAATACCCCTTTGACAGCCAGGGCAACTACATCAGCTCCTGGGCCCGCTGAACGCGGCAACAGCCGGCGCTGGGATGGAGACCCATCGCGAGAAGAACCTGGAGGGCCGGCCTCCGTGACGGCCTGGTCCCGGGATGGAGACCCATGGTGAGACAGAACCTCAGAACTCCTGACCTATCGAGGGAGATGATGGACAGGGAGGAAAATCGCTGAGCCGAAGCGAGACCGCCACTCGGCAGATGACGCCCTGCTTGTGGGGCGGACACTCCTGTCCGCCGATGGAACCTCATGAGTTCGCGGGCAGGAGTGCCAGCGCCACATACCCTTCCAGCTCATCCAAATTCCTCGAGATCAGGAGTTCTGAACCTGGAGGGCCGGCCTCCGTGACGGCCTGGTCCCAGAATGGAGACCCATCGTGCCCTTGCCGCCTTTTTTGCGAAAGGGGCCGCCCCAACCGGCCTTACGTAGATTCAGAACTCCTGATCCGGCGAGGGAAGAATTGCGGGCAGGGGAAAAAGGATGAGCCGCCAAGCGGGTTTGATGGGGCCGCAGAGTCGACAAGTAAGAGGGGTTCGTGGCAAGACCGCTCTCACCAACTTGCCGCGCCGCTTCCTCGCGCGGGGGCGGCCCGGTGTGCAGGGCGCGGCCGGTCATAACGCCATGGAGGCCCGGCCCTCCTTTTGTGTTGAACTGAAGAGCCGGCCCCAATCCAAGCCTGTGGAGCATGGCTCTGAACGGCATCCTGAATACCATGCGGGCCGTTGCGTTGGGCGCCGGGCCAGGCGGAGAAGCCGATCTCCCGGGCTCCGGCGGGTTCCTGTCGCGTTTCGTGTCGCACCTGCGACAAAAAACGCGCCGTTGCGTTGGGCGCCGGGCCAGGCGGAGAAGCCGATCCCCGGGCTCCGGCGGGTCCCTGTCGCGTTTCGTGTCGCACCTGCGAGAAAAAACGCGCCGTTGCGTGGGGCGCCGGGCCAGGCGGAGAAGCCGATCCCCCGGGCTCTGGCGGGTCCCTGTCGCGTTTCGTGTCGCACCTGCGACAAAAAACGCGCCGTTGCGTTGGGCGCCGGGCCAGGCGGAGAAGCCGATCCCCCGGGCTCCGGCGGGTCCCTGTCGCGTTTCGTGTCGCACCTGCGACAAAAAACGCGCCGCTGCGTTGGGCGCCGGGCCAGGCGGAGAAGCCGATCCCCCGGGGCTCTGGCGGGTCCCTGTCGCGTTTCGTGTCGCACCTGCGACAAAAAACGCGCCGTTGCGTTGGGCGCCGGACCAGGCGGAGA
>JBGTBW010000066.1:0-3731 GCA_041749135.1 Verrucomicrobiales bacterium
TCACTCGGCGGACAAGAGTGTCCGCCCCACAAATCGCCCAACAAATAGAGTGTCATTCACGGAGTGGCAGTCTCGCTTTAGCCCACTCTTATTCCCCTGTATCCATTATCTTCCTCGATAGATCAGGAGTTCTGATCCTTCTTCGCGGCTCTCTTTGCTCGTGCCCCATCGTCCCGCCGCCTTCTCAAACCACCTTACCCCATTCCGCCCGCTCGATCTCGTTTCCGCTCAGGTCCTTCATCACCAGCTTCAACCCGTCTTCTCCGGCTTCGCCCTCAATCCACGTCGCCCCCTCCGGTCGCGGCCCTCCGCCGGTGAATTGCCCGTAAGGAAAGCCCTCCGACGGCGGAATCCACGCCGCACGATGGGTATGCCCGGAAATCACTGCCTGTGTCTTCCACGCAACCAGCGCCTCGTGCCAGAGGTCGCGGCTGGAACGTGCGTAACGGTCGAATCCGCCGCTTTCATAACCGGCATCCTCCGGTTCTTCGAGCCAGCGCAGTGGAATGTGACAAAACACGATCCGGTAAGGCGCCTCGCGAAACTCCGGGCGCACAATCGTTTCCGCCAACCACTTCACCTGTTCGCGCCGCAGCGCTTCGAAGGCCACCCGGCCACCGAAGCTCGGATGGTTGTCCGGCTTGTCCTCACCGGTGTTCAGACAAATCACCGCCAACGGCCCACTGCGAAAAGCATAAAAGGGCCGCCCCTCCGGCGTAGCGATCATTTCCGGCATCTTGAATGCCCACTTCCCTCGCACATCGTGATTGCCCCAAACCACCAGCAGTGGGCGTCCGTTGGAGATGTCCTGTCCCGCCGGATGCAACAGCACGGGCACAAGCCAGTCCCGCTCCAGCCAATCGTTGCAGGTGTCCCCATTCCAAATCAGAAAATCCGCCTCCGGAGTGGACGCATGGAGCCGCCGGATCGTTTCCTCATTCTGGTGAGTGTCGTTCCACACCACAAACCGCGTCGCATCCCCTGCCGGATCCAGCGTCCGGAATTCCTTCCAAGGACCTTCCTCACGTACTTTCCCGTCGCCAGCCGCTTCGGTGATGGCGCGGAGGGCATACTGTGTCCCTGGCCTCAAGCCCTCCACGCGGACCCGCAGGATCTCGTCGCCCTGCGGCACGAAGCCGAACCGGTCTGCCCCAGCCTTTCCGCTGCTGCCGTCCCGGCCTTTCCACTCGACCCAGCCCCGGCACAGAGTCGAAACGGCCCAAACAACCTCCACACCATGGGCCCGCGGGCTCATCACCACCGCCGGCGTCCGCATCAGCGCTCTCACCGGACTCTCCTGGGTCAGACCCGTGGTCGCTGCCGCGCCGCCGAACACCGCGCCCCCTGTCGCCTTCCCGAGGAATCCACGCCGCCTCATGACCTCTCATACCCCACAACGCCGCCGTTCTCACATGGAATATGAAAACCGGACGGGGTTCAGGGCAAGAAACTGTCAGCGCAGGTTTTGACTGCAAATCGTCCACGGCGTAAGTAAGCGCGCCGCTCCATCTGCGGGAAAGCCGCGGCGCCAAAACACTGAACATTTTTGTCTGGAAAAGAAACCTGTGGCTACAAATCCATTGATCGCGATTCGGAGCGCCCGCGCCGCAAAAGCGGAGGCATTGCGCTCCTTGGGACTCAATCCTTATCCCTCGCGCAGCAAACGGACGCACTACGCGAAAGCAATTCTCGATGAGTTCGAGCGCCACGAGGGCCAGACCGTCACGGTGGCCGGGAGGCTGATGTCTTGGCGCAAGCAAGGCGCGCTGGCCTTCGCCCATATCCAAGATCAGACGGGCAAATTGCAATTGTTCCTGCGCAGAGAACTTGTGCAGCCAACCGACGACAGCGCCGGAAGGCTCGGTTACGCCGATACAAACCTGCTGGACATGGGCGACATTGTCGAAGCGTCTGGCAAGGTGGTGAGGACGCAACGCGGCGAGATCTCCGTCCTCGTCGAAGAATTGCGATTGCTCACAAAAGCGATCCGTCCATTGCCCGATCAGTGGTCCGGTTTGAAAGACCGCGAGCAGGTGCTGCGCAAGCGGTATCTCGACACGATCCTCGAACCCGCCTCCTTCGAACGGTTCGGCGTCGTCTGCAAAATCGTGGCGGCCATCCGGTCGTTTCTTAACGAGCGCGGTTTCTTGGAATTCACAACGCCTATCATTCAGCCACAATACGGAGGCGGCACAGCCAAGCCGTTCAAGACGCATGTCAATGCGCTGGGTTGTGACATGTATCTCGCCATTTCGCACGAACTCTATCTGAAACGCCTCATTGTGGCGGGCTACGACAAGGTCTATACGATTGGCCGCTATTTCCGGAACGAAGGCATCGACCGCAGCCATCACCCGGAGTTCTCGATGGTCGAAACCATGACCGCTTATGAGAACTACGAATACAACATGAGCCTGATCGAGGACATGTTCCGGCATGTTGCAACGACCGTGTTCGGCAAAACGCATTTCACCGTGCTGGGCCACGAGATCG
Source organism: Verrucomicrobiales bacterium (assembly GCA_041749135.1). GTDB lineage: Bacteria > Verrucomicrobiota > Verrucomicrobiia > Verrucomicrobiales > DEV007 > DATKCT01. Next base: position 2,494 of record JBGTBW010000066.1, read on the forward strand.
ATTTCTCCAAACCGTGGCGGCGCCTGAGCATGGGCGACGCGGTGAAGGAGAAAACAGGCGTTGATTTCCGCACCTGCCAAACTGTCGAGCAAGCCAACCAGCAGCTTGCCGGCCTGAACATTCACGATTCCCAACCCAGCATCGGTGAAGCCCTGGCGAAAGCATTCGAGGTCACGGTGGAGAATGATTTGATCCAGCCAACGCTTGTCTATGGACATCCTATTGAGATCTCCCCACTGGCCAAACCAACGGCGGATGATCCACGCTTCGTGGAGCGTTTCGAGATCTTTATCGCCGGGATGGAGTGCGGCGACAATTGGTCCGAGCAGAATGACCCGGTGCATTTGCTCGAAACCTGGCGCAAATCTTACCGTGCAGAAGAACGTGACGCAGGAAAATTCCACGCGCTGGACTTTGATTTCATTGAGGCGCTGGAATACGGCATGCCGCCCACCACGGGCATTGGTCCCGGCATTGAGCGTATGATGATGATCTTCACCGGGCAGAAGAACATTGATGACGTGATTTTCTTCCCGATGATGCGTCCGACGATTGTCCCGCTCAACGCCACCATCTATGGCGTGCAGGAAGAGTCCCTTGCGCCGGTCGAAGACCTTGCCTTGTCATTTGAGGACTTTGAATCGCTCTGTGTCGATGGAGTGCTCAAACCTCACGCCCACAGTCTTACAATCAAGCCTCACGTCCGCCTGTGGAGCGCTGCTTTTCCTCTCGGTCGCTCGCGAGCTTCCGGCCACGTTGAAATCGAAGGCTTCCTGGCCAGCAGTCTGCTGCGTTTGGCGGGCTACAAGATCCAATCCGAGGAGAAGCTGTCGGAAGAAGACGCAAAGAAGATGGTTTTGGATCTGCTCGATTTATCTCTGGTGCAGTTCATCCGGGCGACATTCCCGGAATGCAGCCTTACCGTCTCTCCGGCAACTGTGATGCATCACACACACGATTAGAGCTCCCCGGAGGTCCAAAACGGAAAAGGAATGGGGTTCCTGGTTGGGAATGGAAAAGTTCGTGAGCCTGAACCTTTTCGCCGCCCCGGCGGATTTCCACGCTCAGAACTCCTGATCTGGCGGGCGGATACAAAGCCGGAGGCCCTTGGACTGCGGCGAGCATCGCCGCTCTCTCCCGGCGCGGAGCGCCGTCCCCGCAACTGCATTCGCGGAATGCAGACTGGCCCGCCAGGACTTCGGAACTCTCACGAGTTCCGCTACACCAGTGACCCTCAA
>JBGTBW010000067.1:0-6059 GCA_041749135.1 Verrucomicrobiales bacterium
CATCGGGGTGGTGAAAGGCAACAACGGTGCTATCTGTCGTCATGGCGTATCGCTCCTTCTGGAGGTTCTGGCAGGCTTCATCACCCGCCTCGATACGCCGCCTGCCTCAAACCTTCATCACCCACTTTCCGCCATAGCTCACGCTTCGCGCGTGGCCTCGCGGCCGCCCGCGCATGACTCGGGGCCGATGTGGTTCGCTACTCCTTCATCGTAAGGGACTTGCACCCTCTGTCTCTCGCCGGTCTCCCGACGCTCCCAGTCGATCCCCTCGAGCAGATAGCTGAGCTGAGCCGGCGTGATCGTCACCGCGCCACCGGCCGCCGACGGCCAGATGAAACGGCCCCGCTCCAGCCGCTTGGCGAACAGGCACAGCCCCTGGCCGTCATGCCACAGCACCTTGATGAGATCACCACACTGAACATCATTCCGCATACCGTTCGGGGTTTGCTCGGATCGAATACCGTTGGCATCCGCTTCATGGCAGGCGGCTGCGGATGGTGCAGCGCGCGCGGCGCGGCACCGACGATGTCGTCCTCGTCGAGGAACGCGCGGGTTTTCTGCGCGAGCTGCCGGCCTGGATGTGTGACGCCGCCGCGTGCGCGGCGATGACGCTCGGAGCGCCCGCGGTTTCCATCGGCGCTTTGCAGGCGCTGTCGGCCATTCTCATGGATCGTTCGGCGAATCATCGCTGCGGCGCATCATCGGGCTCCCCTGTCACGGAGGACCTTGCCGGTGAGAAGAGCGACGACAGCAGCCCGGACCCAACTCGTGCTGAAGCTTGTGGACGAACCACCGCCGCCGCCGATCGAGGCGGACGCGACGTCGCTCCTGCAAGCCTTGGCCGACCTTCTGCTTGAAGCTCTCGGCCAGGAGAGCGCGCCCGGGATGAAGGGGAGCGGCGACGAATCCGAAAATCACCCAGGATGGGGTGCGGGTGCGGGCGAGCGCCGGGGCGGCCTCGTTCCGCCGCTGCTCGACCCTCAAGGAGTGCCGCCGTCAGGCGGAAGAGCACGTGGCGCGGCTGCGGGCCGTCAGTTGCGAGTCTCCCCGCTTTGTGTTGATTATCCTGAGTCGACCTCCCCACAATCCGCCAGAAGGAGTGTCCTAATGCCGCAATGACCCCGACCGAAACGTCCTCCCCGCGATCAAGGCAATCCGGAGGGCGGTTACCCGGAGGCCGGCTGACCGCGCAGTTCGAAGCCGAACTCGCGCGACTTGAGGGCAGTTCGCGAGAAGGGGCTTGGCCACGCAGCGATTGATGCGAGGTGTGGGCGGGAGAGTGTTCCGTTCCGGCTTCAACGGTTTCAACGCCCATTTCCAAGGTTTCCAAGGTTTTTTTTCTAACAATTTGCGGTGTGTTCCGGTTTTTGCCGGCTTTGACATCACGGTGGTTTTGGCGGCGTTGGAAATGGCGACCGAGTCCCTGGTGCGCACCTGCATCCAGACCACCGCGAGCGCGGACATCATGCTCTCATGCTCTCGTGGTATCAGACGCTCTATCACCAGCTCGGAGGCTTACATCATAAAACGCTCCTTGTTTTGCCGGGCCCTCCGCACGCCTGTGTCGAGGTAGGCCAGGAGCTGTGTCATGCTATCCACCTGGTCCTTGTCGGTGATGTTGGGAAACGACGCGACTTCATAGAGGAACGCCTCTAGCCAAGGTGCCCAGCTGGGAATGACAACGCGGCCCTTCTCGATCGCCCATGCCGCCCGCCCAAATCGCTCGATCTTCGATGAGTTGGGGTGATGGCGAGGACGACCTTCGCGTTCCAGAGGCTCGGGGCCGGTTACGCCGGTAATATGGCGGAAGCCCTCCCGTTTTAACTCCTGATAGAGACCCAGCCCAACCCCTCTTTCATCCAGGATGATCAATGCCGGACGGTCCCGCTTGTCGTGCAGCTTGATCGCGTCGCGAACGGCGGGCAGCTGCATCTGCAGACGAAGCACATTTGTCAGATAGACACGATCGCCGTAGCCCTCCTCCTTGACGAGCCCCCACTTGGTGCAGACGGTGGCATTGCCGTTGATGGTCGCGCCGATGTCCCATGAGTGGATGGTCAACTCGAATTTCGGCGGCGCAGCCAGGTCATATCTCGCAAAATACCCAAGGGGCAGCATGCCTGAACCGCTTGTGGTCGGTTGCTGCTGATACTGCGATGCGAACACATAGGATGGCAAAGTGGCCTTGAGCTTCTCGACCTCGCCTGCACTCATCTGGGCGGGATTTAGAATGTCGCCAGGATCGCGGGACATGATCAGGTTTCCGTCTCCGTTCTCAAACTCCTCACCCGCCTCGCACACGAGCGCCAGTCTCAGGGTCAGATCGGCTGACCTCTCGAGGGTGGCGGAGAGATCGTCTGGAGCGAGGCGATGCATGACCAGCAGCAGGACGGCTCGGCGCGGGTCGTCGAAGCGGGTCTCTACGGAGCTTCCCACCCACTGACGCAGCTCCTCCTTCTTCCGCTCTGACCCTGCTTCGTGCGGCTGCATGGGGTCGTCGATGATGATTTCGTCGGCGCCAAAGCCGGTAATGTCGCTGCCGACGGACGTCGCATAGCGCTGCCCCCCTTCCATTGTGCGGAGGTGATCGACAGCCACCTTCTCGAGCACAGTACCGGGGAACACTTTCTGATAGAGCGGATGCTGCATGACCTTGCGCGTCAGTGCCGAATGCTCATGTGCCAGATCATCCCCATACGAGATGCAGATGAACTTCGCGGTGGGTTCGCGGCCAAGCCGCCAGGCGGTATAGAAGACGGAGACCAGCAGAGACTTCATGTGCCGAGGCGGCAGATTGAAGATGACTCGCTGATAAATCCGCCCCTCGACGGCCATCAAAGCCTCTGCCAACAGAACTAGGTAATCGGCTGGAACGATCTTCTGGTTCGGGTGGAGAACCGGGAAAAAGAGCTCCACAAAACACCAGAGGTCCGCCCGCGCGAGCTGTACGAGATCTTGCAGATCGGGCTTGAGCGATTCAGCCATTTTGCCCCTCCGCTTTCATGTTGCGCAGGTGATCGAAGCGGGCCAGCATGCGGCGCAGCGCGTCATCATCCGGTATGAAGCGCTGCAATCCGGCTACGGAGCCTGAACCAGCATCCGCATCCTCACGCGCTTCGCTCTGGGCGATGATCGGCAGCACAAGGCGTAACGCCGCGAGGTCTCCCTCCAGTGCCAACTGGAACAGCTTTCGGATAAGCGCCTCGAGCTTGCTGATGTGCACGACACGATCGCCGGAGCGAGCCCGGACCAGGCGGGATGCCTCCCGCAGGAATATCTGCTCGCTCGTGGGCCGCCCCTTCGGCCGGCCCCTTGGATTGCCGGATTGGCCGGGCTTGAACTGATGAGCTTTTGGCGGCCTACGGTAGCCGACATCATGGCCGCCGGTCGGCTTCTTCGGTGCCTTTGCCATCAGAGGTCTCCTTGGCTGGCGTCGCTCTCGCGACGGGACGCGACGGCCGCGAATGTCTCACCGGTTTCTGCAAGTCTGGCTTCGGTCCCCGTCATGGCCTGCCAGCGGCGGATAATGAGGTCGCAGTAGAGCCCGTCGATTTCGATGGCCCGGCAGACTCGCCCGACGGCCTCGGCCGCCACCAGCGTCGATCCCGAGCCCGCGAACGGGTCGAGCACGATCTCGTCGCGTCGGCTGACGTCCAGCAGTGCGTCTTCCAGCAGAGCGCGCGGCTTCACCGTCGGATGATCGGACAGGCCCTCGCGCGCGTCCGAGCCAAGACTCGAGGCGCCGGCATATGGCCATATGTTCGAGCGCCAACGGCCGCGCCGACCGAGCTGTACATTGTTGAGATGCGGCGCCTGACCCTTCTTGAACACCGGTATGAGCTCATGCTGGGAGCGCCAGAGGCTGCCTTGGCCACCGTTCGACTTCACCCAGACGGGGAGGTTCAAAAGACTGAGGTCCAGCTCCCGGCCGCAGGTCAGGACGAGTTCGACGCTGCGCCAGTCCATGAACGTGGCGAGAAGACCCCCGTCTACGAGGTGGCTGGCGCTAGCTCCCATCCACCTGGTGTGGAACGCGCCGAACTCTTCTCGGCTCATCTCACCTGTAGCCATCGCGAACTCACGATGGCGCTTCTGCCTCGTTACGTGTCCGGCAATCGCGACGTTGTAAGGCGGATCCGTCAGGATCAGACGGGCGGCCTCGTCCTCCCCGAACAGGCGAGTATAGCTCTCCGGGTCAAGGGCATCTCCATGCAAGAGCCTATGCGGGCCTAGGCACCACAAATCTCTGGCTCGTGAGGTGGCCGACGTCGCCAGGGGCGGAAGCTTCTCTTCTGGATCGCCGAGTTCCCCCTCCTCGTCGAGCAGAATGAGATCGATTTCCGCGGCCTCAAACCCGGTGACGACAGGATCTTCTCCCAGTTCTATGAGTTCCAGAATCTCCACCTGCAATGCTTCCTCGTCCCAGGATCCGGTCTCCGCCAACCGGTTCAGGGCGATGGACAAGAGGCGCTGCTCATCCCGCGTCAGATGATCAATGGCGATGACTGGGATTTTGGTGAGCCCCAATCGCCCTGCGGCTTCCCGGATGCTATGGCCGTGTACGATCCGGTTTTCAGCGTCGACGAGCACCGGCTGGCAGACGCCAAATTTGGCGATACTGCTTGAAATCCGCTCGACCTGCGCCGCATCCCGGCGACGCAGGCGGCGGCCCTGCTGCAGGTCGCTCAGCGGCACATAGGAAATGTCCAGTTTCGGCAGGAGATCGTTCCGCCGCTGCGGCGCGTGCCGTTCGATCGCGCTCAAACTGGTCTGCTGCTTCCGCCGGCGGCCGGACTTCCGCTTCAGGCTCTCGGTTAAGGCGGCCGCGGAGCGGCTGAGCCCAAGGGGTGGGCGTGCTCGTTTCGTCATCTGAAGGTTCCTCTCGTTCCTGAACTGCCGCGTCCGGAACGAGAGAACGGTCATCAACCGAGGCAGGGGCAGTCTCATCACTCGAAGGCGGCGCTTGGGCTGCCGGACAGCCCCGTCTCAACTTCGAGCGATCCTGACTCCTGACCCTCCATGGTCGACCACAGGCTCGCTTGGATGACCGCCCACCCGAGGGGAAGCGGCGATCCCATGACGAAGATGCCGGAACAGGCGATAATCGCAAGCAGAGAAATCGGGAGTGGTCGCAAAATCGAACCGGCACTTGCAGGTGCATTTTCCCGCTGGATGCACGGCTATACCGGGGGACTTGACAGAACCAGAAATCTTGTTCCCGTCGAAAAAGAAGCCCCTAATGCCATGCCCGCAGCACATCGGCGCGATGGCGCAATGGCAGGCACAGCGCGCGGCTGAGACCCGGCGACGACCGGATCCACTTCACTGCGCCCTTGGTCGCCGCAAGCCGGCGCTCGAATTCAGCGCTCAGGAAACCAGGGCCCAGAACGAGCTCTTCCGCCCATGCTCCGCCCTCAGCCTGGCCGCATAGGCATCGGAGCTATGGCTGAAAATGGGTGATGGAGCCTGAGAAGGCGGCGTATCGTGGCGGGTGCTGAAGCCTGCCAGAACCTCCCGAAGGAGCGAGCGATACGCCATGAAGGATGATACCACGATCACCCCGCTGCACCAGCCTTGATCGATCATTGATCCGCTCAGCGAGATTGCCCGCGAGGGCGTGCCTTTTTGAGGTGACGCGCCGCAGGCGGCGGCGGGGGCGGCGACGGCGCGAGCGATCGCCTCGCGGATCTCTGGGACCCGGCCCGCGCGGCGGCGATGAGCGAGCCGGAAAAGCTCCTCTACCGCTCCAACCTCCTCGGCTCCGACAAGCCCATCACCAACTATGGCGGCGGCAACACCTCGGCCAAGGTCGCGGCGCGCGATCCGCTCTGTTCTGATATTTCAATGGCGCCAGACCTGCTGCCGCGTTCGCTGATATTCCCTGTTCGCCACCATAGGGAATTGCGTCCGAGAGGACCAGAAAGGTGCGGACCGCCAAAGAGTTAACTTGCGGACGTGGAGGTCCTAAATACCGGATACGGCGAAATTCGCTGATAATTTCGCTGAATGCAGGGAAATTGACGCGGAGACGGGTTTGCTCAAGACTGCCTCCACAGCCA
>JBGTBW010000068.1:0-10038 GCA_041749135.1 Verrucomicrobiales bacterium
CCATTGGCGCGCGGCTCGCGGGCGGCTGCACGAGCGGCCACGGCATCAGTGGGACGCTCCAACTCAACGCAGGCTCCTGGCTCGCCGTCGCCTGCATGTTCGTCGGCGGGATCGCGACCGCCATGCTGCTCTACACCGCGCTATGATAGATCCCGGCAAAGCAGTCAAGGAGTCCAGCGAGCCGCCTCAGGGAGCCGTGAGCGGCCCGAAACTCTTCAGCGCCATCCTGTTCGGCCTTGCGTTCGGCTTCCTGCTGCAGAAAGGCGGCGTCGGAAAATACAACGTCCTGCTTGGACAGTAGCTGCTGCAGGATTTCACGGTCGTTAAGATTATGATGACTGCAGTTGTCGTCGGGATGTTCGGCGTCCACACATCGCACTATTTCGCAAAGGCCAACCTCCACCTTCAGCCGACTAGGATCGGTGCGCAAACCATCGGCGGCCTGCTCTTCGGCGCCGGGTTCGCGCTCATCGCCTACTGCCCGGGGACGGGAGCTGTCGCGCTCGGCCAGGGAAGTTGGGATGTCTTGTTCGGCATCGCTGGGCTCATTGCCGGTTCCTACCTTTTCGCAGAACTTTCCGGCTGGCTAAAACAGACGGTCGAGAAGTGGGGCGACAAAGGCAAAGTCATGCTGCCCGACCTCGCTCATATTCCCCGGCTACCGTTCGCTTACGCCGTCGCAGTGCTCCTGAGTGTCGGTCTCTATTTCCTCGACCGCGCCTTTCCCCGGTAACAACGCGAGCCAGCCAACGAAGGCAAATCCATGTCTCTTCCAATGTCGCGCACTTCAGGTGGAATGATCGTGCGCGAGAAGAACCCGGTGAACCTCGAAATGCCGTTTGGTTCGCACGATGACTTCATTACGCCTGTCGATCGATTCTACGTGCGATGCCATCATCCCATCCCCGAGATTGATGTGGAAACGTGGCGGCTGAAGATCAAGGGTGACGTCGAAAACCCGCTGGAGCTGAGCTATGCCGAGTTGGCCGAAATGGAGACGCGCACGATCACCGTCACCATGGAGTGTGCAGGCAACGGGCGGGCTTTCCTCGAACCGCAGCGCGCCGGCGCGCAGTGGGAAGGCGGCGCTGTCGGCAATGCGGAGTGGACCGGTGTCCCGCTGGCCGCCGTGCTGGCGCGAGCGGGAGTGCATGACTCGGCGTGCGAAGTGATTCTCCAGGGAGCAGATCAGGGCGAGATCAGGGAACCTCCGCGGCCGTCGGGAAAGATTCACTATGCGCGCAGCCTGCCGATGAAGAAAGCGATGGACGACGTGCTTCTCGCCTACCGGATGAACGGCGAGGAACTGACCCCGGAGCACGGCTTCCCGCTGCGCGCCGTGGCGCCTGGCTGGTATGGCATGGCCGCGGTGAAATGGCTGACGCGGATCGTCGCGAGCAAGGAGCCATATCACGGCTACTATCAGACGATTGACTACGCCTATTGGGAGCGCGGATCGACTACGCCGACCCTCCTGCCCATCACGGAGATGCGCGTAAAGGCGCAGATCGCGCGGCCTGAGTACGCGGAGGCCGTGCGCGCCGGTCGCCCGTATCGCGTGTATGGCGCGGCGTGGACCACGGATGCCGAGATCACGCGGGTCGAAGTCAGCACCGACGGAGGCACGCGGTGGAGCGATGCGCATTTGCTGGGAGAACCGCTGCGCCGTGCGTGGCGGCTCTGGGAATACCATTGGGCTGTCCCGGCGACTCCCGGCAAGGTCGTGCTGATGGCTCGCGCCACGGATTCCGAAGGCCGCACCCAGCCCGCGGAGCACCACGACGACCGGGGAAGCTACCTCATTCACCACTGGCTCCCGATCGAAGTCTTCATCCGCTAACTGAAGCCTCTCTCCTGCAAACAACCGCACCCAAACCAATCCATGAAGGAATCGCAGACACCCACATTTATGAAGGGGGCAAACGGCGCGGATGCGGGGAATCAAATGCGGGACACCCACAGATGAGACTGCGCTCAATGCAGCCGCGTGTTGGAGAAGAGGCCTTTAAAGAAGTGGGCCGCTGAGGCAGACTCGGATCCCGCACTGTCCGACCCTTTGCGGGATCTGCGGGAAATCGCGACTGTCTAATCCAGATGCCTGTCCCCTATTCTGGATCCCTACCCCTACCCCTCTCCCCCTATGCCCCTTCAATCAAGAGGCCTGTCTATTCATGACCTGTCAAATTTTGAACTCCCACTTCCCGTTTAGTCGGCCCGATTATTTCATCGCCATTCCGGCGAGAGCGATTACGATGGCTCGATGTCGACTTCAGCCTCGGGTGGACCGGCCGGCGCGCAATGGTTTGCCACCACGCACTGGAGCGTCGTGTTGGCCGCTCGAGACGGGGATTCCCCTGGAGCGTCTGAGGCGCTGAATAACTTATGCCGCGCCTATTGGCCCCCGCTTTACGCTTTCATTCGGCGCCAGGGGCATGGCGTCGCCGAGGCGCAAGACCTGACGCAGGAGTTTTTTGCTCGCTTGTTAGCGAGAGATTATCTCGCCCGTTATGACCAGGACCGTGGCAAGTTCCGCTCCTTTCTCCTCGCATTCGTTAAGCATTTCCTGTCCGAGGAACGCGACAAGGCCGGGGCGCAAAAGCGCGGCGGGGGCCAGACGTTGTTCTCGCTCGATGCAGTCAAGGGTGAAGAAGGGTACGTATCCGAACCTGTGGATGAACTGACTCCGGAGCAGATCTTCGAACGCCGGTGGGTGCAAACACTTCTGCAACGCGCGTTTGATCGCCTCGCGTCGGAATACGTCAGGATGAATAAGGCTGCGCTGTTTGACGCGTTGAAAGATTTCCAGCCACGCCAGACCGGCTCCCTGACTTACGCGCAGATTGGCGCCCGCTTGGGAACGACCGAAGCGGCCGTCAAATCCGCCATGCAGCGCCTGCGTCAACGTCACCGCGAGATTCTGCGCGAAGAAATCGCCCAGACGGTCACCTCAGCCAGGGATGTCGAAGAGGAGATTCGCCACATGCGGGAAGTGTTGAATCGCTGACAAACCGGCAGGCATCGAAGCATTTCAGAACGCTATGAACTAAATTTTTTGCTGCCTTCGACAGTTTTTCCTCCAGTATCAGTGGGCAGCCGTCCGGAAACCGAAACATATGCCAGAGGCCATTCATTGTACGGAATGTGGCGCCCCCCTGCCGGCCCGCTGGCCCAAGGGGCTTTGCGTCCACTGCGCGCTCGACGGCGTGCTCGAGTTGGCGGAGAGCGACACGCGGATCAATTTTACCGATGAACCGTCGTCTTCCGCCGGGAAACGGATTGGCAGATATCAGTTGCTGGAGAAGCTGGGGGAAGGCGGCTTCGGCGCCGTTTGGATGGCCGAGCAGCGCGAACCAGTCAAACGCCGCGTCGCCCTCAAAATCCTTAAACTGGGCATGGACACCAGGCAGGTCGTCGCCCGCTTCGAAGCCGAGCGGCAGGCACTTGCCATGATGGACCATCCCAACATCGCTAAAATTCTGGACGGAGGGAGCACTGAGACCGGCCGCCCGTTCTTCGTGATGGAACTGGTAAGCGGCATCCCGATCACCACCTATTGCGATCGGGAGAAGCTCAGCACACACGACCGGCTCCACCTGTTTATCAAAGTGTGCCAGGCAATCCAGCACGCCCACCAGAAAGGCATCATCCACCGGGATATCAAGCCGTCGAACATCCTCGTGACGCTCCATGACGGCGTCCCGGTGCCGAAGGTCATCGACTTTGGCATTGCGAAGGCGACGCTCGGTGAGCTGACGGAAAAGACCCTCTTCACACAGTTCCAGCAGTTCATCGGCACTCCGGCGTATATGAGCCCGGAGCAGGCCGGGATGGGCGTGGACATCGATACGCGCTGCGACATCTACAGCCTCGGCGTGCTGCTCTACGAAATGCTGACGGGCAAAACGCCTTTCGACGCAAAGGAACTGATGGAATCGGGCCTCGACGCGATGCGGCGGACGATTCTGGAAAAGGAGCCGCTACGCCCCAGCACGCGAGTGAGTCAGACGTTGACAGACACCGGACTGGACCTTTCCCAAAGTGGGGAAAAGAGTGTCCCAGGGCTTGATGGGGAGGCTGTAAGAGCGGAGGCGCGACGCCGCCGGAACGAGCTGATTCACACGCTGAAAGGCGATTTGGACTGGGTGGTGATGAAGTGTCTGGAGAAGGACCGGACGCGTCGCTTCGAGACGGCCAATGGGCTGGCCGTCGACATTCAGCGCCATCTGATGAACGAGCCTGTCGCCGCACGTCCACCGAGCGCGGCCTACAAGCTTCAGAAAGCATGGCGACGGAACAAGGGGCTTTACATCGCCGGCCTGATCGTAGGGGTCGCTCTCCTGGCCGGGATACTGGGAACCTCCATCGGGCTTTTCCGAGCCAAAGAATCCGCTCAACTCACTGAGGCGAAAGCGGAAGAGCTGGAAACGAATCTATACTTCAATCAGGTGGCGCTGGCGCACCGGGAATGGACTGCCGAACCGTCCAATATCAGGGAAGCTGAAAAACTACTCGACGAGTGCCTGCCTCGATTCCGGAACTGGGAATGGCACTATCTCAAGCGGCGGCGATATTCGGAGCCGCTGGTGTTGCGTGATCCTGAAAGCAAGGGAGTCCACAGTGTGTCGTTCAGCTCAGACGGCCGCCATCTGGCCTCTGGTGGAGCCGGCGGTAAGGTGAGGATCTGGGAACTTGCCGGAGCCAAATTGGTTCAAACTCTTCCCGGCCACACGGGATCCGTCGTCTCAGTGACATTCAGCCCGGGAAACCCGGCATGGATTGCATCGGCCGGTTCAGACAAGCAGTTGGTTTTGTGGGATTGGAGGACTGGGGAGAAGATCCACTCCTGGCCTTCTGAGACAGTTCAAGTAATCGGAATGACCTACGCCGCGGCATTCAGCCCGGATGGTCAGCGCCTGGCGGCGCCCGCGGAAAACGGCGAAGTAATTATTCGAGAAGCCGCGACCGGACGGGTAATATTCAGGCTGACCGGGCACGAGGAGGTGGCGAAGTGTGTTTCCTTTAGCCCCGATGGCCGGTGGGTGGCCACGGGTAGTTCTAAAGGGATCGTGACCCTATGGGATGCAACCAGCGGCAAGCCGGTTGAGTCAATTGGACCTCCTGGCCCTCCCATCACTGGCGTTGCCTTCAGCCGGGACGGAAGGCGTTTGGCGGCAGCGTATGTCCACGGTTTCGTGAGAGTCCGGGATACGGAAAACCACCGTGAGATTTCATCCTTTCGTGCTGGGAATCCTGTCCTGGCCGGGATGGCATTTCATCCCACTTCCGAGCGCGTGTTCACTGGTGGTTCGGACCGGTTGGTAACCGTTTCGGAACCCGCCACTCGCCGGCAGGTGCTTGTGTTTCGGGAACTGTCCAGGAGATGCTCCTGCCTGGCGCTCAGCCCCGATGGCAATCGACTTGCGGCGGCCAGCAGGAACGGACTCGTGCATGTATGGGACGCGACACCACTACGGGGAACTGAAGACCTAAGCTTTCGCACGCTCCATTATCCAGGCCAGGTGTGGGCTTTGGAGACTGCCCGGAATGGCCGCTCGATCGCGGTCGCGGGGGAGCGAGCATTGGACTCGCCGGCTGCCCAGGGTGCGCCAGTGTTCGTGTGGAGCAGCCCGGGATTTTCAGAACCGCTTCGTCTTTCCGGCCATTCGCTCGTCGTCTTTAGTCTGGCCTATGATCCCACCGGTCGATTCCTCGCGTCTTCCGGAGATGAGCAACTCCGGTTGGGGAGGGCTCCCGTGAAAGTGTGGGATCAGGAATCGGGACAGGAGGCATTTCCGGTGGAGGCTTTCGAGGGTGATCATTTACTATTCTCGGTTGCCTTCAGCCGCGATGGACGGTGGTTGGTCGGGGGCGGCGGGGATCGTAAAATCAAAGTCTGGATTGGCGCCACAGGCCAGAAAGCCGGTGTGCTTGGGGAACATGCTGACGACATTACAAAACTGGCGTTCAGTCCGGACGGCAGGTACTTGGCGTCCATCGGAGACGACGACATTGTGAAGCTTTGGGACGCTACTCGTCTGGACAAGGCGCAAGACCCCCTGCGCCGGTTCGAAGGACGATGCGATTATCATACCGCGGACTTGATTGCCTTCAGTCCGGATGGTTCCCGCCTCGCCGTTACCAGCGACGATGACACGGCCACGATCCATGATATCGACGGCGACGATAGGGCAGTGCGGCTGGTCAGCCGCGGCCACCGGCCTCTCGCGCTGGCCTTCAGTCCCGACGGCCGCTGGGTCGCTTCAGGTGGGAAGGATTGCGCTGTCAAAGTCTGGGACTCCGGGACCGGCAAGTTGCTTCAGACTTTCAAAAGTCACAGCGCCCAGGTTACTCGCTTGATCTTCTTCCAGCGTCCCGAGGGGTTGTGTCTCGCATCGGGCAGCCGCGATAACACGGTAAAGCTGTGGGACATGGAACCGATCAGGTGAGCAGACGCTGGCGAGAAATCGTTCTCGAAAGACCGGGCGAGCGTCTTCACGCAATCTCCAGCGACTTCATTTTTCTTCGCTACTCTCGTCAAAAATTCCTCCAGTAGGAATTGAAGGGCGGTGAGTGGGGTTCCACCCGCGGCCATCCCGGAGAAAGTCGTGAGCCGACCAACCCGGCACATAAACAAGCTCAAAATGCCCGGGATGTATTCCACCCGGGAGAAAAGATAACAAATGAAAAACATCACGAAAGCTATTACGTATCTGCAGATGACAGCGCTATGCTTGGCAGCTGCGCTGGCCGGCCCCGGGGCAGACAAGGCGGTACCCTTCAAAGGCGCCCTGCAACAGATCGAAAGTCATGTCGTCCAGTTCCCCATAGTGTATGCGGAGGCGAGCGCGTTTGGCAACGCTACTCATCTTGGTCGCTACACGATGACTTCTGAGTTCGAGGTCAACCTCCTGACCCTTGCGGGAAGCGGGTTCGCTGACTTTATCGCGGCCAACGGAGACAGCCTCTTTACTGAGTTTACCGGAGAGGCTGAGCCAACGGACAACCCCGACGTCCTCTTCATTGTGGAAACGCACACCATTACGGGAGGCACGGGTCGGCTTACTGGCGCGACCGGGAGCTTCACCGTAGAGCGGTTGCTTGACACCGTTACCAACATCTCCTCCGGTTCGTTCGACGGGACCATCGCATTTGGCAAAGCGAAGTAACTTTTGCAACGGGACGCAAAGAGCGGCAGCGCAAAGCTGCCGCTCTTTTTGTTGAGGCGCAATGCTACGCGCACGCAGGGTTTTGTCCGGACCTATGGGTGGTTTTTGAAAATCGATATTCGAAAAATAAAACCCTTCGTCATCCGCCGGGTGAGCGGTCAAGACGCTCGAGCACCGCAAGTAGGGGTCATGCCCCATCTCTTGACTGAACGCGGAGACCGCATTGATGATCTCCCATGTCGATCGAAGGACTGGAGAGGGAGATTTTATTACTCACTGAGCATCAGCGAGCCGCGCTAGCGGCCCGCTTCTGGATTCCCTTCCCGGCGTTCTGCCCGACGACGATGACGACGTTGCAGAGGCTCTCCGGCGCGATGCCGAGATGGATCGTGATCCTGGCGCAAGCATGACGCTGCATGAGTTCCGCGCAGCTCTGGGAAGGTGATTGCTCACGATGGCGGTCTCCTTCAATCGAGCGGTACAACGAGATGAGAATGAAATTCTAGACTACTATGAAGCTGAGTCTGGATCTCTGTTGGCTGATGCATTCTACCGGGAGTTGCTCAGCGAAATCGAGCGAGCAGACCCGCACCAACCCTCACCACTGGGCAGCCGCGAAGGCGGGCCGTCAGGAGCGAATTCCTTGCAATTGCCGGTCGAAACGGAGGCCCCGTTCGGGAGAACGGCGGCTGGCACGTCCATTCGGGATGGACACCTAGGCCCCCTCCGGGTTATCGAAGTGCAGGAGCTTAACGGCCTCACGGCGGCAACAACACAATGAACACGGCATCTTCCTGTATCCGGCGGCGCCCAAGCGATGTGAAACCTTGGACGGAAACCTGCGGTCAGATTCGTCCCCTCATCGATGAAAACGACGGGGCTGCGGCGGAAGTGCACCATCTCGAAATCACGGACGCCAAGCTCCACTACCACGAGCGGACGGACGAGATTTACTACGTGTTGAGCGGACAGGGGCGGATGGTCTTGGACGACACGGAAATCGAGCTGAGCAAAGACGTCGTCGTGTATGTGCCGCGCGGAATGAAGCACCGGGCCTGGGGCGATCTCAAAGTGCTGGTGGTCTGCATCCCCAGGGGGGTATTGAGCGACGTCCACGAAGTGGGGTAGACTCCCGTTTTCAAGAGTTCGTTGCGCCCTCGAAGTATTCGCTCGCGGAGATTCCCAAAGAGCCTGGCTTGGTTTTATCCCCTGTTCAGAGTTTTACCGATGTCCGTCCTTCTTTCCGCCAAAGAGATCCGGCTGTCCTTTGGCCATCAGATGTTGTTGGACGGGGTGTCGCTGGCGGTCGCGTCGGGGGAGAAGGTCGGCTTGGTGGGCCGCAACGGATGTGGCAAGACGTCCCTGTTGAGGATTTTGGCAGGGGAAAACCAACCGGATTCGGCCCGGATCTCGCTTCGGCGCCAACTGCGGATCGGGTATCTTCCTCAGGAATTCGAGCTGGATCCCGGGAGATCGGTGCAGGAGAACATCGCGGCCGGGGCGGCTGACGTGGTGGAGGCGATCGCGCGCTACGAAAAGGGCAACGAAACCGACGGGGTTCTGACCGAGCTGCTCCATCTCATCGAGCACGCGGACGGGTGGAATCTCGAGACCCGCATCCGATCGCTGGCCAACGCGCTCGGCACACCGCCGCTGGAGGCGCAAATCGGACCGCTGTCCGGCGGAGAGAAGCGCCGCGTCGCGCTATGCCGTGCGCTGGCATCCCAGCCCGGCCTGCTGCTGCTCGACGAGCCGACCAACCACCTCGATCCTGATTCGATTCGCTGGCTCGAAGGGTTCCTGAAGGCGTTTGGCGGTGCGCTCGTCTTCGTGACGCACGACCGCTACCTGCTCGATGTCATCGCGACGCGCATCGTCGAGATCGATCACGGCAAGGCTTACTCGCATCCCGGCAACTACACCGCCTATCTCGAGTCGAAGGCGCTGCGCCGGCAGATCACGGAGCAGACCGAGCGACGTCGCCAGCGGTTCCTGCGCGAGGAGCTGGAATGGGTGCGCGCCGGGGTCAAGGCGCGCACCACGAAGTCACGCCACCGCCTAGAAAAGTTCTACGAGATCGAGGGCATCGAGGCTCCCCCCGAGGAGCGCGAGATGGACCTCCTCATCCCGCCGCCGCCGGAACTGGGCAACACCGTGGTTGAACTCAAGGATGCCGGCGTAAACGTGGGAATGCCGCCGTCGCAGCCGCCGCGCTGGCTCTTCCGGCATCTCGACCTCGTCATCCGCCCCGGTCAGTGCACGGGCATTGTCGGCCGCAACGGCGCCGGAAAGACGACGCTGCTGAAACTGTGCATGGGCGAACTCGCGCCCAGCGAGGGCAGCGCTGTCATCGGGAAGCGCGTGCGCATCAACTACATCGATCAGACTCGCATGGCGCTCGACGGTTCGGGATCCCTCCTCGATGAGGTTTCCGACGGCAAGGAAACCCTTCATTTCGGCGACCAGCCTCTCGGAGCGCGCGCCTACCTTCGCCGCTTTCTGTTCTCCGACGAACGCATCAACGAGCGGGTCGACCTCCTGTCCGGCGGAGAGCGTGCCCGCCTCATGCTCGCCAAGGTCCTCAAGACGGGCGGGAACCTCCTGGTCCTCGACGAGCCGACGAATGATCTCGACCTGCCCTCGCTGCGCATGCTGGAGGAGGCGATCGCCGACTTCGCGGGATCGGTCCTCGTGGTCTCACACGACCGCTACTTTCTCGACCGGATCTGCGACCAGATCGTGGCATTCGAGGACGGCGGCGTCCACGTCACGGTGGGCAACTATTCGTACTATCTGGAAAAGCGACAGCAGCGGGAGAACGCCGAGCGCGCGAAGACCGCCGCCGCCGTGCGCCATGCCGCCGCCGCCCGCC
>JBGTBW010000069.1:0-11431 GCA_041749135.1 Verrucomicrobiales bacterium
CTGGAGGGCCGGCCTCCGTGACGGCCTGGCGCCGGGAAGGAGACCCATGGTGAGACAGGGCGTGCGGGAGCCCGCCCCTCCAGGATAGCGCAACCAGTCTGTCAGACAAGACCTGGAGGGCCGGCCTCCGTGACGGCCTGGTCCCAGAATCAGAACTCCTGATCTCGAGGAATTTGGATGAGCTGGAAGGGTATGTGGCGCGGGCACTCCTGCCCGCGAACTCTTGAGTTTCCATCGGCGGACAGGAGTGTCCGCCCCACAAGGAGGGCGTCATCTGCCGAGAGGCGGTCTCGCTTCGGCTCAGCGATTCTCCTCCCTATCCATGATCTCCCTCGATAGGTCAGGAGTTCTGAGAATGGAGACCCATGGTAAGACAGGGCGTGCGGGAGCCCGCCCCTCCACAATCCCCAGACAAGTCCTTGAACAAGGGTTGGTAGAGGAACCATTCTCCCTCCCCCCTTGGCGAGCTTTGCGCCCAAGGGCCTCCGGCTTCCCTTGGCTTCAGGAGTTGAGACGCACCTTGGCGGCAGCGATTTTTTCGAGAGCGAGCTGTTCGAGAACGGGAGGCAAGTGATAGAGTCGCAGCCGGACTTGGGGTGAACCGGCCTCCGGCCAATCCGCATAGAGCTGGACGAGGAGATCGATGTTTCCGGGACCGCGGTGGAAGAGACGGCGGAGGACTCCTTCGGCTTCGGAGCGGCGCCCGGCTTCCAAGAGGAGAGCGGCGAGTTGCTCGAGGCATTCGCTATTCCGGAGCAGCTCGAATTGGCGGCCGGGGGGCGGCTGGAGGGCGTCCCGGCCGGCCTGATGTTGCGCTAGGGCAATTGCTTCGTCGAGGAGACCCTCTTGGCGGAACATTTCGCCGTGGAGTGCGTTGAAGGGATGATGATTCTCGAGAAGACGCCGGTGGAAGCGGCGAATGGCTACGCCGTCGTCGAGCGCGAGGAGGATGCGCAGGTAGAGCGGCTGCGCCAAGCCGCTGTGTTGGTAGGCGGGGAGCAAGTGGGATTCATAGAATGCGCGGGCGGCGTTCGGGTGACCGGTTTCGAAGAGGATGCCGGCCATGAGATTGTGGTCGTCGAGCCCGGAGGGCGGCAGCGGGACCGCAGCCTTCCAGCGCTTGAGGAGGGGACCGGGATCGGAGTCTGCGGGAAGAAGGGCGGCGAGAGCGAGAAGAGCCAGAGGGCGGCGGGACAGGGAGGCGGCGCTCCGTTCCAAGAGGGGTTCGAGGCGGTGGCGGTGAGGGGCTCCGTGGTCGAGCAGCAACTTCAAAAAGTTCCGCCGAAGGCCTGGATACTCGACGGCATGTTCGAAGAGGGGTTCGAAGTCGGCTTCGAGGCGGACGGGCTGGGCATCCTGGGCATGCAGACGGACGAGTTCGAGAAGGAGGAGGGCAGGGCTGTCATCGGCGGAAGCGCGGCGCGCGCCCATAAGGAGGATGCTGGCGGCGGCAGTGGGGTTGTCAGCCTCGGCCAGGCAGTTGGCAATGTGCGGCAACGCCGTAATGCGACCGCGTTGAAGGCAGGTTTTGCCGAGTTCGAGCAGTGCGGAGGTATTGCCGGTCTCGAGGAGTGCGGAGGCGAGGCGGCGAGCGATCTCGGGGTCGGGAGCGCCGTTTTCCTGAAAAGACGTGAGGGAGCTGTAGACGTCTGCGGCCCTGCTCCAACTTCCGAGATTCTCGTGGATGCTTGCAAGCAACAAAGCGAAACGCCGGTCGTCGGTTCGGGTTGTGGTGAGGGCAGCGAGCTGAAGCGGTTCGGCGGGGCTGGTCCGTCCGGTGCGAATCGAGAGGATGTCTTCGACGACGGGAAGGGCCTCCTCCCAGCGTTGTTCGGCGGCGAGGAGATCGGCGAGTTCGCGCAGGTAGGGCGTTTCGGAGCGCCGGTCGACGTAAGCTTGGATGGTTAGGGCAGAGCCTTCGCGCAGTTCGGAATCGCGGCGGGCGAGAGCGAGGAAGCGGGCAAGATTCTCGTGGAATTGGAGGATATCGCGGGAGGGCCGTTCGGGATCGGCGTGCGCGAGGGCGGATTGGAGCCGGACGATAGCGGGTTGGGGGTCGAGGGCTTCCCGGCAGGCGCGCAAGAGTCCGAGGAAGCGGGCGGAGTTGGCGGGGTCTTCATCGGCGAGGGAGGCGTAGACGGGTATGGCTTCCCTGGCGTAGCCGTGCGCTTCGAGTTCCTGGGCGATGCTGACGCGCTGGTCGTGGGAGGGATAGAGAGCGAGATGGTTTCGCAGGCGGGCCAGGCGATCGGGATAGGGCAGGGATTCGAAATCCCAGAGGAGCGCCAAATGGAGGAGGGAGTGGGACGCGGCGCGGGCTTCGGCGCCAGGGGGGATGGCCAGCGGCGAAATATCCTGAATCTCCGATAGGAGAAAGCGGGCCTCGGGCCAGAGGCCTTTGCCCGCGAGTTGGCGTGTGGCCAGGGAAAGCGAATCCCAAAAGCGCAACTCCCCATCCGCAGCAAGCTGTTCGAAGGTTTCCAAGGGGGTAGCCAGAGAGGCTCCCGCGAAAGCTTGGAGGGCGCGGCGGGCGGCGGGTTGCCCGCCCCATTGGGCGGTGATGGCGGCTATGCGGAACGGATCTGCTCCGGATTGGGAGGGGCGAAACCGGCGGGCAGCGAGGGAGGCAATGGCTTCGAATTCCTCGGCGGCGACGGCGAGAGGGAGCCGTTCGCGGAGCACGGATTCCCACAGTGCTTCGGTTTCGGGAGTGGGAGAATGGGCGAGCAGATCGAGGGCGAGGTCGAGGTAGTGGCGTTGGCTCCCGAGGTCATTTCCGGCGTGCGCCCAAGCGGCGAGCTGGCGCGCCCAAGCTGGGCCGTCGAAGGTTCCGCGGAGACGCGGTTCGAGTTTGCGGCCAACCGCGAGGGCGTCCCCGGATCCCCGAGCTGCGTCGAGAAATCCGGCGAGATGCTGGATCGCGCGCCGGGGGATGGGGAGAGCGGACTGAAGCCGGTCGAAATCGCTTGCGGCGTTGGTGGATTTGTCGATGGACCAAAGCCACGCGCGCGCGGCCACGAGAAGGCGGGACGAGATGGAGGCGGTCTCCTCCCGGGCGATCTCCTCCGCGAGTTCGGTTTCGCGATGCAGGGCCACTCCGAGGGCCAGGCGGAGAAACTTTTGTCCGGAATCAGCGGTCCCGCGGTTTTGGAGGAGTTCCCAAGCATCGTCATGGGCCCCGGCGTGGTGGAAGGCCCACAGGGCTTCGGTGGGACGGGAGGGGGACAGGCCGCGCCATCGAGCGATCCACTCGGACAGCGCGGAGTCACGTTGGTCCCGGAGAAGTTCGGCGGCGCGTTGGATGGACCAGAGCCGAAGGGGAGGATCCAGCGTTTCCGGGGGCTGAAGCAATGAGCGGGTTTGGGAGAGGGAGCGGGAGATCTGTTCTGTGGTTGCGGCGGAGAGCAGGCCGTTTTGTTCCAGGAGCCGGAGGGAGAAAGGATCGGTTTCCGCATATCCAGATTCTAACCATGGCAAGACCGGCAAGGGGAGGTCCGGGGATTCAGCTCCGAGGGAAGGGTTTCCAGGTTGTTCTGTGAGGGTGAGGACGCGGAGATAGGCTTCGACGGCGTCGCGCGGGTGTCCACAGGCCTCGAGGAGTTCCGCTTCGGAGAAGGCTCCTCGCGGATCCCAGGGTCGAAGGCGGTTGAGCTGGCGTTGAGTGGCGAGGGCGCGGGTGCTGCGCTTTTCACGCCGGTAGGATGCTGCGAGACGGCTGAGGACGGCGGAGTCCTGGGCGAAGCGGCGTTCAAGGCGTTCACGGACTTCTTGGGCTTCGGCGCCGGCGAAAGAATCTTCGAGGAGTTGTACCAACGTTTCCCAGTGTTCGTACTTGCCCCCGAAGGCGGGGGAAGCCACGAGTTGGCGTTGGTAATAAATGGCGTCGGCGGGGCGACCGGCATTCAGGGCGGCGTCGCGAAGGGCGGGCAGGATGCGCGGGGGACCGGAATCCATGAACCAGGCGCGGCGCAGGCTGAGGAAGGCTTCTTCATGTTCGCCGCGGACCGCCTGTAGGGAGGCGAGGGCATTGAGGAGGAAGCTGTCGAAAGGCTGCCGCCGGCTTTCCCGCCGCAAAAGCGACAAGAGTTCGTCGAGCAGGCCGAACCGGCGGGCGTGAGCGAGCTGGATCTCGAAGAGATTTTGGCGCTGGCTAGGATCGGATTCTTCCAGGAGAGCTTCCATGGAAAGGGAGAGCATTCCCTGGGGATTCCCTAGGGTCGTGAACACGGCGGCGAGGCTGTCCAAAAGACGGCGCCGGTCTCCGCCGCGACTGAGCTGAAGGGCGCGCTCGAGCAAGGCCCGGGCTTCCTCAGGTTCGTTGAGGGCAAGGCGGATCCTGGCGAGCGTTTCGAGGACGGCGGGATCCGGATCGATTTCGCTTTGCAGCGGGTCTAGAATTTCGAGGGCGCGCGCGGGATCTGCGCGGGAAAGCTCGAGTTCAGCGAGCCGGCGCAGATGTTCGTTGCGTTTTGCGGGTTCGAGGAGAGCGAGGCGTTGGAGCTGAGCAGCGGCGCGGGTGGAGTCTCCGGTGGCGCGGCTGAGGTCGAAAAGGAGGCTGGCCACGGCCGGGTCCTCCGGAACCTCGCGTTCGAGAGCGAGCAGGAGAGGGTAGGCGTCGGCGAAGTTTCCGGTCCGGAAGGCCCACCATGCCAAGCGAAGCCTTTCATGAGGAATCTGGGAGTCGCGACTGCGCGCCCAAAGTTTCTGATAGAATTCGAGGATGTGGTCGTGAAGCGCAGCAGGAGCGGCTGCGTTAGACGTTCCTCCCGTGGAGGGATTGCGCAGGATGTCTTCCAGAGTTTCGGCGACGGAGGAAGGTGGGGATTCGTCGTAGGGATCCTCGAATTGTTCGGGAGCGTTTTCGCCTTGCAACACGGCGAGGATGCGCTCATCGACGTCAATACGGTCTTCAGGGGTGGAGGAAAGGAGCCAAGCTTTCTCCAGAGTTTCGAGTCCGAGAGCGGTGTTGTGCTGTTGCAGGTAGACTTCGGCGAGACGGATGTGTTGGGACCGGCCGGCTTCCCCGGAGAGAGCGGATTCGGCGTTCTCCGCGGCTTCCGCCAGGGCTCCGGCGGAGCGGAGGAGTTCTGCGGAGAAGGATCGCCGCCGGGCGCGTTCTTCCGGAACCGCCACGCGTTGGGCGAAAGCGTCGAGGATTTCGGTGGCTTCGGGAAGGCGGTTTCGCTGCAGGAGAAACTCGGCGAGGGCGGCGACATGTTCCTCGGAGTCGGGATGAGAAGAGTGGCGGCGGAGGAGGAGGTCTTCGGCGACTCCTTCGAGGTGACGTTCCTGGGCAAAGGTGAGAGCGGCGGCGACCTCCTCAGGGCCGGCCTTGGACTCGGAGAGGAAACGGGCGAGGCGGCCTTCGGCTTGCGCTGGGCCGGCGCGATGCAGGTCGGTTTCACATTGAAGCAGGACCAGGTGCAGCGGCGGATCCGGAGCGGTTTCAATTAGGCTGTCGAGATGCTGGGCGGCTTCATCGGCCTGGTCGAGTTCGAGAAGGACACGGATAAGTTGTTCCTGATAGGCGGAGTTGCTTGGGTAAGCTTGGGCGAGCCGGCGGAGGGGCGGCAATTGACCTTCGGGCTGAGCGGTGAGGGCGTAGAACCGGTCGAGGCGAACGAGGTCGTCTTCGGCTGGGTTTTCAGCGGCGGCGGAGGCGAGGAGGGCCTGCTCCAGGCCGGGCAACTCGTCAAACCGTTCGTGGAGCCTGACGAGGTCCTGAAAAAGATCGAGATGCAGGCGGTGTTGGAAGTGGGTACGTTCCAGGGCGGCGCGGAGCGCGTTGCGGGCCTGTTCGAAGTTGCCGGCAAACTCGTAGAGTTGAGCGAGTTCGGAAAGAGCGGCGAGCGCTTCTTGGGGGTCGCTGGAGCGGGTGATAGGCTCGAGATGGCGGGCGGCATCCTCAGGCAGACCGGCAGCCAGGCAGGCTTGGGAGACGGTTCTCCGCAAGATGGCGTCGCCTGGCTGTTCGCGGAGCGCCAGATCCCACTGCTCGGAGGCTTGGTTCGGGTGGCCGGATTCGTGGTGGAGACGGCCGAGTTCAAGCCGGGCTTGGGCCCGGGCGGGATGGTTGGGCGCGAGCGCCTCCACGCGGTTTTCGAGCGCGGCGATGGCTTCCGGGTACTCTTCGAGTTCCCGGCAAACGGATACGAGGGCGGTGAGGGCGTGTGCGTTCTCCGGATGTGAAGCGAGCACGGAGCGGTAGGAGTCGCGGGCGGCCGCGAGGTGGCCCTGCCGGCGGAGGAAATGCCCCAGAACGATGGGGCTGGAGACGCGATGGGGTTGCTCGGCGTCTTGGGCATAGGTTTCGACGAGCAGATCAACGGCGTTGTGCCGTTCGTAGAGGCGCCAAAGGAGGTCCAGAACGTTTTCGGCGGAAGGATCTTCGTCGAGGAGCCGGATGTAATGATTGGCGTTGCGCGTGTCTCGATCGGTCCATCCGCTGAGCGCGTCTTCAGCTTTGGAAGATTCCGAGCCGGACCCGGAAAGGCCGGGGTCCTGCGCGGCGAGGCCTGCGCTGAGACCAAGCAGGAGAACAAGGGCTAACCGGCATTTCTCATACCATTTGTGCTGAGGGGTGCTGCGCCGGATCCTGACTGGCATTGAGCTGGAAGAAGATTGCTCGCGAGTTTTGCCCTTTCGCAAGCGGCACTTTAGATCCGGGTCCGGCGAGGGTCAACCGGGTCCGGTCTTCATATTACATCTCCACGTCGTCGACCCAACTGAAGGTGGCGAACTCTTCGATCAGCACTTGGTTTTCACTCCGGGGCTGATCGGGAAAGCGGATCCGGACCATAACGGGAAGGGCGGGGAGCACGGAGAGACTGCGGACGGCGAGGAAGCGATTCCAGGCGGGCGAACCGACTTCGACATAGGCGTAGAGCTGGCGGTCTTCGCCTGGTTTGCCGAGCCGGAAGCAGAGGTGTTCTTCCGGATCGGAGAAGTCGTAATTGTAATAGTCGCTGAGATCGAGCATCACTCGGAATAGAGTGGGTTCGCGCACCTGCTTGGCGATGAACTCCTCCCAATCCATCTCGGAGTAGCCGACGGCGACTTCCCAAACCAGTTTCGGTTCATCGTTGATGAGTTCAAAAACGCAGAGTTTCTCGGCCCCATCTCGCATGACGGCGTTGCCGATCAGGAAGTGACGGTCCCCAGCCTGATGGGTGTTGGGAGAGGAGATTTCCACCAAGTCGGCCGTTTCGAGTGGATGCGAGCTGTAGTAGTGACGCATGCGCGGCTCCGCGGCGACGGGGTCGTGCAGGAAGGGAAGGCGCTGTTCGATGGAGGGAGCGGCGAGGTAGCTTTGGTAGCAGGTTTCAGCCTGCCGGGCGATGTCCCCGAGGATAATGCGGCCGCTGGGACCCGCAGCCGGCGGCGCAGCGGCGAGATCGTGTTTGGGGAAAACGAGGGAGGCCAGATAGATGGCGGCGGCGGCGAAAAGGACAGCGCCGGCGATTCCGGCGGCGATCCAGGCGCGACGAATGGAGCGTTTAATAGATCGATGCGCTTCTTGGTAGGCGATTCGGCGCAGAGATTTTCGTTCCATGGGGGCGGCAGGGGGAGGTGGAGAAACGCTAAGGGGAGAGCGAAAGACGTGCAAGCCTTTGCGCGGGGCCCCGCCTCGGAGGAAGGGCTGATTCACGCTTGCCCGGCCGCGCAGTCCCGCGGCTCGTCACCTTCCGCCGCCGCCGGCTCCTTTTCCGAGCAATGCTTCTTCAGCCGGCCGGAGAGACCGGGCGGAGCCGGCGCTTGATTCCGGGCTGGAGGGATGTAGGGTTTCCATAGCGCTACGGGACGGGCCCAGCGGCAACCCGCCCTGGTCCGGAGGTGCTGATGGGGCTGTTTTCAATCTCCAAGGTATTCCGATGAAGAAGCTAGCACTTTTGAACGTGATTTGGTGTGGTGTGGCGGCAGGAGCGTTTTTCCTGGGTGGAAAAGTTTTGGGTCCGCAGTCCGGCGACGGGGCTGATAGCTCCGCCGCCGCGGGGCCCCAGGCGAACCCACGGTTTCTGGATGGTTTGGATGCCGGCGGTTCTGTTTCGGGTCAGCCGGGTCAGGAAGACGCGGCATCAACTGCGCCTGCCGGGTTGGCCGGACTGTCTGAGAACATTCCAGACTGGATGAAACAGAAGGGTCCGCTGAGTCCGGAGCAGATGGAACAAGCGGTCCGGGAAGTGGCGACGATGAGCAATCCCGTGGAGAGGAATGCCTTGATGTCCGCGCTTGTCGAGCGGTTGACGCCGGAGAACGCCGATGCCGCCTTTCGTACTTTGAGGGCGGAGAGCACGGGCTTTGAAGCGGGGCAATCGCTGGGGCTGCTGGCCTATGCCTGGGGCTCGATGGATGGAGCGGCGGCATTGAAAGCGATCGCCGAGTCGGGCGACCGGGGAGCGCAGTTTTTCGGAGCGTCCGCTGTGGCGGGATGGGCGGCGGGCGATCCGGAGGCAGCCATGGCTTGGGTTGCGGAGAACGGGCCGGAGGGCATCGGAGCGCGGTTTTTGGAGGGCGGTCTCGTGCGGGGCCTGGCCATGAGTGATCCGGACATGGCGACGAAGTATGTCGCCGGCCTGGAAACGGATGAGAACAAAGACTGGATGATGAGGTCTATCGCTGAGGAGCAGATGAAGAGAGGGATCGAGGGGGCGGCAAAATGGGCTGAGAATCTGCCTGAAGACATGCGTTGGGCGGCGGTGACGCAGGTTGCGGAGGGTCTGGCCCGGCGGGATCTGGATTCCGCCACCAGTTGGGTGCAAGAAATGGCGGGGCAAGAAGGATCGGGAGATGCCGTGGGGCGGGTTGCTGAGACTATGGCCCAGCAGAATGCGGAGAGCGCGGTAGCCTGGGTGGATGGGCTGCCCGATGGCGAAGCGAAAAGCCGGGGTTATCAGGAGGTTTTCGAAGTTTGGGCGCGGTCCGATCCCAATGCAGCCGGAGCCTACCTGGACGCCATGCCGCCTTCGGAGAGCCGGGATTATGCTTTGAGCGAATTCACGGATGAGATTGCGCGGGAGGATGCGGCTGTGGCGGTGCAGTGGGCCATGACCATCGGCAGCGATGAGCTGCGAGTGAACTCCATGGTCCGGGCGGCGCAGAATTGGTATCAGTCGGATCCCGATGCGGCCGGGAGATGGGCAGCCGAGAACTTGCCTGCGGAGCGGCAGCCGGAAGTGTTGCAGGAGCCGAGACGCGGCGGTCCGCCGTGGCGGAATTGAGACGGATGCGGAGCGGTTTTGGAGTTGCCGTTGCTTTTGGAGAGCGCAGGGGGCTTCTGAGTTAGGGGAAATCGCTGCGCCCACTCCGAGGTTGGTCCCCAAAATCACCGAATGGTATCGTCGGGAAAGGAATCAGAAGCCTCGAGGGTCACTGGTTTAGCGGAACTCGTGGGAGTTCCGAAGTCCTGGCGGGGCGGTCTGCATTATTGCGAATGCAGCTACGGGGACGGCGCTCCGCGCCGGGAGAGAGCGGCGATGCTCGCCGCAGTCCAAGGGCCTCCGGCTTCCCTTCATTCCTCCATCTCCTTGTATCCGCCCGCCAGATCGCAGGAGTTCTGAACCTGGAGGGCCGGCCTCCGTGACGGCCTGGTCCCGGGATGGAGACCCATGGTGAGACAAGGGCGTGCGGGAGCCCGCCCCTCCACAATCCCCAGCCGCAAGTCCTTGAACAAGGGTTGGTAGAGGAACCATTCTCCTTCCCCCCTTGGCGAGCTTAGCGGCCTTTGCGAGAGATGCATCTCCTTCATCTGTGTCCATCCGTGGTTCCCAAGACCAGTCCCCAGGCGGGCTCTTGAGACTCCTTGACTCAGCAGTCTGCATTCTTGCGAATGCAGTTGCGGGGACGGCGCTCCGCGCCGGGAGAGAGCGGCGATGCTCGCCGCAGTCCAAGGGCCTCCGGCTTCCCTTCATTCCTCCATCTCTCCTTGTATCCGCTTGCCAGATCAGGAGTTCTGAACCTGGAGGGCCGGCCTCCGTGACGGCCTGGTCCCGGGAGGCAGACCCATGGCGCGACGGGGCGTGCGGGAGCCCGCCCCTCCAGGATAGCGCAACCAATCTGTCAGACCAGACCTGGAGGTCCGGCCTCCGTGACGGCCTGGTCCTGGGATCGAGACCCATGGCGCGACAGGGCGTGCGGGAGCCCGCCCCTCCAGGATAGCGCAACCAATCTGTCAGACCAGACCTGGAGGGCCGGCCTCCGTGACGGCCTGGTCCCGGGATGGAGACCCATGGCGCGACAGGGCTTGCGGGAGCCCGCCCCTCCAGGATAGCGCAACCAATCTGTCAGACAAGACCTGGAGGGCCGGCCTCCGTGACGGCCTGGTCCCGGGATGAAGACCCATGGCGCGACAGGGCATGCGGGAGCCCGCCCCTCCAGGATAGCGTAACCAATCTGTCAGACAAGACCTGGAGGGCCGGCCTCCGTGACGGCCTGGTCCCGGGATGGAGACCCATGGTGAGACAGAGCGTGCGGGAGCCCGCCCCTCCAGGATAGCGTAAGCAATCTGTCAGACAAGACCTGGAGGGCCGGCCTCCGTGACGGCCTGGTCCTGGGATCGAGACCCATGGCGCGACAGGGCTTGCGGGAGCTCGCCCCTCCAGGATAGCGCAACCAATCTGTCAGACAAGACCTGGAGGGCCGGCCTCCGTAACAGCCTGGTCCTGGGATCGAGACCCATGGCGCGACAGGGCTTGTCGCTCACACACGAGCAAAGGCCGGCGGCTTTATCGCCTATCTCCTCCGCTCCGACCGCAAGTAACGAGGAACAAAGAAGACGAAAGTTCTTCGTTCTTGGTTCTTTGTTCTTCGTTCGTTAACGGCCGGTTCATCAGCCCGGCTAAGGGCAGGGAAGCCGAGCACAAGAAGCGAACGAGAACATTATGAAAATCGAACGTTTCGAGGATATCGAAGCCTGGCAGCTTGGGAGAGAACTCATCGCCTATCTCCTCCGCTCCGACCGCAAGTAACGAGGAACAAAGAAGACGAAAGTTCTTCGTTCTTGGTTCTTCGTTCTTTGTTCGTTAACGGCCGGTTCATCAGCCCGGCTAAGGGCAGGGAAGCCGAGCACAAGAAGCGAACGAGAACATTATGAAAATCGAACGTTTCGAGGACATCGAGGCCTGGCAGCTTGGGAGAGAACTCATCGCCTATCTCCTCCGCTCCGACCGCAAGTAACGAGGAACAAAGAACAAAGAACAAGGAACATCCCCCCGGCCTTTGCGCTCTTAGCGCGCGATGCATCTCCTTCATCCGTGTTCATCTGTGTTCATCCGTGGTTCCCAAGACCAGTCCCCAGGCGGGCTCTTGAGACTCCTTGACCCAGCAGTCTGCATTCTTGCGAATGCAGTTGCGAGGACGGCGCTCCGCGCCGGGAGACAGCGGCGATGCTCGCCGGAGTCCAAGAGCCTCCGGCTCAGCGCAGGCGAAACAAGGC
>JBGTBW010000070.1:0-16386 GCA_041749135.1 Verrucomicrobiales bacterium
GACACTCTATTTGTGGGGCGATTTGTGGGGCGGACACTCTTGTCCGCCGAGTGAGCCTAGAAAGTTCGCGGGCAGGAGTGCCCGCGCCACATAGTTTTCCGGCTCATCCAAATTCCTCGAGATCAGGAGTTCTGAAGCTCGCTTCGAACAACCGGACTGCTCCAGCGGGGCAGCAGCGCTGGTTTCAGGAGATCGCGATTGGAATCAAAGGAAGCCCCCCCCGATGAACAGGCGCAACATGGCCACGAGCCCGACGGCGACATTGATGATCAATCCCGCGCGCTTTTCCCTGGATAAGGCTCCGAAGATCACTCCGGCCACACAAATCGCCAGCACCAACCAGTTCAACCACCCGAGCACCGGCACCAAACCGACCAGCATCAGGAGAGCCGCGACGATTCCAATCAAGATAGAGATCACATTCATGGACGGGAAAGGAATTCCCGGGACCAGACATCCCAATGGACTCCGCCGCAAACTACAAAGAGGGAATTATTCTATAGTTCCGTCCGCATGGACGGTCCGCTCGCTTCACCAACACCGGCGTCTCCCCGCCGGGTCGATGCTCGATTGGGTGACTCAGCTCACTCGTTGGGGCATCGTTCGGAATCCTGCCATGAATCTCCCGGTCAAAGTCCTCCCCGATCTCCGGGCGGCGCACTTTCCGCCAATTCTCGGCGCCAGAAATGGCGTTGATGGAAATCCCGGAGCGGCCTCTGGAGTCATTCCTCGAGCCGGTACGGAACCAGGACTTCTTCCTCGTCATAAAGAAAGGAGGCTCCGCCAGTGGCGAAGTTGGCCACGTCCGCCACGGTGGACCGCCCCTCTGGGGAGTCGAGAATCCTCTCCATGGCCTCCCGCGATTCCGCATACAAGCCCACGATCATGTAGTAAGCCGGCTTCTCACCGGGCGTGGCCGACTCGCATTTTCCAATGGTCCACCCTCTCAGACCCTTCATTCTTGCGGCCAAAGGAAGGTGAACTTCCCGGTAATACCGGTCGAATTCAACGGGATCGTGGGGATGTCCGTAGAGGACGGTGAGCCGGGTCATGACGCAATCCTGGAGGTGTTCAGCAGCTTTTCTCTCCGATTCCCACTCTGAAGGAAAGGCAGAACTTGCAGGGCCGGATTATCGTGGGGACAGACGATCCCCCGGCGGTCCAAATCAGCGTGAGCGGCAGCGGGTTGGGCAGCGCCGTGTGGTTATCCCTTGTTGATTGAACGGACGATCTCCGCGTGGATATCGCTCAAGGGGAGCAGTCCATTTGGCGCATCATCGGGCAACTGCTGAACAGTGACCTCCCCCACAGCCGTGGATGCAAGCCGCTCTCCCAAGAAATCCATTGTGAGTTGGGTGAAGAGTTCCTGAAATCCCTCTGGACCCTGAATTCGAATTCACGCGACGCGAACCAGGACCAAAAAACGCTTTGATTCGGAGATCTCTTTTCAGAGCAAGAGGGCAACATCATGGTGATTAGCGGAGATCCTGCAGATTCGGGACATCATGCTCTTGGGATAACGGTCCGCATCACTGACCCCGCGCCAGTGATACTCGAATTGCAACCACAGCGCTTTTGCGAGGTTCGGTGCATGCGGTTCGTTCGCGCCTCATTCTCGTGTCTGCCCTGCAATCGCAGCACTCGCCCACATCAGTCCTCACTCGCGGGCGCGGACTGCCCGGCTTCGACGGACCTAATTAGCTTTCCCGTCTCATCCCCTTCCCGGGTCCCGTCCGCGTGCACGTGGACGTAATCAAAAACTTCGTCCTCGGCCACAATGGCCGCGGAGCCCTTGGGCCGGCCGGATTCCCGTCCCGGCTCATCTTCGAGGAGCCCGTGCAAACTTTCGGCGACCCATTTCTCCACCGCTAACCAGCGGTACTCTCCATCAACGCGCGCCTTGATCAAGACCCGTTCCCCTTCCGGCAGACCGCCTTCGACCAGTGGGCGCTTCTCTTTCAAACGGAGCCGGGCATCCTGGCTCAGCTTCAAAAGCTCTTCTTGCCGGGCCCGCAACGCCAGTGTGGCGGGGTCCGGTTCCAGCAAATGTTGCACCAGGAATTCTTGGCGCTCCGCCGGCGAGCGGCCGGGATAGGTCGAGAAGTCCACCGCCCAAAGCTGATTGCTCGGATCGCCCTCGCGCGGCTCCACATCGCGAAAGCCCAGACCCGGTGCGATGGCTCCTTCCGGCAGTTCGAATGCCTTCCGCAATTCTTCGCCGAAATACCCTGGAGCCGCATTGAACGGTCCGCGCCGGGCGGTCTCGGCGATGAGAAACTCCAGAAGTCTGCCTAGGGGTTTCCACCAGCGCGCGTCGACGTCCTCCAACACGTAATCAGGGTATCCCAGCTTCCTCAGACCCAGAGTCACTGCCCGAAAGGAGCCCGTATCCATTTCTCCTCCGTGCACCACGACGTGGCGGGCAACCAGGGGGCGGGTTCTCTCCTCGATCCGGTGCGCCGTCCACGCTTCCGCCGAGAACATTTGCCGGGTCTCCTCGTCCCACACAAAGCCTCCCGTGGCTTTCGCCAATTCCCCCGCAAAGCGGTCCGCCCTCGATAAATACTCGTAATTCTTTGGTTCGACGGCGAAGAACTCCAAGAGGCACACCTCGCGGGACGATGACAGGGAAGCGATCGCTTCTTCGCTCAATCCCACCCCTTTCTGCCTCAGGAACGCAGGCGGCGGAGTGGAGTATTCCGCCGTGGGGGCCATTTTGACGTGAAGGAAGAGCCCCTCTTGCGCCGTCGCCGCTTGTGCAGGGGGGCGGAATGCGTCTTCGAAGGCGTCCCCCAGAAGGCGGTTCACGGCAATCCCGACCGAAGCCGACGGTTCCGGGGCGAAAAAGAGTGCGTAATGAAAATAAGCGGCGTTGCGCTTCGGCCCCTCGGCCTCCACAGACGCAGGCGCAGGCGCAGGATCCGTTTCAGCCCGAAGCGCTGCCCCGGGAGCCAGCAACAGCAGCCCACTGAGGCACCCACAAATCCCGCATGCCTGCCGACGGATCACGCGGGCAACAAACCACGGCCGGGCCGCCCGCGCAACGCTGGCCTGCCATCAACCATGACCGGAACGATTCGCGACTCAGGTCATGAAGAAACCTGAAGACGCCATCGGGAGCGGAAATTGGCGTCCAACTCGACGGATAAAAGAAACGACGAGGAGTCTTAACTTTTTTATGGTGCGCCCGTAGCGAAACTCGTGAGAGTTCCGAAGTCCTTCCGGCCAGCCCAGCGGAAGCGTTGCCGCTTCCGCTACGATGACTCCAGTTCCACGTAGCGGAACTCGTGAGAGTTCCGAGGTCCCGCTCACCAGGCCATCGGAAGCTTTGCAGCTTCCGCTACGATGCCTCCTGTTCCACGTAGCGGAACTCGCCAAGAGTTCCGAGGTCCTGCTCTCCATCCCTCGGAAGCTTTAGACCTTTCGCTACGAGCGAGTCGAAACTCGCCGTTACTCTTCCCCGCGTTGGGCGCTGCGGAGCGCGTCCGCGGCCGTCCGCGCGTTTTCCTCGGCGCGACGCAGGGCTTCCCTCGCCCTCTCCACGGCTTGTTCGGTTCGCCGGGCCTCGGCTAGCAACGCTTCGACGCTGTCGCTCGCTTCCACAGGGGGCGCCTCGCCGGCCTCAGCCCGTGGTTGGGAGCCTCCCGTGAAATCCACCTCGCTCAGCAATGCGGCCACCTCCGCCGACGCCAGCGCATAACTCATGATCCTCCCCGCGCGGGCGATGTTGATCCCGACGACCTGCCCTTGCAAATCCACCAATGGCCCTCCGCACTGCTCCGGACTCAGGGGCAAATCAGTTTGAATGGCATTGCGGAAGCCCTCGCGGTTCCGGCTCAACGGTCCGCCCATCCGGTTCATCATCTCCAATCGCGGGTCCCGTCCGTCCAACTCGGAAGGTCTTTCCGCCAACTTGATCCGAAGCTCGCGCTCTTCTCCCTCACGCAGCACCTTGACTTCGACCTCCTCGCCCGGACGGAGATTGCCCACTGCCATGGCCAACTGCATCATCGACCGGCAAGGCTCTCCCTGCACCGCAACGACGACGTCTCCCTGTTGAATGCCCGCCTGCTCGGCTGGCGCCCCCGTCTCCACACTCCGGATGCGCACGCCATCATCGATAGCCTCCATCTGGACGCCGAGATAACCCCGTGAGTTCTCCAGAGACCTGGCCGCTACGCTCATCACACCGATAGCCAGGGCCTCGCCCTCCGGCCCTGGCGCAGCCAGAAAGCTGCCCAGACGCGGAGCCGGACCCTCATACCACGTCACTGGCTGCAGCCCGGTCCGGTCCACGCGCAGAAGCGCCAGATCGTAGCCTTCGAAAGTCCGCACGGTTCGCGCCGAAAAAACCTCGCCGTCGGCGAAAACGCACCGCAGTTGGCCTTCTCCGTTCTCCACTTCACTGGCTTTGGTGAGGATCCATCCGTTCTCATGCACCACCGTTCCCAGCGCTGCCGGCCGGTCTCCACGGTAGACAAACACCGTGCTCTCCGCCGCTTCCCGCAACGCGGGCCGGTGCGCTTCGATCAGGTCTCGGTACTGCCGGTCAAGCTGGTCTCTGTCCTCTCGGTCCAAAGGAGCGGGACCAACCGGTCCGTCCGGGCTCTGACCCCAGGGTTCAAAGAAGTCCTCCCACGGAATCCCTTCTCCTTCCTCTTGGAATCGCCGGAAAAAATCTTGCCATCCCTCGGGGCTGCTCAGGTCTCCGGGTTCGATGCCCCATTCCCGCAGCAAGTCGGAAAGATCTCCCAATTGAACGTCCAACCCGCCTTCAATTTCGGAAATCTCCGGAGCGGGCCGGAACCGATCGAGAAGCCCATCGAAAAACCCGCCCCGGTTCTCTTCCTGAGCCCTCAAGAAGGCCGTCCCCAAAACGGCGCCGGCCATGAGTATTGTTAGGATTCGCCAAGTCGTTTTCATCATGTTGCGCCTGTTGCTTGCTCCTCGTATCATTCCCGTTCCTCTGGATTCCTGTCTCTCCCTCGGCGGTCGCGCCGTCCGCGTTGTTCCAACGTGGGATCGAGATCGCCCGCCCGCGCCAACTTCAGCGTCACCGATAGGGCTTCATCTCCGCGCTCCACTCCCAGGACGACTTCGTCGCCGGCATCGCGCGAACCGAGCAGATCCTGGAAGGCTTCGTATCCCTCGACTTTACGGCCATCGACGGAGGTGATGACGTCGCCGGCAGCGATGCCGGCAGCTTCGCCTGGGCCTTTTTTTACGACGCTGTCCACGAGGAGAGCCTCATCCGGTTTCTCGCTCAGCATGATCCCCACCACCGGACGATTGGGATCTCCTTCGCGCATGGGCCTCATCCCCAGAGATCCCCAGCTATCCCCGGCTACGAGCCGGCCCCAATCCTCATGAAAAGCATCTGCGCAGGCATGGCGGTTCTGGGAAAGCCTCCCTCCGATCGAGGAATGAATTCCCACCACCCTGCCTTCGAGGTCGTAGAGTGGTCCTCCGGAGTCGCCTCCAATCAAGGTGCAATCAGTCCACACATAGCCGCCGTCGTCTTGATCGAGGACCCGCCCGATGCGCAAAGGCGGGGTGCGGGACGGATCAAACCCCCCGGGATGCCCCATGGCGATCACGATCTCCGTCTTCTCCAGAGAACCGGCGGGCGCCAGATCCACGAAGGGGAAAGGGCCTTCCTCGACGATTTTCACCATCCCCACGTCCCGGCTCAGATTCCGCCCCAGCGTCTTGCCGCGGACCATGCGTCCGTCCGGAAAAACCACCAAAACCGTATCGCTGCCCTGGATCACATGCCCGGCCGTCAACACCACTCCGTCCGCACTCACCACGACTCCGCTGCCGGAAGCCCTATGGCGCTCCGAAAGAAGGGCCACCGTGGCGGGAATGGCTCGCTCGGCCAGGGACTGAACCATACGCTCTTGCTCCTTCAGCTCTTCGAGGGTCAGCGCCGAGGCCGAATTCCCCAGAAGAATCAATGCGAAGGCCGTCCACCAGCCGGTTCGAGCCTTCCTCAGCTCCAAATGAACCCGTCGAAGTCCGTTCATAGTGTTATTCATATCACGATTCTACGGCTCAAGCGATGCCGCAGACGCTTTTTGTGCAGAGCCGTTGAGGCATCGCCCCGTAAAGGCGTCGCGCGGCGCGAACACTTCCCATCGCCCCTCTTCCGACGATTGACGGACCCTCAATTCTTCCGTTGGTTCCCCGCTCCTGTCCCATTGGCACCTTATGAGCGATCTCGCCCCATCCCGCTTCACCCCGACGCACTGGCTCATCTGCATCATCGCGTCCATCGGCTTCGCCTTCGACATCTACGAGCTGCTCATGCTGCCGCTCATCATCAAGCCGGCCATGGCCAGCTTAAGCCAGCCTCTCATCGAGCAGTTGGTGGCCGGGGGAATGGCCCGGGAAGCAGCCGCCCAACTCTACGCGCCAGGCGGCAAGGAATACGTCCAATGGGCCCGTATCCTCTTCTTCGTTCCCGCCCTGGCCGGCGGCGTCTTCGGAATGCTGGGCGGCTATCTCACCGATCGTCTGGGCCGCCGCCGCGTTCTTACCTGGAGCATTCTGCTTTACGCGTTCTCCGCCTTTGCCGCGGGCTACGCCACATCGCTTCCGATGCTTCTGATCCTGCGCTGCGGCGTCTTCGTCGGCGTCTGTGTGGAATTCGTCGCCGCGGTGGCTTGGCTGGCGGAGTTGTTCCCCGATCCCAAACGCCGGGAACGCGTTCTCGGCTACACACAGGCTTTTTCTTCCCTCGGCGGCCTGATGGTTGGGTTCGCCAATGTCGCGGCCGCGAAATGGGCCGCCGATCTCCCCGCCATCCAGGGCGGCCACGAAGCCTGGCGCTACACCCTGATCTCAGGCATCCTGCCGGCCCTGCCCCTCATCATCATCCGCCCCTTCCTGCCGGAATCGCCGGTGTGGAAACGAAAACGGCTCGCCGGGCAACTCAAGCGCCCCAGTGTCTTCGAGCTGTTCAGTCCTCAGCTTCGCCTCACCACCATCGTCACCACGCTGGCCTTCGCCGGCAGCTATGGGATCGCTTTCGGAGCGATCCAGCAGATGCCCCAGATCCTCGGCGCGCCTCTCGGTCACGCCGCCGTCAAGGAAATCGCCCAGGACGCCTCCCGCCAAGCTGCGGCCGAAGCCCAGGAAGCAGGCCTGCCTGCTCTCTCCCCAGGTCAACTCAGGCAAGCCGCCGCAAACGCCAGCGACGAAGCAGTGGCCAAAGTCACCATCTGGCAGGAAATCGGCGGGCTCACCGGACGCCTCCTTTTCGCCTTTCTCGCTGTTCTCATTATCAGCCGCCGCAACCTCTTTCGCCTCTTTCAGATTCCGGCCGTTCTCTTCGTTCCCCTCTTCTTTTTCTGGATGCCGGGGACGCTCGACAAACCGGAAACTCTCTCACTGATCAAAGCCGGCGCTTTCATCGCAGGGCTCTTCGTCGTGGCCCAGTTCAGCTTCTGGGGCAATTACATCCCCCGGGTGTTCCCCGTGCATTTGCGGGGAACCGGCGAAAGTTTTGCCGCCAACATCGGCGGGCGCGTGCTGGGAACCGCGGCGGCGTTTCTCACCCTGACATTTGCCGCTTCATCGCCGCCCAACCCGGGCAAAATCGCCGTCGTCGCCGCCATCGTCGCCGCCCTCTACGGTCTTCTGGCCACAGGACTCACCTTCCTCCTTCCCGAACCGCCCGCCCGCGATGAAGAGGATGAGGAAGCGGAAGTCCCCGCGTCCCCTTCCTAGCCCGCATTCCTCATACGGTCAGGGACCCGGGAGGATCTGCACCAAGAGGCTGCGACCCGGCGAAAGGAATTGCTTCGCCAACTGGTTGAGTTCGCTCAACTGAACCGACTCCACATCCTCCACGAGCGTCCGCGCCCAATCCAGCCGCTGCGGATGCTCCTGGCAACTCGCCAACACGTTGTTCAACCAATAGCCGTTCTTCTCACGCTGCTCGCGCAGCAGCCTCAACAGGGGCTCAAGCGCTCGTTTCAGTTCGTCTTCCGTCGCCCCCGTTCGCGAGAGATCCGCAGCCAGCACGGAAATTGTTTGCGCCACTTCCGGAGCCGCTGCCATCTCGGATGCCACCTGCACATTCAAATATCCAAAAGACCGAAACGCATCGCTGTTGAGGTTGATCACTTGAGGACTGTAGGCCTCACCCAAGTCTTCCCGGACTTTCTCACGCAAGCGGTCCGTGAGGATCGCCGCCAGCACGTTCAAACGCCGCACGTTGCGTATGTTTCCCTGGCCAATAGTGGGCCAATAAACCGACGTCAGCGCTTTGGGAGCCTCGGTCTTGTAAGCAAAAACCTTGTTTCGCTGGTCCCGGGGAAAACGCAGGACGCGCTCAGCCGTCAGCGCGTCTTTCGCTGCCGCCCGGCCGGGGATCGCGCCAAAGGTTTTCGTAGCGAGTTCCAGGGCGTCCTCCACATCGAAGTCGCCAACCATGCTCACCTCCAAATAGCTCCCGGCCAACTGCGGACCGAGCCATTCCTTCAACTCATCGAAATTGCGGGCCAGCAACTCCTCCCGCGTAGGAAAGGCAAAACGATAATCGCCGCCCCTCACAAAAGGCTCGACCATCCCTTGCAACACCCCTTCCGGACTTTGCTCAATCCGGCGGTAAAGGCTGTCCGCGGCCCTCTGCAGCATGCGCATGCCGTCTTCCCGGTAGCCCGGGGCGGTCAGATAGGCGCACATCAGCAGCAACTGGCTTTCCAGATCGGTCCGGCTGCATTGGCCGGCGAGGAGCAGGGCGTCCTCATCCACCCGGAAACTCACGCTGACCTCCTTGCCCGCGAAGAGAGACCGCAACTCGTCCTGGCCATGCTGCTCGAGGCCGCCCGAATCAAAAACGGTCGAAGCGAATAACGCCAGCCCAGGCCGTCCCTGCGGCAAATCGAGGAGGCCATTTCCAAATCGCGCCAGGATTTGCACCCGGCCCTTCTCGTAGGAGGTCGCTTTGAGGTTGAGCCGGACCTCGTTGCCGAAAACGATCTGGGTGATGCCCAAATCCTCCACTTCGACCCGCCGGACCACCATCCCCGCTGGACCAAAGTCGCGATACGCAAATTCCCCCGCCGCGATGGCGGCGGCGGCATCCAGCGGTTCCGCATGGCTTTTCTGGTAAGCCTCCAGAATGCGATGATCGGCGTTCTCCATCTCCAAGTTCCCGCCCACAAAAATGGAGACCGGACCGACCCATTCTTGCTGGAGAGTCTCACGGCAGCCCTCCGCCGTGACCCGGCTCAAAGCCTCCCGGACCCGGGGCAGATCGCTCTCAGGGCTCGTAAAAACCTTCCCACGCATCAGGCGCTCCACGATCGCGGTCGATAAAGCTGCGGAAGGACGGGTCTCCCCCGTGCGCGCCTGATTCTCGTAATAACTCAGAATCACCGCCTTCGCTTCCGCCAACTCCGCCCCATCGAAGCCGTGCTCCAAGGCGCGGCGCAGCTCTTGCTCGGCCACTCCCATCGCCTCTTCCCAGCGCGCCGGCTGACAAACCACGCGCACCTGTGTCTGCTCGACTAGGCGGAACATGGACTGCGAGCTGATTCCGGCCTGGACAAACGGCGCGTTCTCCCCTTTGGCCAATCGTTCCAACCTCCGGTTGATCATCTGGTTCGCCAGCGTGCTCAACAGGGCGGCGAACCGCTCTTTGCTGTTGTCCGGCTTCAACTGATAGGGCCGGTGCACCGACAACCCGATGGTTGTAAACGGAGCGTCCTTTTCCGTGTGCAGCTTCGCCCGAATCTGCGTTCCCCGGTCCGCCAACCCCAGGGCGGGCGAAGTCAACGGCTTCTCCGGTTTCTCCATTGAAGAAAACGTATCGCGGATGAGCGTCTCCGCCGGATCGACGTCGACCGCCCCGGCCAGGACCAGCACCATGTTGTCCGGCCGGTAGTTCGCTTCGTAATACTCGAGCAAGCGCTCCCGGGGAGCTTCAAGAATGACTTTTTCCAAGCCGATGGGCATGCGATCTCCAACGATGGCGTGGGGAAACTGAAAGCGCAGTTCCGCCGTAAGCGTCCGGTAGGATCCGTCGTCCCGCTTCAACTTCTCGCTGAGGATCACTCCGCGCTCTTTCCCGATCGCCTTCTCCTCAAACAGGATCCCATCGGCATAATCGCGCAGCAAGCGCAAGGAGGTGTGGAAAACTTCGGCGTCTCCGTTAGGCAGTTCCAATTGGTAAACGGTTTCCTCGAACCCAGTCTGGGCATTGGTGTCCGCCCCGAACTGCATGCGGAGCCGTTGAAAATGCCGCACCATCTCCCCGGCCGGGAAATTCTCCGTGCCGTTGAAGGCCATGTGCTGGATGAAATGAGCCAGACCGCGCTGTTCCTCCGGCTCCGCCAAAGAACCGGATTTCACCAGCAACCGCAGGCTGATCCGGTCCTTCGGAGTGTTATTCGGCCGGATCGCGTAGGCGAATCCATTCTCCAAAACACCCCACCGCACCGCGGGATCCGGCGTCAGATCGCTGTCTTCGTGCGGCCAAACCGCCGCCAAGCAGACCTGCGCCGCGATACCCAAAATTGCTGCGGCTACCCAGGCCTGGCCGGTCCGTTGCGCCGCTGTCCCCTTCCCTAAGTTCATGACTGCGTCCCTTCCACAATTTCTCACCAGGCGACGCCGCCCGCGTCTTAGCCAGGGCGTCGCGGATCCGCTTTTCCCCGGCTCAGCCTTCCGCAGGCGTGATCTTCAAATTGCGATAGGCCACGGGCCCATGATCGCCCTGGAACATCACCGGTCCCTTCGGCGCTTCTTTCCCGGTGACTCCCGAGGGAGTCGGGCCCTTCAACTCCAGATTCTCGTGCAACACCGTTCCGTTCAATTCCACCCGGCTCAGCCGGGCGTTGGCCACTTTGTTCCCTTCCGCGTCGAACTTCGGAGCCACAAAATCAATGACGAACTTCTGCCATTCCCCAGGCTCGCGGCAGGCGTTGACGGTGGGCGGAGCCGCTCCGTAGACCGCTCCCATATCTCCAGACCCCAGTTCCGTTTTCCCAAAGCTATCGAGAACTTGCACCTCGTACTCACCGTGAACGTAGATCCCGGAGTTGGCCCCTTTCGCCACCATCACCTCGACCTCGATCCGGCAGCTTCCGAACTTCTCCTCGCTGTAAATGTCCACACTCTGGCCATGCCCGCTCACGAGATTGACCATCGCGCCTTCACCCGCCTCCGCCGCCAACGCCTTCGCATCTCTCGACGAAAGACTCGGGATTCCCACCACCCACTGCGAGCGCCCGGCAGGCGACTTGGTCTGCCAACCGATGAGATTCTTGCCGTTGAAAGGGGTGATCGGATCCGCCGCCGAAAGCGCCGGAAGCAGATTCGCCGCGATAAAGGCGGCAGCCGCCAAGGAAAAAGTTTGAGGGTTCATGAGCGTCCGGACGCTTTCACAGACCCTCCCCTTTTTCAACCGGCAATTCAGCCTGAACGCACCGGGGTCTTCTGCTGGACAACACCTCGCGCTTTCGCCGCCTGTCCCTCACAATAATGATTTGCTCCTCCCATACATTATCTACATTGAGTCCGTGCGCTGTCCCCCAATGGTGCGCCGGCGGGTTCCCATCCGGCCGGCGCTGATCGCCGTGGCCCTCGGTGGATGCTTTGTCCCCGTGCTGGCCCAGGATTCTCTTGCGCCTCCCGCCGAAATCCCGGACACCGGCGAGAAAGTCCCGGATCACAGCTCCGACACTTTCGAAGGCTGGGAAACCGAGGCTCTCGCCGACAACGCGAAGCATCAGCTCGAAATCCTCCGCGCTTACTGCCAGGATCCCGCCACACGCGCCGCGTTCGACCCCGCTGCACTGGCCGCGCCTTCCTTTACCACCACCCCCTTGCGCCCGGGCAAACTGCTCGAGCTTCGCGTCGACGCCTCCTTTGAGATCCGCCGGCTCCAGGACAGCTCCAGCCCAGAACCGCTGCAGGGCGAAGGTCCCGCCATCCTGACCCAGGCGCTCCACGAACTCGTCGGCGCCTTCGCTCCTGATGCGCCGCTTCGCACTCTCATCAAAATCACCGGCGTCACCCTTTCCCCCAGCCTCGCCAGTACCTCCGTCTTTTTTCATGTAGACGGCCCCGCAGCGGACCAGGGCCTCCGTGAAATCAACGGAGCTTGGACCTGTGATTGGTCGGGATCAGCCGGCGGCCACCCAAAGCTGCTCTCCCTGCGCCTGACCGCTTTCGAAGAAACCACTTACGTCAATTCCAGCGGAACCCTCTTCTCCGACTGCACGGAAGCCGCTTTCTCCGGCAATCCCTCATTCAACCTCCAGCTCCGGCCCGGATTGGACCATTGGCTGGCCCGCGTCGACAGCAGGCTCGGTCTCGTCGTCGGCGGTTGGAACGGCCTCGCGGTGGGCGATGCCGACGGCGATGGGCTCGACGATCTCTACCTTTGTCAACCTGCGGGACTCCCCAATCTCCTCTACCTCCAACAACCCGGCGGGACCCTGCGCGATATTACCGCCGGCAGCGGCACGGATTGGATCGATTCCACCACGGCAGCCCTTTGGGTGGATCTCGACAACGACGGCGACCAGGATCTGGTCGTGGCCTTGCCGCAAGGCCTCATTTTTCAGGAAAACACGGGGGGCGGCGTCTTTGTGGTGAGACGGGCAGAAGTCTTCACAGGGGGTATCCCCTATTCCCTTGCCGCCGCCGACTACAATCGCGACGGAAACCTCGACATCTTTGCCGCCTGTTACAACCGGCGCGGTCTGGACCGGAACCGGTCTCTCGCCCGCCCCGTTCCCTATCACGATGCAAACAACGGGGGCCGAAACGTGCTTTTACGCAATGAGGGCGGTTTCGCCTTCCGCCACGTCACTCGCGAAACCGGCCTCAACGTCAACAACGAACGTTACAGCTACGCCGCCGCCTGGGAGGACTACGACAATGATGGCGACCTCGACCTCTATGTCGCCAACGACTTCGGCCGCAACAACCTCTACCGCCAAGACGCGGCCCCGGACGGCGGGGTGCGGTTCACCGATGTCGCCGAACAAACCGGCGTCCTCGATATCGCCGCGGGGATGTCGGCAGCCTGGGGCGACTACGACAACGATGGCTTCATGGACCTCTATGTCGGCAACATGTTCTCCTCCGCCGGCAACCGCATCGCCACCCAGGACCAGTTCCTCGCCGGTTCGGCCCCGGACACTCGCTCACTTTTTCTCCGTCACGCCCGGGGCAATTCCCTCTTTCGAAACCTCGGCTCCCGCGGAAATCTCGGTTTCGAAGACGTCAGCGTGGAAACCGCCGTCACCCTCGGCCGCTGGGCCTGGGGTTCGGTCTTCTCTGACCTCAACAACGACGGCCGAGAGGATCTCCTCGTAGCCAATGGCTTCATCACTCAGCCCGATACCGGAGACTTATGAAGCTTCTACTGGCGGCAGGTCGTGTCGCAATCTCCTCCGGACTTCACCGACAACCCTCAACAACAATACCTGGATTCCTGGCTCGACTTGGCCACCCGCATCCGCCACGGCAACTCGTTCAGCGGCCGGGAAGCCAATTGCGCTTTCCTCAACACGGACTCCACGCGTTTCGCCGAAGCCTCCGCCGTGACCGGTTTCGACTTTCCCGATGATGCGCGGGGTTTGGCTCTCACCGACTGGGACGGCGACGGCGATCTCGACGCGTGGGTCACCAATCGCACCGCGCCGCGCGTGCGTTACCTGCGCAACAACACCGATTCCAAGGGGTACGTCCAATTCCTCCTCCGTGGCGAGCCCGCGCTCAAGAGCCCAATCGACGCCATCGGGGCACGCGTCCAACTCACCCTGCGCGACGCTTCCGGAAAAGCTTCGACACTGCACCGGACCCTCTACGCCGGGCACGGCTTCCTCTCCCAATCCTCGAAGCGGATCCACTTCGGCGTCCCCGAGGGTTCCACCATAACCAAAGCCGCGGTTCGCTGGCCCGGCGCCGAGTCCTTTGAATCCTTTTCCGGCGTTCATGCGGGAGCGTGCTGGAGCGTCGTCCAGGGCCGCGAGAGCGCCGCCCTCGTCCCCCCCCGCACCGGCGTTGCCCCTTTCCCCGCATCCGAAATCGAGGCTCCTCCGGCCGAGGACACCGCCCGGATCTGGCTCGCCGAGGCGACCCCTTTGCCTGCACTAAACTATCAAGATTCTAAGGGGAAACCCCTGACTCTCTCCGGCGGGGTCCGCCCGCGGCCGCTCCTGCTCACCCTCTGGGCGACGTGGTGCCAGCCCTGTCTCACCGAACTCTCGGATTGGAGCGTCCGCCGCGCCGAATTCGCCGCCGCGGGACTCGACGTCCTCGCCCTCAACGTCGATGCACTCACCTCTGGCAAAGCCCTGGACCGCGCCGAAATCGAAAGCGCCGCTCGCAAACTCAAGCTCGCCTTCCCTTTCGGTTATGCTGGACGCGATCTCGTCGATGCACTCGATGAGGTCGAGGAAACCTTCCTCTACCCGCGCCGCCCCCTTCCCCTCCCCTCTTCCTACCTGATCGACGCCGCAGGCCAGCTCGCGGCGGTCTACAAAGGTCCCGTCGATCCCGCTGAGATCGCCGCCGATGCCGCGCGTCTGACCTCCTCACGCTCCGCCCGCAGACAGGCCGCCGCCCCACTCCAGGGATTGTCCGCGGAATCCATCTTCCTCACCAACCCGGTCGCCGTAGCCCGGGGTCTGCTGCGCGAAGGTTATCCCGCCGAAGCCCGCACCTACCTCGAGGATTTTCTAGCGGATCCCTCCCCCGCCGCGGGGTTTCCCCCTGACACCCGGAAGAAACAGCTCGCGGATGTCCACTTCACTCTCGGTGAAGTCGCTCAAGCCGAGCGCCGGCCGCCCGCAGAAGCCCTGCCTCACCTCCGCCAAGCCTTCTCGCTCTTTCCCGGCCATCCCAGAGCGGGCCTCCTTCTCTCGGATGCGCTGCTCGCCGCAGGCAACGCTCCAGAGGCGGTCAAGACTCTGGAAACCCTGCTCGAAATCCGTCCCGCCGACCCCGAACTCTTTGTCCGTTTGGGAGAAGCTCACCTCAAAGCCGGTCAACCCCGTCCGGCAGCCGCCGCCTTCGAAGCCGGTCTAAAGCAGGATCCGGCTTCGATCCGGCTCGCCAACGGTCTGGCTTGGATTTATGCCGCCTCACCGGACGCCGAGATCCGCAATCCCCAGAGGGCCCTGGACTTGGCTGCCCAACTCCTGCGCCGCGGAGGCGATCGCAATCCCCACGGCCTCGACACCATAGCCGCCGCCCACGCCGCAGCAGGCAAGTACCCCGAAGCCG
Source organism: Verrucomicrobiales bacterium (assembly GCA_041749135.1). Taxonomy (GTDB): domain Bacteria; phylum Verrucomicrobiota; class Verrucomicrobiia; order Verrucomicrobiales; family DEV007; genus DATKCT01. Next base: position 15,253 of record JBGTBW010000070.1, read on the forward strand.
CCGCCTACCTCGAACGCGCGCTGCCCTTGGCCAAAGACGCGGGCGACCAAGATTTCACCCAGCGCCTCGCAGCCCGCCTCCAACTCTACAAAGCCGGAAAACCCTACCATGGAGGCTGAAAACCAGACCGCGCCAGCAAACGCGAGCAATTCAGGACCAACTCAACAAAAGCAAATTCACTCACTCGCCACCCATCCCGCAGCCGGAGTCATAGCACCCATATTATGACTCTGTGTGTTTAAAGTATTACGACGCACAGCGGCTCCATAAAACTGTTCGGCCAGCTCACATTTCCACGCTCCAAAATTATGATGGAACTAATTTTTCTTACACCTTTCATCGTAGCCGTTCTAGGCGTGGTTTGTTATATCAGGCGGCGTGGCGTCAATTGGCGCAGCGCGGTGCTTTCGTGTGTCGTATTACTCGGCGCCATTAACTTGCCAGTGATGTTGGGAGTGTGGCCACCGGATTTCTTGGGCTATACCCGCACTTTGGCCGAGATAAGAGGATCGGGTGGACACTTGTACCGCGTCACTCAACAATGGAACTATGTGGATTTTTATACGACATCGTTCCGGATGAGCCGATCTGACGAGGGCCTTTCAGATCATGTGCTTGACGGCGATGACGCTTTCTCTTGGCGTGTCCCGCTTGTCGTTGATGAGCCCTCCCGGACTGCAACACTTACTCTTCGGGGAGGTCGCAGCAAAACAGTTTCATGGTAAACGCCCACGATCGATCGCCGCCAAGGCCGAACAAGGCGCGCCACGCCCAACACTCTGGGCTCCTGGGTTTCAGATCCTTCACCGTAGAAACAACTCTCAACCGGCGATCAACGCTCCCTCCTGCGCAGAGGGTGTGCGCGCTTGATCCTCCGGTTGACAAACTCAAAGATTGCAACCGCTCTCGGATCGTCGGGATGCCTATAGGACTGAGGCGGCGATGCTGAAAATCCGATCGTGTTTCCCGATGGCATATGCCAAGATCAGAACTCCTGATCTCGAGGAATTTGGATGAGCTGGAAGGGTATGTGGCGCGGGCACTCCTGCCCGCGAACTCTTCAGGTTCCATCGGCGGACAGGAGTGTCCGCCCCACAAGTAGGGCGTCATCTGCCCAGAGGCGGTCTCGCTTCG
>JBGTBW010000071.1:0-10115 GCA_041749135.1 Verrucomicrobiales bacterium
GAGATGCATCTCTCGCAAAGAGCGCAAAGCTCGCCAAGGGGGGAGGGAGAGAATGGTTCCTCTACCAACCCTTGTTCAAGGACTTGCGGCTGGGGATTGTGGAGGGGCGGGCTCCCGCACGCCCTGTCTCACCATGGGTCTGAATGCAGACCGCCCGCCAGGGCTTCGGAACTCTCACGAGTTCCGCTACACCAGTGACTCTCAAACTCTCCCATTGCTTTCCCGTTCCCCGATTGGCGGCTCATGATCATTCCCTGAGATCAGGAGTTCTGAAGCTGCGCCGCCGGCCGGGCTAGCTCCTGCCCTGGCCCAGGCCCGTTCTCAAGACGCGGCCTTCTCATCCCCAAATCGCAGTCCCTCCCGGCCCGCCATCACCGCTCACACCGCGCGAAATGGGTCGGGCTCGCCCTCGAAGTAATGCACCAAATTCAGCGTCGCACGCAGGGCTTGCCGCGGCACGCTCTCATACGTTCGCGAACCGATATGCGGCGTCGCCAGCACCTTCGGGTGCTTTAACAAAGGATAATCCGGGGGCGGCGGCTCCTGCTCCAACACGTCCGTCGCGTATCCCCCCAGGCGCCCGGCGTCCAATGCCTCCAACACCGCCGCCGTGTCCACGAGTTCTCCCCGCGACGTGTTGATCAGAAGAGCCCCTTCCCGCATACAGCCCAATAAATCCCGATTCACCAAGCGCCGTGTATCGTCCCTCAGCCGGGTGTGCAGACTCACCACATCGCAGTTGCTAAACAACTCCTCCAGCGAGGCGCTGCGAACGATCCCAAGTTCTGCCGCCTCTTCCGGCCAATGATTCCCGTAGCCCCAAAGCTCCATCTCGAACCCCCTGGCCCGCCTCGCCACCTCTATCCCGATCCGGCCCAGTCCCACCAGCCCCATCCGCTTCCGCCACAATTCGTTCCCCGTAACCCGGGTCCAACGCCCTGCCCGCGTGTGGTTGACCTCGTCCACCAAATGCCGGACCATGGCCAGCAGTAGACAAAAGGTGTGCTCCGCCACCGTAGTGTGATTTACTCCCGGTGTGAAAAACACGGGAACCCCGAGTTCGCGACAAGCTTCCAGGTCGATCTTATCCAATCCAATCCCGTACTTGCTAATCACCTCCAACCGCGGTCGCATCGCCTCCAATACGCGACGGGTAAGAACATCATCACCGCACAACAACCCATCAAGATCCCCAGCCAACTCCAGCATCCGCTCCTCACCCAACGGACCTCGCTCCCGCACCAAGTCGAAGCCGCTACGTTCCAAGACCGCATGATGCTCCCCGGGTGTATCTTGAAAGGACGTCGTCGAAAGAAGGATGCGCTTCATTCGCCCCTGAGTTAGGATGTTTCGCCCGGAAAACAACGCAAAACTTCCCGGCCCTCCCGCGCCCGTGCCCGCTGCCGCCGAGAATCCACTCGATTCCTATTGCCTTCAGGCCGAAGAACGCGGAGCCAGCGATCTCTTTTTGCACGAGGGTTTGCCGCCTCGCCTGCGCGTGGAAGGAGCCCTCGTTGAATTCCCGGGAGCCCGTCCCGTGTCCGCCGCCGACCTGGCTCCGCTCAACGCCGCTTCCGGGGCGTCTCCCAGTTCCGTGGAACGGGATTTCCATTACGTCGCCTCTTTCGGCAGCCGCTTCCGGGCCCAGCTCCACCGCGTCCTCGGCCGCCAAGCCGCCGTGCTCCGGCTCATTCGCAGCCGTATTCTCCCGCTCGACACCCTCGGTCTTCCGGACCGCCTGCTTCGCGACTGGATTCTGCGGCCTTCCGGCTTGATCCTCGTGACGGGTCCGGCCGGGTCCGGCAAATCCACGACCATCGCTTCACTGCTCGACTGGCTCAACGATGCCGAACCCCGCCACGTCGTCACCATCGAAGACCCGGTCGAATACGTCTTTGAATCCAGGACCTGCCTCTTTACCCAACGCGAAGTCCCCGTCGATACCCTCTCCTTCGCCGAAGGGTTGCGCTCCGGTCTCCGGCAAAGTCCCGACATTCTTTTTGTCGGCGAAATCCGTGACCCGGAAACCGCCAATGTCGCCCTTCAGGCATCCGAAACGGGCCACCTGGTCGTCTCCACCCTGCACAGCGCTTCCGTCGCGCAAAGCCTCGAACGGCTTGCCCACCTCTTTCCTACGCCTCTCCGCGATTCCGCCCTCGCTCTCCTCGCCCAACAACTCATCGGCATTCTCAGTCAAAAGCTTCTCCCCGGGCTCGACGGAACCCGCGTCGCCGTCGCCGAGTATCTCGTCAATGAAGCCGCTGCCCGGGACTGGGTGCGCACTGCCGATCACGCCTCACTGGCCGATTTTATGCGGCGAGATCAAGCCGGACAAAGCCGCGATTTTCTCCGCTCCATTCTGGAAGCCTGGCGGGCCGGAAAAATCGGCGAGGACGCCGCGCTCGGAGCCGTCAACCGACGCGCCGAACTGCGCCAAGCCATGGCTGGCATTTCGCTTCGTTAGGATTCCGCCGCGCGCCGGCCACCCCGCCCCATTCCCCCATGTTCGGACGCAGATCTTCCCCACAAAAACCGCAGCCGGTAGCCGCGCCGCCCTCCTCTCCGGCGGATCCCCATGACGGTTTCCCGCCGCTCCCAGCCGGGCCGCTGAACATGATCGAACTGCTTCGCGCCATGAAGGAGCGCGAATGTTCCGACCTCCATCTCACCGTGGGAGCCCCGCCCCTTGGCCGCCGCTATGGCTCGCTCGCTCCACTCGCTGCAACCAACCTGGACGCAGCCGCCTGCCGCGAGCTGGTCCACAGCATCCTCACCGAACGGCAAGGCGCCGAGCTGGAAAAGGAATGGGAACTCGACTTCGCGCTGCAGATCGAAGGCGCCGGCCGCTTTCGCGCCAACGCTCATTACAATCGCGGCAACCTCCAAGCGGCCTTCCGCCTCATCGCCGAACACATCCCGTCCCTGGCGGAACTCGGCCACAGACCCATCGTCCAGCAGCTCTGCAACCTTCGCGAAGGCCTGATCCTGGTCACCGGCATCACCGGCTCGGGCAAAAGCACCACGCTCGCGGCCATGGTCGAACACATCAGCCGGCTCCGCTCCGGCGTCATCATCTCGGTGGAAGATCCTATCGAATACATTTTTCAACACGCCGCCTGCATCATCAAACAACGCGAGGTCGGAGTCGATACCCATAGCTTCGCCGCCGCCCTCCGGCATGTCCTGCGGCAAGACCCCGACGTCATCCTCGTCAGCGAACTGCGCGACCTCGAAACGATCCGGACCGCCATCACTGCCGCCGAGACCGGGCATCTCGTCATCAGCACCCTCCACACCATCAATGCCCCAAAAAGCCTCGACCGCCTCATCGACGTCTTTCCCGGCGACCAACAACCCCAAGTCATCGCCCAGCTTGCCAACTGCTTGCAAGCGGTCATTTCCCAGCGGCTCCTGCCGCGCGCAGACGGCAGCGGACGCGTGCTCGCCAGCGAAGTGATGATCATGAACCATGCTGTGCGCGCCTGCATCCGGCAGCGAAAAGTCGAACAGATCCCCAGTCTCATGCAGATCGGGGCCCGCGACGGCATGCACACTCTCGACGAAAGCTTGGCGGACCTCCTTTTCACCGGTCAGATCACAACGGAAGAGGCCTACCATCACGCCAGCCGGCCCGACGCCCTCACCGAACGCAGGCCCAGCGGACCGGCCCGAGGCCGCGCACGCCGGTGATGTCCCGGACCGCTTAGTGGTCATGAGCATACTGACCAGACCGTAGGATAGAATACACCTTGCAAAGAGGGATTTTGGCCTGGGGCGAGGCGCGAGTGAGGCGCATATCCGTAGGGATCTGTAACGAAGGAGCAACGACGCCCCAGGCCAAAAGACCCTTTGCCCGAAGGGTTGCGGCGATTTTGGCTTCTGGCTGCGTTGCCCGCCACACCTTGAGCTGGGGATTTCCGCCCCTCCACCAACCGCCCCTCGACGGCGGCCCAGAACGCCCGGCTCCGCTCTCCTCCTCGTCCTTCGCTCGCCTCAGCCATCGCTCCCTCCTCTCACCTCTGCCAACCCACATCCCACGGAAACCGAGGTTCGGCCGCGCCCTCAAGCAAAATAGGTTAAATCCAGAATTCGTCACAAACAGGGAATTCCACCTATTATCCCAAGCCATGCCCCTCAAAACCGGGCCGCAGACCCCTCCGCCACAGCCGCTCCGCGCCAACTCCGCGCCGCCGCCAAGCCCCGGAACCCGCTAGGCTCTCCGCGCGTTGAACCCCAGCTAAAGCCTTCCCTGTCAGCGCACTACATCAAAATCAAGCCACCCGCTGCGACGCCATTATCTCTTGTCTTCTCCCCGCTCTTTGCCTATCCTCACCGGGCCCCTATCCCACCACCCCAATCCGTTCAACCCGAAGCCGACTTGCCGCGATTTGTCATCACCAGCCGATCTATTTTCTCTGGAGACCCCTATTGCCCGAACCTAAAGACGACATGGTTTTAGAGGTCGCCCTCGCCTCGGGAGCTTCGCACATCGTCAGCCTTAACGAACGTGATCTACAGCCCGCAACTCAGTTCGGTATTTCGGTCATGACGCCATCAATGTTTGTCGCACTATTACCATGAGCAGTCTCAGCCTACGTCTTCCAGAATCGTTTCATCGACACCTCAAGCAGGCAGCGGAGGCAGACGGCATCTCCATCAACCAGTTTGTAAGCCTTGCCGTAGCCGAGAAGCTTTCGGCGTTACAGACCTATGACATCATCGCTGAGCGAGCAAAGGGCTCCTCCAAGAGTGGATTTCTCAAAGCAATGGCGATGGTTCCCAAGGGGCGTGTGCAGAAAGGCGATGAATTGCCGCAAACCACACCCACAAAGAGCGAACAAGACGTCTCTCCTAACGCCTGACCCCCCGCCAGGTTTCAACCGTCATGACCGCTACAACCTCAACTTACAGTCGATGTCTCTCCCCCGGTCAGGCGTAGGAGGACTCATCGTTAGCTTCACAACGCCATAATGAAACGCAGCATTAAGGGGTTCGTTATGCTGGCGCTCGCGGCGACGGTTTTATCAGCCTACAGCCAAGAGACGCCCCATTTTCTCGAACCGATCGATCCGATAGGTTTCAACGAGAAAGAGATTCTCGAACTGCTTCGTGCCGCACAACCGGATGCGCATCCGACGCGTGTCGAGGTCGGTTATACAATCTTGTGGGTATACTGGCGCAATATCCATGGACATCACATCCTGAAACTGAGGAAAGACAGGGTGTATCAGAGAGACTTGCCGCCGAGTCGCGATCCCTTTGAAGCACCTGATGTTCCGTATGAGGACGTCTTCACATTGGCGTTGTCAAAGGTCGTAGTCCCGAATCTTCATCAGCTTGAAGGCATTGATGTTAAAACAACGCAAACTTCAGTTCCGGACGAGGTCGCGGATCGGTTGATGACGCTTTGGGACGCTTTAACGCGGACTCTGCAATATCGTACTGGTTACTCAGGAGGAGGGCGGCATCGCTACGAGGGCCACTTCTTCATCGCTGGACTTGAAGAACCGCCTTCCGGACGCCGGATCGGAGGCGTTCATGCGCCTACAGACGGCCCTCTTTTCGATTTTGCGAATATCTCGGTGAAGCTGCATCAGCTTGTGGAACCTGTGCCAGTTATAATTGATCCCTTTAAACTGACTGTGCCAAAAAAGCAGCCAGGATGGTCACCTGAGTTACTTCAAAGGGAGATAATTGCTTCGTGCAAGCTTCTCGAAGCAAAACTGAAGAAACGCTAACAAGACGCGGCAGAACAACCCGCTACTCCGCCGCGAGTTGACATGACCCTGTTTACTCGACTCTTTAACCCTGCTTCGACGCGGCGCTCCCGGTAGCGGGTCGCCAGCGCTCAACGTTAGGGCAAGGAACCATGGACACCGTCGATACCGAAAAGCGGTCGTGGACGATGGCTCAAGTGAAGTCGTCCGGCATCAAATCCACCGAGCAGGCGCTGATTCAGATCATGCGACGTCACGGTGTCACGGGGTGGAGGCGGAACTACAAGCTGTTTGGAGCGCCCGATTTCGTCTTCCCGAAGGGCCGGGTAGCGGTGTTCGTGGACGGCTGTATCTGGCACGGACACGCCACGCGATGCAGGATTCCGGCCACGAACCTGGACCATTAGACTGCAAAGATCGGTCGGAACAAAAAGCGAAACCGCCAAGTCAACCGAATCCTTCGACAACGGGGTTGGCAAGTGGTAAGAATCTGGGAACACTTAATCAACCGCCCGCGGACGGCTAAGCGCCTCCGGCTGGCACTTGAACGCAATGAAACCTAGACACAAGACGGTTGCGGAGTTTTTCGCAGGGATCGGCCTAATGCGTCTCGGGCTTGAGCAGGCCGGCTGGAAGACGATTTGGGCGAACGATATTGATGCCGACAAGGAGGCGATGTATCGGCACCAATTCGCGGATGCCGACAATCACTTTGTCCTAGAGGACGTTCATCTCGTCGATCCAAAGTCAATCCCAACCGTGACGCTTGCTACGGCTTCTTTTCCATGCACCGACTTGTCCTTGGCAGGCGGCCGCAGGGGCCTAGCCGGAACCGGATCCGGTGCATTTTGGGGATTTGTTGAGGCCATCAAAAGCATGGGCCGCCGGAAGCCGCCGCTCGTAATGTTGGAGAATGTGACTGGATTCTTGACGTCCCACAGCGGAAACGACTTCCGGGATGCTTGCATTGCCCTGAATGACCTTGGTTATTCAGTCGACGCGTTTATTTTGGATGCCGTCCACTTTGTGCCGCAGAGTCGCCAGCGACTATTTGTGGTCGGGTCTAAGCGGAGAGGTTCCTCTCGGGTGCAAGAACCTTCAGCGTCCTTTTTCGAAGGCCCTGGACGCCCTGCCGCCCTTTCTGATTTCATCTTGTGGCACCCCGAGATTGACTGGGCTGTTCGCGATTTGCCGCCACTTCCGCAGCCTTCGTCAAGGGTATCCGACATCATCGAGGATCTTCCTCTGAATTCAAAATACTGGTGGAGTCCTGCGCGAGCCGAATATTTACTCAATCAGATGAGTGAAAGACACCGGGCGATAGCGGACGCTATGATATGTGGAGACAGTATTTCCTACGGGACCGTATTCCGCAGGGTTCGCAACGGCCGCTCGATGGCAGAACTTCGCACAGACAATATCGCCGGTTGCCTACGGACGCCGCGTGGCGGGAGTGGACGCCAGATCCTGTTTGTCGCTGGCCTAGGCAAGTATGCGGTTCGGCTGCTGACGCCCCGAGAATGCGCCCGATTGATGGGCGCAGATACTTTCAAGATTGATCCGAAGCTCTCCCTCAACAAGGCGCTGTTTGGCTTTGGTGATGCTGTCTGCGTCAGCGTGGTCGAGTGGATCGCTTTCAACTACCTCGATCCGCTGCTCTCGGAACTTGACGATTCGACCCCCACCGCCGCATTTAGGTATGGCCCCCGCGAGGAACGATGATTACCAGTCTTTCGATGCGATGAGGAATTTTCCGAAGCTCACGTTTTGTAGTCCATGAGCGAACTGTCGGGCCAGCTTGCCGCATTTCAGGGAGCAAACTCAATTCGAGGGAAGGGACCGCTGTGTGTCATGCTTGTCCTCACCAGAAATGCGAAGGACCGGGCTCCGCCTTACTTTCCTGACGACTTCCTGACACCTCAGGGAGGCCAGGTTGCGGGACTTGGCGGTGCTGCTGTGCAATCGATTCTCAACGATCACGAGATCACAAGAGTCCTTGCAGAGGAAGGTGGACGCACAAGCAGGGGAAGCATACAGAAGATGAGGGCGTATATTGCTTTGCTTAATTCTCTCGACAGTGACAATCTTCTCGATTTTGACGCAATTGAGTCTTGGTGGATTGAGCAAGTCAGGCAATTCTTTGCCTCGCAGCCATTCCGACTGCGAATCGACGCTTCTCGATCACTACGGAGTATCGTTGCGGATTTAGTCCAGGCAGCGTTTGCGCGACAACGCGAATGTCCCGGCATGATGGTGGCCGGCGCCGTTATTCAGCATCTCGTGGGAGCTAAACTCGAACTGGCTGTGCCGGATGCCGACATTGACCACAACGGCTTTGCAGTTGCAGATGCGCCCACCGCTCGCCGCGGGGATTTTCTCCTCGGAGACACCGCGATTCATGTAACCACTGCCCCGAGTGAGGCTCTTATCAGGAAGTGTGCAGACAATCTCGCGGCAAACCTCCGACCTCTTATCATTACTACCGACGAAGGGGCCGGGGGAGCGAAAGCCCTTGCGAAGAACCTCGACCTGTCGGAGAGGATCGAGATACTCGAATTGGAGCAGTTCATCACAACGAATGTCTTGGAATGGAGCAGGTTCCAGCGTGAGCAGCGTCCTATAACAGTTCGAGAATTGATTGAATGCTATAACCGTATCATTACGGAATGCGAGACCGATCCAAGTCTCCGGATCGACGTCGCTTGAGGTATACAAAGCGTCAAAGACCAGATGCACTAACAAGCACATGGAGAGCAACGGCTGACCCGCTCCGAGTCGAAAGATGGACAATGATTCCAACCCGTGTCCTACATCGAGCGCGCGCTCCCGGTCAGCCGTGTCTCATGCTTTCCGTTACAAAAAGATTAGGACCAATTGATCGCCGAGCTGTCGATGATTGTCGGAGCGATGGTTGATCGACCCACCGATTTTCCCGCGGACTGCACGGGACCGGTCGTGAGGCCGGATGGTTTGCGGCCGGGGCATACGGGCACATCGCATTCCCACCACAGTGCGACCGGCGTCTTCTTCACCCAAGGCCCGGATAGGCCGCAAATCCACGCAACCCCAAAGGATCCCGGTTGTGCGGGCAGCCCGGTTGTGGCACGATAGGGTCTTTAGAACGCCATGGTTGCCAACACAGAACAAGACGGCGCACCGAACCGCCCACCCGTTGCGAGATTGACGCGGCCCATCGATTCGATAGCTTCCCGTGCAGGCGACCCTCGCTCTCGGTGGGCGGTTCGGTGGCCTCTACGTTCGGTGACAGCATGAGAGCCATCCTCATTTTACTAGCGGTCGGAGTCGTTCTGACAGGCTGCGGTCGCAGCGGCGGTGATGAAGCAAGGCAGGTGGCGGAGCAGTTTTTGAAAAGTAAAGTGCCCGATTCCAATCTCCTACACTACACAGTTTCCCGAAATCGGGGAGCTTGGCAAATTAAGGTCACCCCAACTGGCGAGTGGCAGAAGCTCCACGGGAGAACAGTGGAACATTCTTGGCCCCTGTCCATCGAAGTAGATCGACGTGGAAACGTTACCGGATTCATGTGAGGATATCACCGAACAAGCCGCATGCATCGAACCCCGCGATAGCGCTGCGGTTTCAGTTCGGGTATCACTGGCGCGGAGTCAGTGATGCGTTTCGTTCGGTGACAAAGAGATAGGGCAGGCAGATCGTCAGCTTGTCGATGACTGCGTTGGGCACGTTTGACCACCAACATTTTCCCGCGGACTGCCGTGGAACGATGGTGAAAGCGGATGCTCTATCCGGCCGGGGCACGCCGGCACAGCGGATTCCTCCAGCTGCGACCGGAGACTTCCTGATCCGGGGCTGGCTGGACCGGAAAGGCGCCCACCGCCAAGCTATCCCGATTGCGTAGACCGCCCGGTTGTGGCAGGATAGGCTACTCACCAGACCATGCTTACCAACACCGAACAAGACGGCGCACCGAACCGCCGAGCTGGCGCAGATTGTCCCAGCGACGGTTGATCGACCCCCCGATTTTCCCGCGGACTGCAGCGGACCGGTCGTGAAACCGGATGGTGTGCGGCCGGGGAACACCGGGACAGCGGATTCCCACCACGATGCGACGGGCAGCCCGGTTGTGACACGATAGGGCCTCCAGGATGGGATGGCTACCAACACAGAACAAGACGGCGCACCGAACCGCCCACCCGTTGCGAGATTGACGCGGCCCATCGATTCGATAGCTTCCCGTGCAGGCGACCCTCGCTCTCGGTGGGCGGTTCGGTGGTCTCCACGTTCTGTGACAAAAAGATAGAGTCGATTGATCGCCGAGCTGTCGAAGATTGCCGGAGCGATGGTTGATCGACCCACCGATTTTCCCGCGGACTGCACCGGACCGGTCGTGAGGTCGAATGGTTTGCGGCCGGGGCCCAC
>JBGTBW010000072.1:0-22855 GCA_041749135.1 Verrucomicrobiales bacterium
TGCATCCTGAAACATGCATCCCGCATCGGCGGCGCAGCCGCCCAGCCGCCCCGCGCAGCCGCCAACCCTGTATCAGCGGCGCAGCCGCCAATCATGCATCCTGAATCATGGATCGCGCATCAGCGGCGCAGCCGCCCAGCCGCCCCGCGCAGCCGCAATCATGCATCCTGAATCCTGCATCATGTATCAGCGGCGCAGCCGCTCGGCGGCGTAGCCGTCAATCGGTGGTTCGCTTCGACGCTCTGGATGAACCGGTTCAGTTTGGCGCCGAGAATTGCCAGCCGCTCGTGGAGATCCGTGTAGGTTTCTTGATGAGTTAGCAAGCCTGTTTCATAGAGCATCTCCAGATGATCGATGGATTCGTCACATGAAGAATGTGCAAACGTCAGGAAGCGAATGAAATCCGCCTTGTAGCGCCGGCGACCGTAACCCTCAACGATGTTCGATGAAACAGACTTGGTGGAACGGCGAATCTGCGAGCCCTCTTCATACAATTCGAACTTGGGAAGGTCTTCCAACGTCATACGATGTACCCGCACGGAGATCTCACGGGCCAGGTTCCAGATTTCCAGATCGCGGTAGCTCATGGGATGCGGGTTGACGGCTGCGCCGCCGATGCGGGATGCGGGATGCAGGATACAGGAGATTGTGGACGAATGCTAGTGAAAAATCATCATGCATCCCGAATCGTGGATCGCGCATCGGCGGCGCAGCCGCCCGCCGGCGCAGCCGCCCATCCTGCATCCTGAAACCTGGATCGCGCATCGGCGGCGCAGCCGCCCAGCGTAGCCGCCCCCCCCCTTCCGCCCCATGCCCATCTTCGAGTTTTATTGTCCTGAGAACAACCGCATCTACAGCTTTTTGGCGCGCAGCCAGGCTTACACGGGCAAGGTTCCCCGTTGCCCTGACAACGCCGCATTCCGGTTGCAGAAGCGTCCTTCGCGCTTCGCCATCACCAAGAAGCGGGGAGAGGAGGAAAGCGAAGGCGACGCCAACGACCCCTTCGCCGGAATGAGCGATGCGGAGATGGAGCGGATCATGGGGGAGCTGGAGAAAGATTTCAACGGGATGGACGAGACGAACCCCGATCCCCGGCAGCTCGGACGCCTCATGCGCCGCTTCACCCAGCTTACCGGAAAGGATATGCCGGGGCCGCTCCAGGAGATGGTGGACCGCCTGGAAAAAGGCGAAGACCCTGACGCCCTGGAAGAAGAATTCGCCGGAGTGCTCGATGACGAGGAGATGGACTGGTTCTCCTCGGCCCGCAGCTTAGGCCGCCACCTGGGCCGCCCCACCCGCGACCCCAAGCTCTACGACATCGCGGAGTATGTAGAGCCGTAGCGGAACTCGCAAGAGTTCCGGGGTCTTGACACACGTCCGGGGTTCCGCCTGAAGGGCGGTTCAAGGAGAAGGTCCTTTTTCCGGCTCTCCTCCCCCCCGTCCGGGGTTCCGCCTTCAGGCGGTTCAAGGCGAAGGTCCTTCTCCGGCTCTCTCCCCCCGTCCGGGGTTCCGCCTTCAGGCGGTTCCAGCCGAAGAGCCTTTTTCTCCTCTCAAGAACCGCGTAAACGCGGAACCCCAAACGCGGAACCCCGTAGCGGAACGTCCAAACGTTCCGATGCCTCGCCAATCGCCCTCGGAAGCGTTGCCGCTTCCGCTACGTCTCGCCAATGGACTCTCTCCCCGTAGCGGAACGTCCAAACGTTCCGATGTTTTGCCAACCGGCTTCGGAAGCGTTGCCGCTTCCGCTACGTCTCGCCAATGGACTCTCTCCCCGTAGAGGAACGTCCAATCGTTCCGATGTCTCGCCAACCGGCTTCGGAAGCGTTGCCGCTTCCGCTACGACGCGGAACGTTCAAACGTTCCGCCAGCCGATGAAAACCGGTGGCGATTTTGATCCGGAGGACGCATAATACCAGCCGCATCTTGGGGCGAAGGCGCTATGGCGCGCCGCATCCGTTCTGACCCGTGTCCTATCACCCTCCATCTTTGCGGACCCTTGATCCGTCAGATGCCCGGACCCTTGTGCCAGCAGGTGCGGGACTGAGCTACCGCCAGCGCATCACCAGCGCGGTTCTGACCCTGCTTCTGGGCGACCTGATGCTGTTGAGCCTTTCGTTCATTTTGGCGTTTTGGCTGCGCCATCAAGGGACTCCCGAACCGTTCGATTTGCGCTATGGAGCCTTGCTCGTGGTGCTCAATCTGGCCTGGCTGGGCTCGGGCGCGCTGTGCCGGCTTTACACCGTCGATCTCCTCCTCAGCCGCCGCCGCTTCGTCTACGGCTTTGTCAAGGCGCTCGGCCTGTTGGCCATGGGCACCTTCGCTCTGCTCTTCGCCGGACAAGAGCTGCTCTCCCGCAGCATGCTGGCCATCACCTTCGGCTTGTTCGCCGTTTCGGCCATGGCCCACCGCTTCCTGGTCCACCGCAAGACCTGGAGACGGGTCATGACCGCTGAGGCGGTGCGCACCGCCATCCTCATCGGCAACCCCAAGCGGATCGGCGCTTTCCAGGAGACGGTGGCCAAACTCCCGGCCGGCGGCTTCCGCACCAGCGGGGAATTCGCCGGCGTTTCCGAAGAGGGTATGCTTCGCGCCCACGACGGCCGTTTGATCGACCCTGCCCACTGGCTCAAAGGCCGGGAGATCCACGCCCTTTTTTGCCTCTGCGGAATTGACGAACGGGACGAGGTATCCCGGATCGCCCGGTTCGCCGAACGGCATGGGATCCGGTTTCGGTTGTTGCTCGATTTTCAGGATCTTCCGGTCTCCCGCTTGCAGTTCTATGACTACGGGGTTTACGCCTTCATCGGGCTTCGCCCCGAACCGCTGGAGCAGCTTCGCAATCAGCTTCTCAAACGCGGGTTCGATCTTGCCTTCTCTTTGCTGGTCATTGCCGGTCTGCTTTCCTGGCTGATTCCCCTGGTGGCCCTGATCATCAAATTGACCTCGCGAGGTCCGGTCTTTTTCCTTCAGGAACGCACCGGATTGGACGGCCAGACCTTCCGTGTCCTGAAGTTTTGCTCGATGGAACCCAACGCCGACGCTCACCGCAAAGCGGCCGACCCTGAGGACGAGCGCCTCACGCCGTTGGGGAGGTTCCTGCGGCGCAGCAGCATCGACGAGTTGCCCCAGTTCTTCAATGTCCTGGCGGGGCACATGTCTGTGGTGGGACCGCGGCCCCACATGCTCGAGCACACCGACATCTATTCGCGCCTCATTGGGAACTACATGGTGCGCCATCTCATTCAGCCCGGGATCACCGGCTGGGCCCAGGTCAACGGCTACCGCGGATCCACCGACGAAAAATCCATGCGCGAACGCGTCGCCCTCGACGTGTGGTACATTGAGAACTGGAGTTTTCTCCTGGATCTCCGGATCATTTTCCGCACCGCCCGGAACCTGCTGCGCGGCGAGAAGAACGCGTATTGAAGCCGTTCTTTGTTCTTCGTTCTTCGTTCGTTAACGGCCGGTTCATCAGCCCGGATAAGGGCAGGGAAGCCGAGTACAAGAAACGAACGAGAACATTATGAAAATCGAACGAGGCATGAGGCATGGGGCATGAGGGTTGAGGCAGGCGGCGGAGCCGCGCATGAGGCGTGAGGCATGCGGGGGAAAAAGGCGGCGGAGCCGCGCATGAGGCAGGCGGCGGAGCCGCGCGTGCGCCGCGCAGCGGCCTCATACCTCATGCGCCGCACAGCGGCCCCATGCCCTTATCGCCTATCTCCACCGCTCCGACCGCAAGTAACGAGGAACAAAGAAGACGAAAGTTCTTCGTTTTTCGTTCTTTGTTCTTCGTTCTTGGCGAAGTTGGCTGAAGAACACGGTTGGGTCTTGGCGCGAATCCAAGGAAGTGATCACATCTTTACGAAGACCGGCCGGACCGAGCGTCTTGTCGTTCCCATGCACGGAACCCACACTTTGAAAGTCGGCTTGCAACGCTCCCTCATGCGGATGATATCCGTAGAGCCAGCCGGAGGAGTTGTAGTGCACAAAAGGCAAAAGCGGGGGGCAGTAACCTGGAGGGCCGGCCTCCGTGACGGCCTGGTCCCGGGATGGAGACCCATTGCATGACTGAAGAACGGGATTTGAGGAAGTTCTTCGTTCTTGGTTCTTTGTTCGTTAACGGCCGGTTCATCAGCCCGGCTAAGGGCAGGGAAGCCGAGTACAGGAAACGAAGGAGCACATTATGAAAATCGAACGTTTCGAGGACATCGAAGCCCGGCAGCTTGGGAGAGAACTCACGCGGCAGGTGTACGAGGCCACGAAACAAGGCGACTTCGCTCGAGACTTCGGCCTCATCGCCTATCTCCACCGCTCCGACCGCAAGTAACGAGGAACAAAGAACAAAGAACAAAGAACAAAGAACATCCCCCCCCTCGGCGAGCTTTGCGCTCTTTGCGAGAGATGCATCTTCTTCATCCGTGTTCATCCGTGTCCATCCGTGGTTCCCAATACAAGTCCTCCGGCCGGCTCTTGCGGCGTCGTCCCCGGCGGCGTGGTCCCGGGATGGAGCCCCAGACAGATCACGTTAACCCCTCCAATTTCCCTCCCTTCCCTTTGCTTCCGGGTTTGCGCGTCCATTTTCCCTCATTATCTTCGTTCCCCCGGAGGATCATGCCTTTCGATTACCAGCGTTTCCTGGAACGTCGCCCCGAGGTGTGCGGCGGAGAGACGGTGGTGGCCGGCACCCGGGTGACGGTCCGCACCCTCCTGGCCAGCCTCGCGGAAGGCGACTCCTTGGAGGAGATCCTGGAGGCTTTTCCCACCGTGCCGCCCAGCGCCTTGCGCGCGGTGATCGCCTTCGCCGCAGCTTCCGCGGAAGAAGATCTCCCTGTGCTGGCGATTCCGGCCAACGAATGAAGATCAAGTTGGACGAGAATCTTCCCGAAACTCTCCAGGACGTTCTGAAAGGACTCGGCCACGATGCCGATACCGTCCCTTCGGAGGGTTTGGGCGGGAGCCCCGATGACGCGGTCTGGGGCGCTGCAACAAGAGAGAACCGGCTACTGGTGACCCAGGACCTCGACTTTTCGGACATCAGGAAATTCGCTCCAGGATCACATCCGGGCATCGTCCTCGTGCGACTACGGACCCCCTCAAGGTCTCAGCTCATCCGCCGAGTGGAATCGGCATTCTCTTCGTGCGACCCGGAAACGTGGGCCCGTTGTTTCGTTGTGCTGACGGACCGAAAGCTCCGGGTCCGGCGACCCCCGTCGTGAAACTGTTCACGCAGAGATCTCGCCGGACCGCCGGGATTGATGAAAGTGGACAGATAGGTGGGAAAGAGGAACCATCCTCCTCCCTTTGCGAGCTTTGCGCTCTTAGCGAGAGATGCATTTTCCCCATCCGTGTTCATCCGTGTCCATCCGTGGTTCCCAAGACCCGTCTCTCGCCAAGGCCGCCAAGCCCGCAAAGGAATCGACAATCTCGTCAGGCAAGAGTTTGACGAAGTCTTTGGAGTGCGCGGCTCTGCCGCGCTTTTTTCGAAGACGAAAGTTCTTCGTTCTTCGTTCGTTAACGGCCGGTTCATCAGCCCGGCTAAGGGCAGGGAAGCCGAGCACAAGAAACGAACGAGACCATTATGAGAATCGAACGTTTCGAGGACATCGACGCCTGGCAGCTTGGGAGAGAACTCACGCGGTAGGTGTACGAGGCCACGAAACAAGGTGACTTCGCTCGAGACTTCGGCTTTATCGCCTATCTTCTCCGCTCCGACCGCAAGTAACGAGGAACAAAGAACAAAGAACAAAGAACAAAGAACAACCCCCTCCCTTGTCGAGCTTTGCGCTCCTAGCGAGAGATGTTCCCCATCCGTGTTCATCCGCGAAATCCGTGGTTCCCAATACCAGTCCCCAGGCGGGCTCTTGAGACTTGAGACTCCTTGTCCCAGAAGACTCTGGTTTCTCGTCAGGGCCGCGAAGCCCGCAAAGGCGGGCGAGTACGGACAGGGAATTGAACGTGTCGACAGTCGAGCAGGGGGGAATGTGGCCGGTGGTCAGTGGCCGGTAAAGAACGGCCGCGAAGAGGGAGAAGCGTCCTTGGACCCTTGTCGTTGGTCTACTAAGGCCTCATCTGTAAACCGCAGAGATGAAGCAAGGTTCCTGAACCACGGATGGACACCGATCAACACGGATGGGGAACAAGGTCTTGAGGTCGAAAAGTCGCGAGGCCGGGAGAAATAACTTGAGCCCTCAGCAGCTCGTGCTCGTAATCGTAATCGAAGGCGGGACTTAGGAGGCCTTGCAGTGACACAGGGAATCGCCACAAGAGGCACAAGTAGGGAAAGAGACCATAGTCCCTGGCAGGTTTGAATAGGGAAGAGTGGGTCAATCGAATGAAGGCAGCACTTTCCAAAGAGGGATCAAGCTTCCGAAGTCCCGGCGGCCTTCCCGGTCCCGGCATTTGTCAATGCATATCCGAAGACGACGACGGGCTCATTTCCCACTCCAGTCCGTTAACGAACGAAGAACCAAGAACCAAGAACGAAGAACCAAGAACTCCTATCGCCTATCTCCTCCGCTCCGACCGCAAGTAACGAGGAACAAAGAACAAAGAACATCCGAGTTGCCTTGGCGAGCTTTGCGCTCTTTGCGAGAGATGCATCTTCTTCACGAGCGTTCTTCCGTGAAATCCGCGGCGCCTAAAGCTGAATTGCCGTCCGGCGGTGGGATGATAAACTGAAATCATCATGCGGGAAATGGCCGAACTCACGCGGGATGGTCTGGAACTTCCTTCGTCTATGCGACTGAAACTGGCGCGGATCCTTCTCGATCTCACGGATTTCGAGGGGGAGGACCGCTCTCTCGCGGCCGAAGCGGCTTGGGAAGAGGAGATCAGGGCCAGAATCCAGGCCATCAAGGAAGGCTCGGCCCGTTGGAGACCGGCGGCCGACGTCTTCGCTGACCTTGATCTCCGGTATCCCCGATGAACCTTCGGGTTCTGCGCGAAGCCGAGGCGGAATTGGCGGACGCCATCGCCAAATTACGAGGCGATCGAACCTGGGCTTGGCCTACGGCTCAAGGATGGGGAAGAAGGTCATGATGTCGCAAAGTCTTGAAGTCGGGAGGCCCGAAGGTCGACTGCCTGACTTTGGACCGGCTCTCCGCCCACTGAAGCTGTCTCATCCTCTCCCCGGCGGCTTGCCGATGCGTAATCCGCGCCGTAGGCTTTCAGGATGAAATCCATCACCCTTGAACTTCCCGAGTCTTTTTCGGCCGCCGTCCGCCTGCCGCCCGCTGAGATTCGCGGGAGGCTGCTCCAGGAACTTGCTCTGAGCTTTTACAGTCAGGGGCTGCTGCCGTTGGCGAAAGCGGCTGAGGTGGCCGAACTGGATCGCCATGCATTTGGGATCCTTCTGGGCGAAAGAAGTATTCCCCGGCATTACACCTGCGAAGAGTTGGAGGAAGATCTCCGCTATGGTCGCGGTCAGTGATACGTCGCCTATCTCGTGTTTGGCGAGTCTGGGACAACTCAAACTGCTTAGCGATCAATTCCATGAAGTCCGAGTTCCACCCGCGGTGCGGATGGAACTGGGTCGTTACCCACACCCTAAAGGACTGGCGGAGATACTGGACGCGTTTGAGAGTTCCCGACTGACTGTCCACGCTGCGAGAAACCAAGCACTGGTCCAGGCATTGGAAACGGAACTTCACCGTGGCGAAGCAGAAGCCATCGTTCTGGCTGGCGAATGTCCCGAGGCTGCGCTCCTGATCGACGAACGGGAGGGCCGGCTTTGGGCGCTCAGGTTGGGACTGCGACCGATCGGAACGATTGGAATTCTTGTCAGAGCGCGAGCGGATGGTCGAATAGAGAGCCTGAGAGATGCATTGAGCTTGCTGCGGGAACGCTACGGCTTCTTTATTCAAGAGACGCTGTTTCGCGAGGTGCTGATGGCGGCCGGGGAAGCGGAATAATCCGATGGGATGTTGGTCCACAGCGGGATTCAGTTATCGCTGGCCGGTGGCCGGACCAAGAACCAGGGACTAAGGACCAGAAAAACCTCTCTTATCCGCGCAATCCGTGGTTAAGAAATCAGGCCGAAACCGGGCCGCAGAGATATAGCCACGATCGTGAACCACGGATCGACACGGATAAGAGGGGAAACCAACCAGCCTAACCTGGAGGGCCGGCCTCCGTGACGGCCTGGTCCTGGGATGGAGACCCATCGAATGACAGGGCGTGCGGGAGCCCGCCCCTCCAGGATGCCGAGACAAATCACGTCAATCTTCTCTCCCCTTGGCGAGCTTTGCGGTCTTTGCGAGAGAATAAGAAGCTACGGGTCTCTCACGGGCACCCTGTCTGAAGCGGGATTCGATGAAGTTCTTCGTTCGTTAACGGCCGGTTCATCAGCCCGGCTAAGGGCAGGGAAGCCGAGTACAAGAAACGAACGAGACCATTATGAAAATCGAACGTTTCGAGGACATCGAAGCCTGGCAGCTTGGGAGAGAACTCACGCGGCAGGTGTAGGAGGCCACGAAACAAGGTGACATCGCTCGAGACCTCGGCTTTATCGCCTATCTCCTCCGCTCCGACCGCAAGTAACGAGGAACAAAGAACAAAGAACATCGATAAAGCCTCTTGCGCCGAGTGGCCGAATCCCTTAGCATCACATTCATGCATTTCACCGGAACAGTGGTTAAGGACACCATCCGCTTGCCCGAAGGGGTGCATTTTCCGGACGGCACTCGGGTGGTTGTCGAATCCTTGGATGTCCCGGAGGACATCCGCAAGGATTCGCTCGCCCAAAGGTTGGAAAAGTTCATCGGAATCGCGGATGATCTTCCATCGGACCTGGCCCGTAATGTCGATCATTACGTCCACGGCCACCCCAAGCAGCCATGACGGTCTTCGCCGACGCCTTTTTCTGGATCGCCTTGCTGAATCGGCGCGACGAATACCACGAGAAGGCGAAGCTGTATGCACAAGGCTACCAGGGTTTGATCGTAACCACACAGTGGGTCTTGGCTGAGGTCGCCGACGCCGTGGCGCCCTCCACCGCACGCCAATCCATTCGATCGTTCTTCCAAGAACTCGCCGCCAATCAGTCCGTCACCGTTGGGGTCGCCACTGCCGACCTGTTCCACCGAGGGCTCGACCTTTATCATGAGCGCCCGGATAAAAACTGGTCCCTCACCGATTGCATTTCTTTTGTAGTCATGAAAGAGCACGGTTTGAGCGAAGCCCTGACTGGAGATCACCATTTTGCCCAAGCAGGTTTTCACCCGGTCTTCACATAGACTCTGCTTCTCTGGTCCTTGGCCTTGGATCAGCGCTGCCTCGACAACGGCCATTTCCAGAATCTTTACGATCTTGTCGCTCACACACGAGCAAAGGTCGGCGGCTTTATCGCCTATCTCCTCCGCTCCGGCCGCAAGTAACGAGGAACAAAGAACAAAGAACAAAGAACAAAGAACATTGAAAATCCTCGTTACCGGGTGTGCGGGCTTTATCGGCGCACGGACCACTGAACTTTTACTCGAAGCCGGCCATGAGGCCACAGGGATCGACAACCTCAATGATTACTATGACGTCCGGCTCAAGGAGTACCGCTTAAACCGCCTCCTGCCGTTAGAGGGATTCCGCTTCGAGAAGGTGGATGTGGAGGACGCGGAGGCGCTCGGGCGTGTCATGCGGACGGGGCAATTCCAAGCAGTCATTCACCTTGCGGCGCGGGCAGGTGTACGAGCCAGCATTGAGAACCCGCGAGCCTACCTGAGAACGAATGTGGAGGGAACGCTCAATCTCCTGCAATGCATGGTCCAGCATAATGTGGATCGCTTGGTGGTCGCATCGACGTCTGCGCTGTATGCCGGAACACCTCTCCCATTTGTTGAGACGGCGGACGTGAGAAAGCCGATTTCTCCCTATGCCGTCACCAAGCTCGCCGCCGAAACACTAGCCTACACCTGGCATCATCTCTATGGCCTAAACGTCGCGGTTCTGCGTTACTTCACGGTTTATGGCCCAGGCGGAAGACCGGATATGAGCCCATTTCGTTTCATCGAGCGGATCCGCACAGGCCAGGAAATCGTCGTGTTTGGGAGTGGAGCCCAGCGGCGCGACTTTACACACATCGATGATATTGCATTGGGAACGATAGCTGCACTTGGGGTCGATGGCTGCGAGGTCTTTAATCTTGGAGCCGGAGCAGATCCCGTTCAGCTCCATGAACTCATCTCCAGTATAGAAGAAGAACTCAAGCTCAAGGCGAGCATTCGCTATGAGAGTAGACAGAATACCGATATGGAGGCAACCTCTGCAAACATTGACAAGGCGAAGGCGATCCTGAAATGGATGCCCTCGGTGAGTTTTACCAGCGGAATCCGGTCCACCGCAGCCTGGCATTTAAGGGAGAGCCAATTCCTCGAGTCTCTATCCCTATGAAATCAGGATGACCACGAGTCATCCTGTGCTAGCACGCGCGCCAGGAAGTAGTCAGTGTACGGAACCACGGGGTCGATCCTAAAGCCTATTTGCGGGACGTCTTCGAGAAGCTCCCGGCACGCAAGGACGGCGACATCGGCGATCTCTTGCGTGGAAGCTGGGAGGCTGCAGATCGCAAGCGCTGCCCGTTCCGCCCCGCAGCGCTGCCTGAGGTCGCTGTGGGCGTTTGCACCTGTCAACCCCAGCGACGGGGCTCAAGTCCGGCGGTTCCGGCCCCGGCGCCCCCCTGGTGAAAACTCTGACGCTTACAGTAAAGCAATAGGGGCGCGCGGTGCAGGGAGAGCCGTTGCGCGACGAAAAAAAAATAAGAATAGGGAGCGGGATATCGGTGATCAAATTCAGTACGCCGAATATCGTGGTTGAGCGCGGTCCTAAATCGAGGATTAGAAACCTGGGCTGGGTGCATATTCTCATTCTGGCCTATATTGTCATTTTTCCCCTCTATGTTTTTCCGAGCGGATCTCCGCAACCGAGCAATCTCGTTGTTCTGGCCCTTATCGGGCTTCTTTTCATTTCCGGTGAGCCCCTTCCGCGAATCACAAGTGGCCTTGTTCCGTTGACTGCTCTGGTTGGTTATATTACGCTTGTGAATTCGGTATGGGCGGTTCTGGAGAGTGAACCAGAATGCCTCCTTTACGCTCTCTTCTACTTGTTCAATCTTCTAGTCTACTGGACTGCCTACCGGTCTGCAGTTGCAGGGGGTGGCCGCCTACTGAGCCTGGCTGGGGTGGGAGCCATAATCTCTGCAGCAATCCAGGCCGTGGCCTGTCGGATGGCGTTGGTGACGGATGAGTTTGGTCGGGCGGTCGGGACGTTCAACAACCCGAACCAACTGGGCTATTTCGGTCTGTTGTGTTGCGTGCTGGCGGTCTGTCTTCTAACTCTAAAGCGCGTTAATGTCTGGGTCTTTCTGCTGGCGTTCGTTCTGGGAGTATTCCTGACCACTTATTCCCTTTCGAAGGCAGCTATGGTCTCCATAGGCGGATTGTTTCTGGTGGGTATCTGCGCCGCCCGCGGCCACGGCCGGTGGCACCTCGTGGGTGCAGCCCTGGTGGTTGGAGCGCTAGGCCTGGCCGACCTGCGCCAGCCCGGAGGCGGGATTGTGAAGGATGCCTCAGATCGGATTTTGTCGATTGGCTCACAGGACGACGATAGCTTGGAAGGGCGAGGCTATAACAGAATCTGGGAAGAGCCTCTCTACCTTATCCTTGGGGCCGGGGAAGGGGCAACCGAGCGTTTTGGCGCTTCCGAGATTGAGTTGCATTCCGGTTTGGGTACTATCATCTTTTCGTACGGGCTTCCGGGGGCATTTCTGACCGCATGGTGGTGCCTTACTTACTACCGGAAAGTCGGCCATTTCTCGCTCATCATTCTCTTGCCAGTCGCCGCTTACAGCCTGACGCATCAGAATCTGCGGTTTTCCTTCGTTTGGTTCATCCTGGGTCTTGTGCTTGGCTATTCCGAAACGGGATCCGTTCGGCCCGCTGTGTTGGGCGTCGGCAGGAGATGGCGCCGTGAAGTTGGTAACGCAATGAATGCAGACGGACCTCAGAAGAGCCGATCGAGAATCAGGTCAAGAACTAGGTCGGATGCTCGAGATCGTGCCGGGCAGGCCGAAGGAAAGCCTCGCGAGGCTCAGGCGACCGTTCATCACGGAATACGGTAGCAAACGCCTTCAGAGGTTCGCTGGGATTCACCTGTAGTTCAATGAGGCGACGACGAGCGCCTGCTGCTGGCAGTGTTTTACAATAGCGCGATGTCAAGTTTCCTGGTTGCCGGAGTGGCAGGCTTCATAAATCTCGCGTTGCGAAGATGCTGGTTGATCATGGCCACAGGATCCTTGGGATCGATAATTTGAACGCGGACTACGATGTCCGGCTCAAGGACTATCGCTTGGGTCGACTGTTGAATCGCCGGGGAATGGCGGTGGTTTTAGGTGCGATGGGCTATCGATTCGGTGACAAGAGGAAGGGACAATTCAGTCTCACAGGGTGGGGCGTGAACCCAGCCAATCAATAGGCTGCAGCCGAGCCGAAGAGTTTCTCGGCAGAAACTACACGCTTTCAGCTTGAGCATCTAACCGCAAGGCTAAACCTTTTTGAGCTCTATAAGCATCAGAGTGTGATCCCGCCTCCTCTAGCCCAGAAATGCGGGAAAAAGCCGTTTCAGCTTCACTTCGTGGGAGTTGGACCTCAGCGTTCTGGCACATCGTGGCTAAGTCGACTCCTGCAATGCCATCCATCGCTTTGCATGCCCAAAGACGTGGATGAACCGATGTTTTTCGATCTATACTTTGATCAAGGAGTAGCGCGATATGTGAGTCATTTTCCTCACCGGCAGGAAGGGCAACTGTGTGGGGAAATAGGGCCAACCTATTTTGATGTGGAAGTTGTGCCCTCTCGGATTCATCAAATGTATCCGGAATGCAAGATTATTGTTAATCTACGCAATCCAATCAGTCGAACCCTATCGTTGTATGGTCATCACTTAAGCAAAGGGCGGGTCACAGGTTCGTTTAGCGAAGCAGTTTTGCGAATGCCCCGTATTCTAAGTTCTGGAAAATACGCCACACATATCCCTAGATGGCTAGACGCGTTTGGTGCGGGCAGGGTAACTTTTGTGCTGCTTGATGATATTAAGGCCAATCCTGTCTTGACACTTAAGCATCTCTATAACTTTCTTGGTATAGCCGACATCGATATGCCTTCCTGGGGCAATGAGAGATTCAACGAGTTGACAGCGCCGCGCTTCCCATGGCTAGCAAAAGTTACAGCGCGGCTGGTAACTAGCTTGCACGCCAAGGGTTTCCATGCGGTTATTCAGCTAGGTAAAGCACTAGGTCTGAGGGCGCTTGTCTATGAGGGGGGTACATCGAAGAAGCCGGAGCTTACTGAGAATGAACGGTCTCAACTGTTGAAAGAGTACGAACCTGATATTGCTTTCGTGGAGAGGCTCTTGAATCGGGACCTATCGGAATGGCGCAAAACTTAGTGAAAACAAGACTTCGAGCCGACCTCTTACTCGTCGGCGGTCCGGATATACGCGTGCGAGCCGCCTTTCTTTAAGTGCTGTTTGGTCGTGCTTCTCTGTGATAGAGATTCGCACTACATTACAGGACGTTCATTGTGAAAATTTCGAAACCTTTGCTGAGAG
Organism: Verrucomicrobiales bacterium; assembly: GCA_041749135.1. GTDB lineage: Bacteria > Verrucomicrobiota > Verrucomicrobiia > Verrucomicrobiales > DEV007 > DATKCT01. Next base: position 13,594 of record JBGTBW010000072.1, read on the forward strand.
AGTTCTTCTGTAACGAATACGTGAGTGGCTCCAAGATGAAATATAGAAGCCATGTTTGGCAGTCTTGATATCGTTTTTCGATGCATAGCCGCTTGTCTTCAAGACTCCCGCTCTACCGGGATGTTATTGGCCCAAGGTAAAACGGCCAATGCGCTTGGCGCAGATTGAATGAGCGAGCAACAGCGCATCGTGGAGGCGTACAAACGCCGGCGGCAACAAGCGAGGACCGGGTTCTATATTTATGAGAACTTGGCGCATCTTTGTCGCATTCAGGAGCGGCATCGGGAAACGTTGAAGCTCCTGGGTTCATCCGGTTTCCATTCCTTATCTGAATGCCGGCTATTGGTTGTTGGCTGCGGCGATGGCAACATGTTACGCCAATTTCTAGGGTGGGGAGTGTCGCCAGGAAACTTGGCTGGTATCGAGCTCTGTCCTGAACCTGTGGGATATGCGCGTCGACTGCATCCCAATCTGGATATTCGCTGTGGTTCGGCCACCAGCCTACCCTGGCCCGATGCTTCCTTTGATCTGGTCTGCCAACATACGGTCTTTACCTCAATCCTGGACCCCTTGATGAAGGAGGCGATTGCCGAAGAAATTGGGCGTGTCTTATGCTCGGGCGGTGCGGTATTGTGGTATGATTTTATGTATAACAACCCCCCACAACCGGGATGTACACGGCATTAAGCCTAAGGAGATCAAGGCCCTCTTTGTGAACTTCAAAGTGCGGTTGCGCAGGATCACTGTGGCCCCCCCACTCGCCCGGCGAGTTCCTGAGCAGTTGCTGCCTATTTTTTATCTTCGGTTAGCCTGCATCAAGCCGCTGTGCACGCATTATCTGGGATTGTTTGTGGAGGAAGGTCCACAGCACGCGCAGCGGATAGCTGTCAGAGATAAGCATAGCTGAAGTTGTGCGCCTATTGAGTCCGACGGGCAGTGCGTTGGTCCACTAGGAAGCCACACTGAACTTTGGGAGTAACTATAAAGCCACCTATCGACTGGAGCATTTCATTCTTCGATATGACCCTTCGCCAAGAATGCCTCCGTTGGTCATTGCGGCACCAGCCGATTGCCTCCTAACCCGTTTTATGGCCTGACGGGGCGTCCCCGTCTACGCGGGATCAGAGAAGGGGGCGCTCAATCCGGCGCGCGCCGGGTCGAAGTCGCCATAAGGGGAATCGATGAGGATGTCTCACAGCAACAACTGCCGGTCGGGGACAGCCGATCGGTTCACCTTGTCAGTGCATACTCTTGAGGGACTACCAAGAGATTCTGGGGCAGAGCCGACGCCATCAGATGAAAGAATCCCACGTGTTCTCGTGGTGGGAGGCGAGGACATCCATTTACGCCTCCGATTTTTCGAAGAACTTACGAAGCAAGGATTTGCGGTATTCGTCGCTGGGTCCGAGGACGAATCAAATCTCACAGCGAATGGGATTTCGTACCATCGCTACTGCTTGGAGAGACGCTTCTCGTTCGGCGCCGACGTTCGTACGGTGAAGGCTTTGATGCGAGTGATGAATTCTGTACGACCAGATATTGTTCACGCTTTTGATACCAAGCCGGGAATTCTCACTCCGATCGCGGGGGCGATTCGAGGAAACACCATTGTAGTGCGGACGATTACGGGAATGGGCAGTGTGTTCGGTTCAGATCATTGGAATGCGAGGATCCTTCAAGCAGTCTACCGGTTGAGCCAAAAGGTCGTGTCCCGGTGCGCCGCGGAGACCGTGTTTCAGAATCAGGATGATTGGAAATACTTTGTTGACCATGATCTAGTATCGGGCGGTGGCGAAAGATTGATTCCGGGCTCGGGAGTGGACCTTGGAATGTTTGCCGACAATGCATTGAACGGCGCTACGACCGTAGGGCTACGGGAGGAGCTGAGTTTGGAAGAAGGCGTCGTGTTTATAATGGTCGCACGGTTAGTTAGTGAAAAAGGCGTCGACGATTACTTTCGTGCGGCTCGTCAGGTTCTACAGATGAACCGACGCGCCAAGTTCTTGCTGGTGGGACAGAGAGACGTTGCCGGCGCAAACCCGGTTTCTCAAGAGGAGATAGAAGAATTTTCGAAGGAGGTTCGCTACCTCGGCCATCGAACGGATGTCGCCCGGCTGTTGGCAATGAGTGATGTTGTAGTCCTGCCCACGAGATATCGCGAAGGTGTGCCGAGGATCCTGTTGGAGGCGGGTGCAGCAGGAAGAGCTGTCATCACAACCGACATGCCCGGATGCAGGGATGTCGTTGTGCACGAACGAAACGGGCTGTTGATCCAGCCTGGCGACGTTCAGGGGCTTGTCAATGCGATGATACGGTTAGCTGAAGACCCGAGCCTCCGGTCGAGGTTGGGGGCTGAGAATCAGGAGATTGTGCGTCGTAAGTTCTCCTTGGACAGAATTGTCGAGAGCTATTCTATGCTCTACCATGAGCTCTTGAACCGATCGGGCGCGATAGTTCGGGATTTACCCGTTCCAAGATGAGAACGGCGCCTTGCAGTATTTGCCGTTCGGAAGGAAGTCTGTGATGACGTGGCGAATCCAGCTCTTTAAGCTGAACTATGATGGTGAGGAGGCTCTTGCTGTAGGGCGAGTCCTGGAGAGCGGATGGCTGACGATGGGCGAACGCGTGCTGGAGTTTGAGAATGCATTTGGGGAAATGCTTGGGACTGGGGTAGTTGATTGCCTTGCGGTGGCAAGTTGTACGGCGGCGCTGCACATGGCCCTGCTTGCTTGTGAGGTAGGTCCTGGTGATGAGGTGATCATTCCTGGGTTAACTTTCGTGGCGGACGCGAACGTGGTGAGGTTTTGTGGCGGCAAGCCGGTATTCGCGGACTGCATCTCTGCTTCTGATCTGACGATAGATCCGGTGGATTTAGCAAGAAAGATCACGGATCGCACAAAGGCCGTCATCGTTGTGCACTACGCCGGTTATCCGTGTGCAATGGATGAACTGTTGAAAGTGTGCAGGAAGAACGGCCTGATGGTGATCGAGGATGTCGCACACGCGCCTGGAGGCGTCTACGAGGGGCGGCGGTTGGGGACGCTTGGCGACATCGGATGCTTCAGTTTCTTTAGCAACAAGAACCTCTCTGTTGGCGAGGGTGGGATGCTATCTTTCCAAGACCCAGCGGTCGGGAGCCGATTAAGGAACCTGCGATCACATGGAATGACGACTCTCACGATGGAGAGACACATGGGCAGGGCATATAGTTATGACGTGGTTGAACCGGGGTTGAATTACAGGATGGACGAGATTCACGCGGCGTTGGGCTTGGTTCAGTTGAGAAAGCTGTTCGCAGGGAATGCTAGGCGAAGAGAATTGACTGGACTGTATCGTGAGTTGCTCGCTGAGAGCGCGGTGCTGGCGCCGTTTGCCAATGTGTGCCGGGGTGAGTCGGCGCACCACATCATGCCTGTTTTGCTTCCGGAGCAGTGCAACAGAGAGCGAGTCATGGAGTTGCTCAGAGCGGATGGGATCCAGTCTAGCATCCATTACCCTCCCTTTTGGCGGTTCAGGGCATACGCGGATGTGGACTCAGGATCGACACCTCAAGTGCGCAGCATTGCCGCGAGACAATTGACGTTGCCTCTTTACCCCGGAATGGCGGAGAGCGAGGTCCGGGTTGTTTGCCAAGCATTGTTGGAGGCGAGTGAAAAGACATCGAGATGAGTACGCTGGAATTGCTTGGAAGAAAGCGGCCGTTGTTCACGGAAGACCTCAAGCGCTACGGTGATGCTATGCAATGCTTGGCAAAGGAGGGGCGGTTCTTGGTAATCGGAGGCGCCGGATCGATCGGACGCACGGTAGTGCATGAAATCTTCAAGAGGAATCCGCGGTTGCTTCACGTGATCGACATCAATGAGAACAATCTAGTCGAACTTGTGCGGGATCTGAGAAGCTCAATTGGGTATATTGCGGGAGAGTTCCGCACCTTTTCGGTGGATGTTGGGTCGGTGGAGTGTGATGCGCTGCTTGCCGTACAGAAGGGCTATGATTATGTTCTTAATCTTTCGGCTCTCAAGCATGTCAGAAGTGAGCGTGATCCGTTCACACTGATGAGATTGGTGCAGGTTAATATTATTAATAGCGATAGAATGCGCGCCCGGGCTGCGATGATGGGAGCCAGAAAGTACTTTTGTGTATCAACGGATAAGGCGACGAATCCGGTCAACATGATGGGATGTTCAAAGCGAATTATGGAACTGTTTCTCTTCTCGCGAAGCGATGCTGTCGATGTCTCTACCGCGAGATTTGCGAACGTCGCTTTCTCGGACGGAAGCTTGTTGCACGGTTTCGAGCAGCGCATTGCGAAACGGCAACCGCTTTCCGCGCCTCGAGATGTCAGACGGTATTTCATCACGCAAGAGGAGGCCGGGGTGCTTTGTCTTTTCTCTTGTCTCTTGGGATTGAATCGGGAGACTTATTTTCCCCGACTCGACGAAAATGCGGAGCTTGTTTCTTTTACGGAAATCGCGGTGCGTTTTCTGGCTCAGAGAGGCTTCAGAGCGGTTGAATGTGAAAGTGAGGAAGAAGCGCGGGCCTGCGTGGAACAACGGAGTCTCAGAAGCGAATGGCCTGTATATTTTTTTGAGAGCGACACGACCGGCGAGAAACCGTATGAGGAGTTCTATCTTAGGGACAGTGATCTAGACTGGGAGCGATTTGTAGATCTTGGGGTGGTCCGGAATCGGAAACCGGACTTGAAGTTGGAGTTGGAGCGTTTTGAAAAAGCGATCGAAGGGATGCGAAATCGGCTGCGATGGGAAAAAGTAGAGATTGTAAACGAGTTTCGGAGGTTAGTTCCTGAGTTTGATCATGTTGAGACCGGTAAGTATCTTGACGACCGGATGTAGATTATGATTCGATTCTTCGATTTCGTCGGCGCCGGCCTTGCAGTGCTTCTTTTTTCGCCTCTCTTCTTGGGCGTTTCGCTCCTTCTGCGGTTCACTGGGGAAGGAGAGGTGTTTTATCGACAGGAGCGTGTTGGACAGGGCGGCAATAGGTTTCTCCTATGGAAGTTTGCGACGATGCTGAAGGTGAGTCCCCAAATCGGAACAGGAGTTCTGACAGTGAAGGACGATCCGCGAATTCTGCCTGTGGGACGATTTCTAAGGAAAACAAAGATCAATGAGCTGCCACAGTTGCTTAATGTATTGATGGGAGATATGAGTCTGATCGGACCTCGGCCGCAGGCGCCCCCGCATTTTGACGTGTTCCCGGAGCACATCAAGAGGGAATTGCATAGGGTTAGGCCCGGGTTGAGTGGGATTGGCTCCATCGTGTTTCGAGATGAGGAGAGCATCTTGGAGCGGGCGGAGAGCAAGGAGAGCTTCTATGCGGAGGTCATCGCGCCGTACAAGGGGGAGCTGGAAGCTTGGTACATCGAAAGACGGGGTTTTTTTCTTTACTTAAGGCTGATAGGGCTGACGGTTTGGACAGTGTTTTTTCCTTCGAGCCGGCTGTATCGTAGATTGTTGAGCGGGTTGCCTTTGCCGCCGGCCGCGTTGCCTGGAGTTTGAGAGGACACGTGGCATCTGGGAATCCTGGTGGAGCCGATGTTTGCGGGGCGCGTCATGCATTGCCTTGTTGCGATTCAAGGGGCCCTGTGATTTGCAGCGCGGGCCGGTGGCGGTAACTTTGCTGGTCGCTTGGGCCTATGAAGAAGTCCGACATTCCTAAGGAGTTGGATCAGACAACGACGGCCACCACACCGGAGGCTCCGCCTGGCCGCATCTTCGCCCCGTCTCTCGACGCCCACTACCGGTTGAAGCAGTCGGATGTCAGCGGGGCTTTCCCTTACCTGATGCTGCTGCTGGACATCTTGGTGATCGGAGCCTTGTTTGCGGTCTCAATCGCCGTGTACTATGACGTGGGGCTTTTCCAGGGCTTCAGTCGCCGGGTGTTCCTGGTCTTGCTCGGGTCGAATATCGTCGGCCTCTATTTGATCGGCGGGTACAGTTTACGCACTCCGATGGCGACGGCCAGGTTCATGGCGGAGCATCTCATCGTCTCGCTCCTGATCGGCGTTGGAGTCTTCGTCGCGATCTACGCTTTCGTGGCTTACGGGGGCAGGATGAAGGCCGCGCGGAGCACGGTCGGGTTCGTGCTGGCCGTGTTTCCGCTCTGTTCGTTCGCCTATCGCTATGCCATCGCGCGCTGGCGGGACGGCCATCTGGCCGAGCGAGTGATTTGCGTCCTTGGAGCGGGCGAACCGGTGCGAGATCTGTTCCGGCAACTGAAGCGACACGGATACAAGGGGCGACTTCGATTCTTCGGCGACTGTGGTGGCCAGTTGGGCCGGGTCTTTCCTGAAGAAGCCAATTCGCCTCTGTTGTGGGATCTGGCCACCCTGCGGATCGGTCAACCTGTTGATGGTCGGACCGTGGGAAGCTACGTGGTGGCTACGGATCCGAATTTCCTTCCGAAGGACGTAACGCAGGCCCTGCTCGCATATCATTTCCGGGGCGGTTCGGTGTTGACGGCGTATCAGTTTCTGACCGAGCAGTTGCGGCTTGTGCCGCATGAGGATGTCTCGCCGTCGTGGGCCTTCTCCGAAGGGTTCGCACTGAACCGGAGTTTCTGGTATGAGCGGTTCAAGCGGCTGAGCGATCTGTCAGCGGCCACACTCGGCCTGCTGTTTCTCTGGCCGCTGATCCTACTCGGCGCACTGCTGGTGCGGTTGAGCGGTTCCGGGCCCGTCATTTTCCGTCAGACCCGCCTCGGCCGGCACGAGGAACCGTTCACGGTGTACAAGCTTCGGACGATGGTGAACGGGTCGGAGGCGGAAGGACGCTCCACGTTGGTGAACGATGAGCGCATCACTTCCATTGGGAAGTTTCTGCGCAAGACCCGGATCGACGAGCTGCCGCAGTTGTGGAACGTGCTCCTGGGAGACATGAGCCTCATCGGGCCGCGAGCGGAGTGGGACAAGTTGGTCGAGACCTACGAGGTGACCATACCCTATTACCATTACCGGCACATGGTGCGACCGGGGATCACCGGCTGGGCCCAGGTGAATTATCCCTATGGGCGGGACGAGAAGGACGCGCTGGAGAAGCTGAAATTTGATCTCTACTACGTTCGCCATTGTTCTCTGCTTTTGGACCTGACAATCGTTATCAAGACAATTTATATGGTTGTGTTTGCAAAGGGCCAGTGATGGGGCGCAGACGCGCTTTTGGATGTCGGACGGTTGTGAAGTTATGGGGGGACAGCGAGCGCTTGGCGCCGCGGTGAGAATACAGCCGATCTATAGCGCTATTTCTGGCGCCATCGGCACATGTAGCTAAACGGTCGCTTCAGGTAGAGCACGGGAAACATCGCCGGAGGCAGAGTGCTTCCGGCGATTTCATTTTTCTTGGGAGAGAAAAGAAGGCCAAAGCAACGGATCCGTCTCAATAATGTGTCCTGCCAGGAAACCCGTCGGACTACGAGACCGAGTATTGCGGTAAGGGAATGTCTCTGAAGCGGCTTCCAATCATGGTCTGCCCAGCGGCGCCACACCTTGGCGGCCAAAGTTGGCACTGGCCGGGAGTGACTTGCTTGAGAGAATGGCAACCCAATGAATTGGGAGGCAACAAGCATGCAGACGCGGAGAACCGTTTCACACCTCGCAGCAGTGACGCGTTCCAGGAGGCGATCAACATGGGAATGCCCAAGAGCCGCCATTCCGGCTGCTATGTCGGCGACAGCTAGAAGAGACCCAAGATCGTGCTTGGCCGCGTGCCAGCAGACGAGGAGCCAATCATCGGCAAAGCTGGGAACCGGAAGATCTTGACCGTGTAGCGAGACGGTTTCCGCGTGTTGGATGGCATCGTCGACTGAGAGTGGAGATCCGAAGCTAGGTGGGATAAAGACCCAGTGGACCTCGATTTCAAGGTTACGAGTCGCATGGTCGAAGTACCAGCAGTGCTGGCCGGAGCGGACAAGCAGGTCCGGACAGTATTTGGGCAGGGGATACCGCGCATGATATCCCAAGTGTCGAAGCGCTTGGACCGTCCTGTTCCAGTGATGTGGGCCAACGGCGAGATCGATATCGCCTGAGGGCCGAAGAGCGGGATCTCCCCAGAGACGGTGTGCTAGAGTTGGTCCCTTCCATGATAGCCAGGCTACGGATTCCTCATGAAAGGCGATTGCGATCCGCTTGAGTTCGGCAGTCAAGCGTAGGGATTGGAGGCATGCGAAGCGGTAGTGGGATCGCAAGGCGGAACGAATCGCTTCTGGGACTTCGATGTCCGGGCGTTTCCGCAGCGTGTCGTAAAGGAGCGGGGCCAATTGGTGGTAGCAAGCGAGATCGAGAAAGAAGTCCCAGGCGGCAATGTCGAGGGCGCCGGGTTCCGGAGGTGGAAGTATGGAAGCAGGGAAGCGGGTGGCCAGTAGTGCCCGGAGGAACTGAACGGCGGGCGGGATTGGTATCGGAGGTGTGACCACGGGATCGTAAGGAGTAGCATTGATGGCGGCGGAGAGCGATCAGGAATGTGGGAGCTGGTGGGAGATTCGGTGTCGTGCTTGCACTTCCTCGGTATCCGTGGTTCATCGGGTGGACCGAGGTCTGGGGTCCGGTGTGGATGACAGAAAAAGGACGGCAGAAAAGGACTCGTCGCAAGCGGCAAGGGGAGAGAGACGGTCTTTGGTGTAGGAGGATAGGCCTTGGTCCGCAGTCCCTGGTCCTTTGTCGAGGATCGAGAAGTGGAAACCATCGAAACTTACCGAACACCGAAGAGGCGGAGAAGTCCCTGCTGCCTGGCTGAGGAATCGGATTCGATGACGATGTCTTTGGAGTGCGTGGCTGTGCCGCTTTTTCGAGCGATGCCCGTAGCGGAACGTTCAGATGTCCCGATCGCCTCGAACGAGGCCAGGAGGAGGGTTCCTTCAGAAACTACGCGGGAGCTTACTAGTGTCAGCGGCTCAATAGCCTGCGCCAAACGCTCGGGGATTGTCTATAGAGGGCATCTAATCCTAAAATAAGCGCGAGAAAAAAAGAAGCAAATTCGTGCGTTGCTAGACTGCGTGTCATTGAGAATAAGCGCCTGCTAGTGTCACGGCACGAATCACTTTTTGACTCAAAGCGCCGAACCAACCGTTCTGAATGCGAGATTTCATAATACTAAAAGTCGGTTAGCCTTTTTGCGAGCATACCTTTGCCTCGACCGGGAGCCCAGCCATACGCTGCAATCGCTTTCGCTCTCCGCTAGGTCACATGCCCAGGTTGGCGAAGCTTCTCCCAAACGGCAAACAACTCTGGGATCCAACTATTATACGT
>JBGTBW010000073.1:0-63032 GCA_041749135.1 Verrucomicrobiales bacterium
CGGCTCCCGCCGCCGCTGCCGCCCCCCTGTGAGGGTCCTTCTCCGGCTCCCCCGCAGCCGCCCGCGGCCAAGCCCTTGCGCGAAATCGCTCCCGTCGCCGCGGTCCGCCAAACCATCGAGACGGAGGGCGCCAGCCCGAAAGAGCGCATCCGTTTTCTGGCCGAACTCATCCAAAAGTCGCCGGAGGTTGCTGAAATGCCGAGCCTGCGCCCGACGATGGTGTTTTCCACGGGCGATCCGCAGGCCCGTCTGATGTTGATCGGGGAGGCGCCGGGGGCGGAGGAGGAGAAACTGGGCGAGCCGTTCGTGGGGCCGGCGGGCGGCCTTCTGAACAGTATCCTTAAGGCCATGGGGCTGACCCGGGAACAGGTTTACATCTCCAACATCGTCAAGTTCCGGCCGTCCATGCCCCAGCAGACCACCGGGAACCGCAAGCCGGCCCCGGAAGAGATAGCGGCCTGTCTGCCCTTCCTGTTCGCCGAGATCGACGTCGTCCAACCCCGGGTCATCGTCGCTCTGGGCGGAGCCGCCGTTCAAGGACTAACCGGTGAGACCACGCCGGTGAGCCGTCTGAGGGGCCGGGCCCGCCTCTGGCGCAACGAGATCCCCCTCATCGTGACGTTCCATCCCTCCTATCTGTTGCGAAACCCGGATCCCTCGGAAAAGATCAAGGTCTGGGACGACATGCTGCTGGCCATGGAACTCTTGGAAATGCCTGTGTCCGAGAAACAACGGCGATACTTCCAGTCCCTGCGTTGAGCCGCGGGAACCGGAAAACCCGCCAGAGCACTCCGGGTCGCGGCACGGTTTGACAAACGCGCTCCCTGCCCCCAATACTGGGTGCGGGCTGAAGCTCCCCGCTTTCGATGGGAGGATCCGACACGATTATAGCAGGCGCTTCCGCGTGGTTTTACCGGCGCATGGTCATCATGACGCTCGTCGCGTTGGGGATGGGGGCGTTTTTTCTCTATGACGGAATGGTCCGCTACCCGGAGAAAGGACGGATCTACCAAACCCATGAGGTTTGGAACGAATACGAAGGGGAGCGCAATGAGTTTCTGCGGACCGAAATCGACGACGAAAACTGGACTGCCCACGCCCAGTCCGCGCCCAGTTTTCAGCCCTACGCTTTCTGGGAACACGAGTCCTGGAAAAGTTACGCCAACGCCAAGGGATGGCCCGAGAAACCGCCGGAGAAAGACTATGGCAAGAAGGTGATGGAACAATTCGTTTGCGCGGGGATCTGTTTCGCCATCGCCATCGGGCTGCTGGCAGCCCTGGCGGTAAGCCGCAGCCGGACTCTGCGCGCCGACGGCGAATCGTTCACCACTCCGGCAGGCCGCCGGATTGCCTTCGCCAACGCCCGCCGCGTCGATAAACGCAAGTGGGACAACAAAGGCCTGGCTTACGTTTACTACGACGACGAAGAAGGAAACCGGAAACGCGCCACCATCGACTGCCTCAAGTACGGCAAGGAAGCGGAGCAGGTTTTCGACCGCCTGATGGACAACTTCGATGGCGAGGTGATTGAAACCGTCCGCGAAGAAGAGCCGGAAACCGTTGTCGCTGAAGCGGCGCCGGAAGTTTTGCCCGGAGGTGAAAAGCCGGGCCAAGGGGCCTCCTGAAGGCTCATAGAAAAGCACGAAAGCCTCCAATTTAGTTGTTGCAGAACGAAACCGGGCTGTATATCGCTACCCGAGCTTAACCCAAAGGGAGTCTTTCTATGTCTGAGAAAACCATCGAAGACCGCGTGCGCGACATTATTGTGAAGGAACTGGCCGTCACGGAGGAACAAGTCACTCCGGAAGCCAAGTTCATCGAGGACCTGGGAGCGGATTCGCTCGACACGGTCGAACTTGTCATGGCCTTCGAGGAGGAGTTTGAAATCGAGGTGCCGGACGAGGAAGCGGAAAAGTTGCAAGCCGTGGGCGACGTCATCCGCTATATTGAAGAGAACTCCTGACCGGACCGGTCCCGAACAGCTTTCGCACGAGGGCGCGGCCAACCGGTCGCGCCCTTGTTTTTTCACGGCAGTCCCTCAGTCCATCATGCGCCTCGCACCGCCCCTTCTCGAAGTCGCCGGAGCCGCTCTGATCGCCGCGTTGGGAATGGCCGCCCGGGCCGATGAAATTGTCCTCGAGGCCACCGCCGACACTTCCCTTTACTCAGAATCAGGAACTCTCAGCAACGCGAAGGGAAACCAACTCTTTGTGGGGCGCACTCTGGGAAGCAACGGGGCGGGTTCCCGCCGCGGCCTCGTGCGCTTCGATGGCATCGCCAGCGAACTGCCGCCGGGAGCCGAGATCACCGCGGTGACCTTATCTCTGCGCGCCAACGCCAATGGTGGAAACGTGATCGGACGGAACATTTCTGTGCATCGCTTGGAAGGAGCCTGGGGAGAGGGTTCATCCTCGGGATCCGGCCAGGGTTCACCGGCCGGAACGGGCGACGCGACCTGGACCCACCGCGTCTTCAACACAGACATGTGGAACAGCGCCGGCGGCGATTTCACCGGAACCGCTTCCGCGGTCACCAACCTCAGCACGGGCACCGGCCCGGTGACTTGGTCCTCGGGCCAGCTCACCGCGGACGTCCAAGATTGGGCCTCCGGAGCCAGCCCCAATCATGGATGGATTCTCATCGCAGACGAGCAAGCCCTGGGTTCGGCAATGAGTTTCGGGACGCGGGAGCAGGGTCAGGCCGCCAATCGCCCGCGGCTCACGATCACCTTCACTCCGGCTTCCAGCGGAACCTTCACCCTAGAACTTCAAGCGGATCCACCGGAAGGCGGGTCGGTCAGTGGAGCCGGGACTTTCGACGACGGGACCGAAGCGCCCATCGAAGCTGTCCCCATGCCGGGCTACCGTTTCGCGGGTTGGAGCGGAGAGGGCATCGACGATATCGAAGACGCCTCGACCACCGTCGAAATGACCGCAGACCGCAGCGTCACCGCGCACTTTGAGGTCGTTGTTGGCATCACCGATGCCGATGGCGACGGCATCCCGGACGACTGGGAACTCGCGAATGGCCTCGATCCGGCCAATCTGGACGACGCTCTCGTGGATGCCGACGGCGACGGCAAATCGAACTTGGAAGAGTATCTAGCGCAAACCGATCCGAACGATCCCCGTTCGGTGTTTGCTATTGCGGAGATCGTCCAACATCCGGAGGGCATCGAAATTGCCTGGTTCAGCGTTGTCGGGCTCCGCTACTGCGTGGAGTCGCTTCCCAACGGCAGTGAGGACGATTGGCGGCTGGAAAATGAACTTATCGCCGCGACCGACTTGAGCTCGGCGGTCTTGCCCTTGGACCTGGATGCGTCGCCCGTCCTGATCCGGATCACCACGCCCGGTCCGGAAGCACTCACAGTGGCCGCATCGGAATAGATCCTGATCTGGCGGGCGGAGGCAAGGAGATCGAGGAGAGAAGGTAAGCCGGAGGCCCTTGGACTGCGGCGAGCATCGCCGCTCTCTCCCGGCGCGGAGCGCCGTCGTGAGGGCAGGCGCTTTCACCCGGGTCGGCTCCCGCACGCCCTGTCATGCCAAGGGTCTCCATCCCGGGACCAGGCCGTCACGGAGGCCGGCCCTCCAAGTTTTGTCGGACAGATTGGTTACGCTATCCTGGAGGGGCGGGCTCCCGCACGCCCTGTCATGCCATGGGTCTCCATCCCAGGACCGGCCGTGACGGACGCCGGCCCTCCAGGTTCAGAGCTCCTGATCTGGCGAGGGAAGAAATGCTGGCAGGGGAAAAGGGATGAGCCGCAAAGCGGGTTTGATGGGGCCGCAGTGTCGACAAGTGAGAGGGGCCTCAAGCTCCGCCGGGTCCGTGTCGCGTTTCGTGTCGCACCTGCGACAGAAAACGCGCCCTTGCTTTGGGCTTCGGGCCAGGCGGAGCACTCCATTCCCAGGGCTCCGCCGGGTCCCTGTCCCCTTTTCGTGTCGCACCTGCGACAAAAAACGCGCCCTTGCGTTGGGCGCCGGGCCAGGCGGAGCACTCCATTCCCAGGGCTCCGCCGGGTCCCTGTCCCGTTTCGTGTCGCACCTGCGACAAAAAACGCGCCCTTGCGTTGGGCGCCGGGCCAGGCGGGGAATTCGATCCCCAGGGCTCCGCCGGGTCCCTACCCCGTTTCGTGTCGCACCTGCGACAAAAAACGCGCCATTGCGTGGGGCTCCGGGCCAGGCGGAGCACTCGAATCCCAGGGCTCCCCCGGGTCCCTGTCCCGTTTCGTGTCGCACCTGCGACAGAAAACGCGCCCTTGCGTTGGGCGCCGGGCCAGGCGGAGCACTCGAACCCCAGGGCTCCCCCGGGTCCCTGTCCCGTTTCGTGTCGCACCTGCGACGGCTCATCAGAATTCCCCGAAGTCAGGAGTTCTGAGGTTTGTCTGACAGATAGGTCACCCTATCCTGGAGGGGCGGGCTCCCGCACGCCCTGTCATGCCATGGGTCTCCATCCCAGGACCAGGCCGTCACGGAGGCCGGCCCTCCAGGTCCTGTCATGCCATGGATCTCCATCCTAGACCAGGCTGTCACGGAGCCCGGCCCTCCAGGTCTTGTCATGCCGGGCCTCGATACCTGCTCCGATACCGGACCCTTACTCTCGCCTTGCGCCCTCGGCGGCTGAGGTTTCATTGACCAATGGCTGCGCTGCCCCGCATGCTTCTGGTTTCCTGGGCCGCGATCTGCGGCCTGGGGTGGCCGGGGTTTGCCGAGGCTCAATCCTCCATCCGGGTCCTCGACCCGCAGACCCGTCTTCGAGGCCTGCCCTCCTCTGGTCTCATCGACCTGGCTCCCCGGGTCACGTCCTCGACCCTCGGCCGCATTCCGTCCAAACCCGATTTCCGCATTTTCTCCGCCTACGACAAATCCGGCAAAGGCAGTTGGAATCCGGCTTGGAAATTCGATTTCTCCGGCGTGTGTTGGTCTTCGTCACGCGCTGGAACGGTCATCGGCGACCGTCACGTCGTCTGCGCCAGCCATTACATAACCAGACAAAACCCGGATGGGTTCGCCTACGCCGCCGGAGCCACTCTCACTTTCACCGGAGCGGATGGAAACCCCGTCCAGCGCCGGGTGGTGGCTCGCGAACGCGCCACCGGACGCTACCGGCATGATGTCGGATGTTATCTCCTCGACCGGGACCTTCCGCCCGAGATCCGGCGTTATCCCCTCTTGCGTCTCGGCGCGCGCTTTTCCTTGCACAATGCTCAAGCCATCCGCACGCGTTTTCACGGAAAGGAGGCCAGCGTCGTCACGCTCCATCATCCAACCGGGGAAAAGCGGGAGCCGGACCCCGAGTATCCCTTCCTGGACTATCGTGTTCCGAAGGACCGCGCTTGGAAAGGCAAGACCTTGCAGCGGGGAGACTCCGGGCATCCGGTCTTCATCTTGTTTGAGGGCGAGCCTTGTCTGGTCTCGACCCACAGCCTTCCGGCGATGGGGCCATCCTACCTGTCTCCCGATGTCATCGACTCGGTCCTGCGAACTTTTCGCCGTTTGGAATCGCGGGCCAGGTGAGCCGGAGGGTAGCCCACTTTTCTCATACCATTTCTGCTGTGGCACGCTGCACCCCATCCTCAGAACTCTTGACCTATCGAGGGAGATCATGGACAGGGAGGAAAATCGCTGAGCCGAAGCGAGACCGCCTCTCGGCAGATGACGCCCTACTTGTGGGGCGGACACTCCTGTCTGCCGATGGAACCTCAAGAGTTCGCGGGCAGGAGTGCCCGCGCCACATACCCTTCCAGCTCATCCAAATTCCTCGAGATCAGGAGTTCTGATCCTGCCTTCGTTCCGCTTGCCGCGGCCTCGGCAGTAAGAGGTTCGCAGCGCCTCGCGACGAAACGGGATGAGAAACGCAGCCTAACGGCTTTCGGGATACTCATTCATATCCACGAGATACCCCCACCAATTGTTGAGTTTGCCGTCTGCGTTGCGGCCCGGGGCCTTCGGCAGGCGCGTCAGCCACCACTGCATGTATCCGCGATGAGAACCGCCCCAAGCGGCGGAGCTGAGCGGACGGAGGGTCCCCGTGAGATTGGGAAAGTTCAACCAGTCGTCGGCTTCGGATTGGACCACGGCCGTGTTGCTGTAGTCGTAGTCCTGCCGGCCATTGGGAGGAAAATGCACGTTGCCGCAGGCCGCTCGCCCCGGCGCTATTCCCTCGAAGCGGCTGAAGCGATCCCACAAGTGGTTGATTTCCGGACCCCCGCTCCAGCTTCCGTAAACGCGGCGCATGATCGATTCGACGCGGTGTCCGAAACTGTGCACGGCTTCCGCCACGCCCCGTTCGTAGTTCAACCCCATGATGACGTAAAGGGGCACGCCGAGCCTCTGGAGAGGAGGCGCGTTGCACCAGTAGGCCGTTGCCCCGGCCATCCGCGACTCGTAATAGCCGGCGTAGGGAAAGCCCCACAGAATCACCTCATGGATCTCTCCACGGCGCACCCGGTCGTCGATGGCGAACTCCTCGACGATCGCGGCGTAATCGACGCCGTCCGGTTCGTGGTGCGGACCCTCTTCCCAGGCTTTCAGCCACGAGGCGTCGTCGTAGACAAATCCGTCGATCTTGCGCGGCCAGGCGTCGATGTCGATCCACTCTTCGGTGACCCAGTCCACGTAATCGCCGCTGGCGGCCTCGATATCGGCATAGTAAGCCTCGGTCAGCGCACGGGGATCGCCCCAACCCATCACCTCTCGCACCGTGCGCGACCCCCGGGACTCGAGAACCGGCTCGTAATTGAGCACCAAAACCCGCTTTTGGATTCGTAGGCGATCCTCCGGCTTCGCAGCGCTGACCCGGAAGTAAGCCTGCTCTTCGACCGGCGGAAGGGGCGGTTCGAAAGAAACCCGGGTCCCAGCAGCCTTGACGAAGCCCAGAGTCTCCCAGTCCGTCAGGCCGGCTCCGCCCTCGACCCGGCCCCATGAGCCCGGGCGAGCCGTCCACGAGAGTTCCATGGAATTCCCGTCGATATCGAGTCGCAAGCCCGTGGGCGGACCGGAAGGAGCCGGCGGCGTCAGCAACTCCCACTCACAGAGATGGACATGATCGTCGCCCGTCAGCCGGTTCAACGTCAACCGCACGGCGCGGCAGGAAACCGGGTTCTCCAGCAATGCCTCCGACCACTCCTCTTCCTCCCCTTCCTTTCCACCGACCAAGAGGCGGTAGGATTCGCCCTCGCTTTCCAATTCCGTCAAGTTGGCGGCGGCTTCGGCACGCCACCGGTTCCGGCCGCCCAGGAACCAGAGCCGGAAACCGTGCAGATCCACCGCATCGCCAAACTCCAGGGTCACCTGCATCGGGTTCACGGAAGCGGTCCGGGCCAGGGAAAACGTGCTCCCATCGAAAACCTGGCCGATGATGCCGATATCGAGGGGGGAATGCGCGGCCTGAACGCCGCCCCAGGTCAACAGCCCTCCGACATCGATCCGTTCCAACTCGTCTGGCTGAACTCCCTGCGAGCGGGTTCCTCCCAGAAATCCCAAGGCGACAAAACCCGCGCCCACCCAGGCCGCTCGTGCAAATCCGCAACACAACCGCTTCATGCCGCAGGATAACCAGCAATCGGTTGATGTTCCAGCAACTTGACTCGTCCTCCCTGCACTCCTTGACGCAGCCCCTTGCTGGGCTAAGCGTAGCGCGCCGTGCTGCGCTTCCTCCTCAAATCGAAAATCCACCGCGCCCGGATTACAGACGCCAACGTAGATTACGAAGGAAGCATCTCCATTCCCCTCGATCTCATGGAAGCCACCGGATTGTGGGAGGGGGAAAAGGTGCTGGTGGCCTCGATCACTTCTGGGAACCGCCTCGAAACCTACGTCCAGACCGGAAGCGCCGGCGCCGGAAAGGTTGTCATCAACGGCGGCGCGGCCCACTTGATCGGATCGGGGGAGCGGGTGACGATCATGGCTTTCGCCCTTTCGGAAGGGCCGGTCACCTCGCTCCGGGTGGTTTGCGACGAGTCCAACCGGATTGTCGCTGGACCACGCGACACCGATGCTTGATCCCGGACAGGCCCACCCGCCAGCTTGTCGCCAGTCCCTCATCCGCCGCAAATCCCCGCGCAACGGGCCGAAATGAATAAGCCGCCCTCCGGCACGTCCAACCCACAGGACCAGACGCGGAACATGGTTTCCCCCGCGGAACCGGACGGGGAACCCACCGATGCGATCCTGGTCTCCCGCAGCCGGGAGGGCGACCTCCAAGCCTTCGACCTGCTGGTCACCCGCTACCGGAGCCGAATCTATTCCATCATCCATCAAATGGTGCGCAACGAAGCCGACGCGTGGGACCTTTCCCAGGACTCCTTTATTAAGGCCTGGAACGCCTTGTCCCGTTTCGAAGAGCGTTCCTCCTTCTACACCTGGCTCTACCGGATCGCCCACAACGTGACTTACGATTGGCTTCGCCGGAACCGGATCCACCCCGAAGCAGAGTTCGACGACAGCCTCCAGTCCGTGTCAGACCCCGCGGCCACCACCGTTCCTTCCTCCCCTCTGCGACCGGATGAAACCCTCGCTCAAAGCGAAACCGGCAGCCGTATCCGGGAGGCCATCAGTCAACTTTCGCCGGTCCACCGGGAAACGATCCTTCTTAAGGAAGTCGAAGGCTGCCAATATAAAGAAATCGCGGACCGGATGGACTGCTCGATCGGCACGGTCATGTCGAGATTGTTTTACGCCCGCAAGAAACTACAATCGCTGCTCGGAGATCTTTATGGCCAATCCTGAAGCGCAATGGAATCGCTGGATTGACGACGCCCCCGAGTCGGAGGCTGAGGCCGCCGCCTTTCGGCGCAAGGAAGCCTCGGATCCGGCCTCCCAGGAGGAAAAGGAGGGTTTTCAACGGCTCGCAGGCGACATCCGCGAAGCGGTTCCCGCCGTCGCGGAACCGCCCTATCCTTCGTTTTTCAATGAGCAGATCCGGCGCCGGATCGAGCGGGAAGCCTTGAACCAGGCTGCGACCCAGAGTTCCTCCGCGGCTGGGTGGCTTCGTTGGCTGGGTTGGCGCCAACTCGTGCCCATTGCCGCGGCCTTCGTTCTGCTTCTCGCCGCGCTTCAAACCGTCCTCCTTCCCCCGCCCCACACGACAGCCACAGAGGTCGTCCACACCTACAGTCCGCAGCCCAGCCTCAGCATCCAGTCCGGCTATTCTCCAGAGGCCAACGCCACCGTTCTGCGAATCGAAGGCGCGGATACCCTTCCCGAAGATTTCGATTTTGCCGCCATTGTCCGGCCTTCGCCGGATGCTCCGGCCATGGTGCAGCGCATCCAGGGCATTTCGCGGCCGGCCCTGATTCCCGTATTCTTCTTCGGGCCTTCAGGGGGCGATTGAAGCGCGATGCACGGTCACACGCCGCTTTTGGCCGCCCTCGCCCTCTGGCTGTCGCTGCCTGCGGGCTCGCTTCTGGCGGCAGAATCCGGCGACGAAGCGCCGGTCCTCGATCGCGAGACATTCGTCGAGGGATCGGTGGTCTACGCTTGCCAAAACCGGGAGGATCGCCGGCCGGAAAAAGCCTTTCCGGATGTTCCGCGCGACCTCGGCAAGCGATTGGGCAAAGCCTTTCGAGACCTCGATCTTCGCTCCTTTCAGATCGTCGAAAGGCAGACCCAGCCTATTTACAAAGCCTACGATTCCTGGATCTTTCCGGACTCGAGATTCAAGCTGGTGCTGAATTCTCAGGGGCGAACTTCCGACGGAGGCCTCAAGGTGATCATCCAGCTCTGGCAGGACGACCTCGTGCTCCTCAAGTCCGACACCATCCTCCGCGGCGACAGCCCCTTGTTCATCGCCGGCAATCCCTGGGGACGCGGCCGCCTCCTCTTCGTCCTCCGCCTTCGCAACGCCGCCGAAGGCGAGGAGGAAGTCAAGGCCCGAGCCAAGGAACGCTAACCAGCGCCGGGAGCCCCAGGGCAAGCCAGATCCATAGCTCCGGCGGCCGGAATCCGCGCGCCCGGAGAAGCTCCAAGAACAACAGCAGGATCAGGGTTCCCAGCACCAGAAGGTAGAGCACGCGCGTGGAGTCCGAGATCTCCGTTGCCGTCAGCCAAGTCGCCGCCATCAGCCCTGCCGATAGCCACACCGCAGGATGGGCCAGCCACATCGGAGCGCCCTGGAAGGCTTGCGGCCTTTCTCGCAACCGCAGGAAGGCCATTCCGATGCCAACCCCCGCACACAGAGCCACGCGCACATAGCCGTCGTAGTATCCGTCCGCTGCGAACCCCGGAAGAAACGCTCCGGCAGCGAACCAAAAGCCGCTGAGAAACCCGCTCGCGGTTTCGTTGAGGGGGGATCCCGTGCGCACCTTGCGCAGAAAGACGTGAATCGTGCACAGGACTCCGAGACCTAGACCCCAGGCGGCGGTGATCTGGGAGATCCTCCACAGGGCCAGATAGGAAATGAGCGCCAAGAGCAAGGCGAGGATCCAGAGCGGCCCACTCCGGAGCGCTCTTGTCAGAGGCCTGCGCAGGGCGCCGTAGCCTTGTCCTGACAAGACAAGGAAAAACACCACGCAAAGCGCCAGAAGGAAATACTCGCTGTCCAACAAGCGGACCCTCAACACACCCGCGTAGGTTCGGGCCCAAAGAAGCGCCAGAATCACCAGGGCCGCGCCGCGTCCCAGCGCGCGAGCGGATAACGCGGCGCTTGGCGAATGCGCCAGGCTCGAATCGACCGCGCCGCGGCTCTCTGCCGGCGGATCCAGGGCATCCTCGTTCCCTTTCATGGTTCGCAGTCGAAGAACCGGTGCCGGTCCCCCCTGCCGCGCACGACCCGCCGTTCCACCCGCTCATCGGGGCCGACTTCCGCTCCAGGCCACAGAACGCTCTCCCGCACGACAGCTCCCCGGGCGACCCGGGCTCCGGAACCGATGATAGACCACGCGTCCACCTCCGCCTCCGGACTCAGTTCCGCATGAGGATGAATGCGCGGCAGGGTCAACGCATGCGGAAACCTCCGCTCCAGCGGATCCACCTGGATGCGCCGGTAACTTTCCGGGTCTCCCAAATCGGCCCAAAACCCTTCATCGTCCACAATCGCGCCCAGCCCGGCGCCCTCCCGGATCATGGCGAGAAACGCGGCGATGACCGAGAAAGGCCGTGGGGGCCCGAGCCGGTCGAGGAAGGCCGGTTCCGCGATGTAGACGCCGGTGAACTGAAATGGGCCGGCCGCGCCATCGCCGCCCTGACTCCGTATCGATCGAACCAAACCGGATTCGGGATCCCAGCCCACTTGGAGACTGGGACCCGTCGAACGTAGGAGAAGAGTGACCTCGAAGCCGCCTCGGACGTGGGCCTCACGCAGGGCATCGAGGGGCGTCGAACAGAGGATGTCCCCGTTATGGATGAAGAACGAGGAATCACCAAGGAACCCGGCGGCGTTGGCCAGTCCACCGCCGGTATCCAATAGCTCGGGCTCGTACACGAAACGAACCGGTCTGCCCCGGTAGCTGTGCTCCGGGAACGCCCGCTCGTAGGCCGAGGCGCAATGATGGGTATTCACCACAAAGGACTCGACGCCTTCCTCCAGCAGATGATCGAGGGCAAAGGAGGCCAGCGGCCGGCGCCAAACCGGCAGCAGCGGCTTGGGCAGCCATTCCGTCAGTTCGCCCATGCGGACGCCAAGTCCGGCTCCAGGCACAAACGCTTTCACCGGGTCCCTAATGGAATCCTGCCCCCTTTGGAACCGCCCCGGCATCGGCTGCGCGGACCAACTTCGGCGCAGCCGTTTCACCATTCGCATTCACGCAGTCCTCCATGCACCCAGGCAAGTGGACGGCATCCAGTGCACCTGCAGCGGCCGGAAAACCGGCGTCAAAAAGCCCCACCGGAGAAGCTTGGGCAGCGCAGTCCACCTCCACATGTCCAAACCCCAGGTCTCCCAGGCGGCGGCGCAGTTTGCCCAGGGCAATCTCCGGCCGGTTGCAATCCCGGCTCAAATGCCCAAGGATCACCCGCCGCAGTTTTGGCGAAGCCACTTCCACCACGAGTTCGACGGCCTGATCGTTGGACAGATGCCCGTGCCGGGAAAGGATCCGCTGTTTGGTAGGCCACGGCCGCCGCGGATCGTCGTGCAGCAGGGATTCCTCGTAGTTGGACTCCACAAAAAGGACCTCCATTTCCTGCAAGTGAAGCCGCATGAGGTTGGTCACATAACCGACGTCGCTTAGGATCCCCACGCTGGCAGCCCCGCAACGGACGGCAAATCCCATCGGGTCCGTGGCATCGTGGGCCACCGAAAAGGTCTGAATCTCCAGATCGCCCAAGGCAAAAGCGCTGCCCGTTTCCACGAGGCGCCACTCGTGCTCCTCCTTCAACGAAGCACGCAAGACTTCGCGCGTCAGCGGATTGCAGTAAACGGGCAGTCGCCGCTTTCTGCTCAAGACGTCGAGGCCCCGGACGTGATCCCCGTGTTCATGCGTCAACAACACCGCGTCGATGCGGGCCGGATCCACGCCGAGCAGTTCCAGGCGCCGGCAAAGCTGCCGGGCGCTTAAACCCGCATCCACGAGCACCGTCCGTTCTTTCGAAATGATGACGGCGCTGTTTCCATTGCTGCCGCTCCCAAGAATTCCCAGCCGAAGCATGATCGCCCCCCAGCTATAGGCGCGGGCGCGGGTCCGGCGCAACCGGAATCCGGACCGGGACAGGATTCCGGCAATCGAGACGCCTATACCGGGAGCCATTGCCATGGGCCCGGTTCTGCATTTGTGTTGCGCCACACGATCCTGCCCGGTCCACTGCCCACATGAAACGCTTCCTCGCCGGACGCAGCCGCCTCCTCCTGGTGGTTTCGGGGCTGCTGGTCCTCCTCGCCGGCGCCTATGGGGCCTTCATCGGGTTCGGAAACGCCGCCCGCCAGCTCATCTACCGCTATTTCGCCGATCACAGCATGGAGGTCGATATCGGCGGGCTCAGCATCGACCCCTTCCGTGGACTGATCGTTCGCGACGTCATTGTCTTCGACAGCGAAGACCGCGACGTCCGAATCGCCCGCATCACCCACGCCAATATCGACCTCGCCCTCTCCAGCTTTGTCGAGAAACGGCTGGTCGTCGACCGCATCGAACTCCATGACACCGATCTGACTTTCCCCCGCATTCGCGAATCCGTGGGAAACCGTCCGTTGCGCCTGCGCGGGCTGGATGCTCTGCTCCACGTGCGCCGGGACCGTCTCGAGATCACCCGTGCACAAGGCCGCGTCGGCAACGTCCGCGTCCGGCTCCAAGGAGACCTCGGGCTGCCGGGGGCACAGGGCGCCCGCGCCGCACCAGAGCGTCGGCGGGCGGAAGGCGGCCCGCCGGACCCGTCCTCCCCGGAGCCGGGCTCGTCCTGGAAGCTGCTGGCTCGCATCGCCGATGAACTCTCCCATCTCTCCTTCGAAGAGCGTCCCCGCTCTGCCCTCGATCTCCACGCCTCGGGGGACTTGGGCCGGCCGGATTCGTTGCTCCTCGGTTTTCGTCTCCGCGCACGCGGGTTCGCCTGGCGAAACTACCGTTTTCTCGGGGGGGAAATGGAAGGCAAATTCTCCCGGGCCGGACTCGAGGTCGCCCGTCTGCGGCTGCACGACGCCGAGGGCGCGATCCGCGGGGGTTTCACCCTTCCCGACCCCGGGACCCAACTCGAGATCCACGCGGAATCCACCCTGGACTTCGACAACTTCCTGCGCACCGCCCTGGGCGCAAAGTTCCTTCCGGAGACCGTCCGTTTCCATCCCTCGCCCCTCGTGCGCGTTTCCGGCCTGCTCGACTTCGACAAACCCTACACGCTGGAAGACCTTCCGGTTGAACTCTCCGGCTCCATCGAAGGCAAATACCTCGAGGCCTGGGGAAGCCTCTTCCAGGAATACCGCGCCGATTTCCATCTCGCCGGTTCCCGTTTCTTTTTTCGCAATGTCAAACTCGAGCACCGCAGCGGAGCCGCTGAAGGCCAGATCCTCCACTCACCCGAAGACGGCCTGCGCTACTCCCTTCAGTTCCGTATGGATCCCGCCGTGCTCGATCCCTTCCCCTTCCCAGACGGCGTCAAACGTTTCCTGAGAAAATGGGAGTTCGAGGACCAGTCCAACGTCGTGCTCGAACTCACCGGCGCGGGTCCACAACGCAACCCCGTCACCTGGCGAAACTCGGGAAGCGTCAACCTCTCCCGGTGCCGGTTCCGCGGAGCGCCTCTGCGTTACTTCGTCGCCCACTTCTCCTTCGACCGGGACCGTTACGTCTTCAAGGACTTCCGCACTGAGTTCCTGCCAGACCAACAATGGGGTTATCCCGGAGGCCCCATGGAAGGGGATTCCGTGGTCCATTCCCCCAGCACCGGCGTCACCGACATCCGGCAGGTCCGGGGCCGTCTCCATCCGGCTCAGGCGGCGCGCTGCTTCTCCACGACCATCGCCGAACACCTCGACGCTTATGATTTCGCCAGTCCGCCAGAGATCACCATGCAAGGCGTTCTCGACACGCCCGACGGCGAGCGGACGAACCTTCTGCTCCGCTTCCAAGCCGATGACCCGGTGGCGCTCCCGCTGGGCTCCCACTCCATCGAAGCCCAGAACCTCGAAGGCGAATTGCGCATCTTCGACGATACGTTGACCGCCTCCGGGCTGCGCGCTTCTTTGTTAGGAGGATCGGCCGCCGGACTCCTCGTGGTCAACAAGCTCTTCAGCGAAAGGAATTACCATGCGGAAGTGTCCTTGACCGATGTCGAGATGAATGCCCTCACCCGCCGTT
Source organism: Verrucomicrobiales bacterium (assembly GCA_041749135.1). Classification (GTDB taxonomy): domain Bacteria; phylum Verrucomicrobiota; class Verrucomicrobiia; order Verrucomicrobiales; family DEV007; genus DATKCT01. The sequence continues at coordinate 14,720 of JBGTBW010000073.1, forward strand.
TCCTGAACATGGAAACCGGACCCGGACGCGCCGGCGGACGCTTCGGCTGGAGCGGAACTGCTCTGGACCCGGAGTCTCTCAGCGGCCAAGGCCAACTGTCGCTCACCGGAAGCAATCTGTCGGAAACTCCCCTCCTCTCCGGGCTGTCGGATCTCCTGACCCGATCCGCCGGCGAGTCGCCCCTCACCCGGGCCCAAGTTTCTGAAGCAAGAGCCAGCTTCCGGCTCAGCGATGGTTCGCTGGACTTCACCGAGGCCTTCGCGGATATCGGGTCCTTCCGCCTCACCGGGTCGGGCCAGATCGATCTCTCCACGCTCGCCCTGGATACTCAATGGTCTCTGGCCAACCGGGAGGCTTCCGGAATCCTTCTCTCCGTCCTCTACCGCCTCCTGGGTTCTTATTCCGGCGCCGGAACCCTAACCAAACCAGTTTGGCGGCTCGAAAAGCCACTCCCACCTCAGAATCCCGGCCAACCCTTCACTGAACGCCTCCGCGAGGAATTGGAGCGTTCCCTGCGCGACCGGGAACCATGAAACTGTGGATCGCCATCGGGTGCGGAGGCTTCGCCGGAGCCATCCTCCGTTACGCTCTGGCCTCGATCACCCCGGCCCTCCGCATCGGAAACGCGGGTCAACTCCCCCTGGGCACCCTTTTGGTCAATCTCTCTGGCTGTCTCGCCATTGGCCTGCTCTTCGGGCTCTCCGAATGCGTCGCCGGTTTCAACACCCTCCTCCAGCGCTTTCTTTTCACCGGACTGCTCGGCGGGTTCACCACCTTTTCTGCGTTCTCGCTAGAAACCATGCAGCTTCTACGCTCCCCTCATCCCAGTCTGGCCTTCCTCTATGCGGGCGCCAGTGTGTTGCTCGGATGCTTCCTGACCTTTGCGGCCTACACCGGCATTCACAAACTGCTGGGCCCTTGACCCGGGCTAGTCAGCAAACCGGATTGCCCTCCCGCAGTCCGGGGTTCCGCGTTCACGCGGTTCTCGGGCTCGGAGCGCCCTCTTCCCCATAAAAACTCCTCGAATTCCCTAAGCGAAGCCGCTTTTGCACTTCCTGACCAGGCGCGCTCATGTATAAACGCTCGGCGCCAGGACGCCCCTGCGTCATGAAGCTCGGCATCGGCTCCTACACCTACACCTGGGCCATCGGGATTCCGGGACACGCTCCCGCCCGCCCCATGACCGCATTGGGCCTCCTTGAGGAAGCCCGCCGGCTCGACGTCCAACTCATTCAGATCTGCGATAATCTCCCCTTCGCCCAGTTGCCGGATGCCGATCTCGACGCCTTCGAGACAGCCCTTCGCCAATCCCAGGTCGCCCTCGAACTCGGAGCCCGCGGCCTAGACGAAATCAACCTCCGACGCCATCTCGATCTCGCTCTCCGTTTCCGCTCTCCCTTCCTTCGGCTTGTCATCGACTCTCCCGGTGATGAACCCTCGCCCCAGGAAGCCGTGCGCCGTCTCCAGGCCATCCTGCCCGCCTTCCACCGCGCCGGAGTCAAGATCGCTATCGAAAACCACGATCGCTTCCCTTCCGCCGTTCTCGCCTCCATGATTCGTGAACTCGGCGCCGGCCGCGCCGGGATCTGCCTCGACACCGTGAACTCCTTCGGAGCCGCAGAGGGACCGGACCTGGTCCTGTCGCATCTCGCTCCCTTCGCCTTGTGTCTCCATATCAAAGACTTCACCATCCGGCGGCCGGACCACCAACTCGGCTTCCTGGTCGAAGGCTGCGCCGCCGGCTCCGGCATGCTCGACATTCCCGGCCTGTTGCGCCAAGCCTCGGCCTCACCCCACCCCTGGAACGTCATCCTCGAAACCTGGGTCACCCCATCCGAAACCCTCGAAGAAACCATCGCTCGCGAACAAGCCTGGGCGGAAGAAGGCGTCCGCTTCCTGCGCACCCTGATCCCTTCCTAACTCCTCCGGCTTCCCTCGTTCCGTTCACCCTCCCATGAAACACCTTGCCCTCCTCTGCCTCTGCGCCGCCGCCCTCGCGTCCAACACCTGCCGTCCGGCGAATAAAACCTCCGGTCAACTCACCGTGGGAGTCGCCTTCGAAACCCTGCAGACCGAATACTGGGTCGCCGGATTCGATGCCATCAAAGCGGAATTGGCCAATCGCAATATCATCGCCCTCGAAGCCATCGCCGACAGCGACGCCAACCGCCAACTGCAACAAGTCCAGAACTTCGTGACCCTCGGCGTCGATGGCATCATTCTTGTCCCCAAGGACGCCAACACCAGCATTCCCGCCATCCGGGCCGCCAATCGAGCCGGCATCCCCATCGTCCTTTTCAACCGTGTCGCCGAGCGGACCGGCGTCGATTTCGTGGGAGTCCAAGCGGACAATTTCGCGCTGGCCAAAGGCACCGTCGAATTCATGATCGAACAAGCCCGCAAGACCGGAACCCCTCACAAAGCCCTCGTCGTCCTGGGTGACCTCGGAGACCTCAACGCCATCGGTCGCCGCGATGGCTTCGAAGCCGCCATCGAGAACCATCAGGATATCATCGAAGTCGTCGCTCGCGTGCCCTCGGAATGGAACCAGGAAAAAGCTCAGGCAGGCGTCGTCAACGCCCTCCAAGCCCACCCGGACATCAGCTTCCTCTTCACTTCCTCGGACTTTCTTCTCCCGTCCATCGTCACTGCCCTCAAGGCCTCCGGAAAGTTCCACCGCATCGGCGAACCGGGTCACGTCATCCTCGGCGGCTTCGACGGCGACGCCACCGCCTGGAGCCTCATGCAGGATGGCTACCTCGATGCCACCGGCGTGCAGGACGTCTACTTCGAAGCCAAGGCCAGTGTAGACGCTCTCATCGACTCCGTGGAAGGCCGCGATGTTCCCGAACTCATCCGCGACCCCGGCTTCGTCATCCACCAAGGCAACATGCATGAACTCGCCGATCGCATGTGGGGAGCCGTGATCAGCCGCAAGTGACCAGAACGCACTCCACCCGCCACGCTCCGTGCGCATCCTCCGCCGCATCGTCGCTTCCGAGTACCTCGTTCTGTTCCTGTGTCTCGCCTGGTTCGCCGCGCTGGCGCCGGTCGCTCCGGGCTTGGCCACTCCCCGCAATCTGGCCAACATCCTCGCCGCTCTCCTGCCGCTCCTCGTCGTCGCCACCGGCCAAACCATCGTCCTCATCACCGGCGGAATCGATCTCTCCGTCGCCTCGGTCATTGCCCTCGCCAGCGTCGCCGGGTCCGCTCTCGTCACCGGAGCAGGAGGTCCTCTCGCCGGATCCCCTCTCGCCGTTCCCGCTGGCATCCTAACCATGCTGGCGGTGGGCGCCGGAGTCGGCCTGCTCAACGGAACCTGTGTCGCCGCCCTGCGCATGCCTCCCTTCATGGTCACCTTGGCCACCATGATGTTCTTCAGCGGTCTGGCCATCTGGTCGACTCAATCCCGATCCATCCACCATCTCCCACCCGGCCTGCTCCTCGCCGGCGGCAACGTCTGGATCAGCGCCGCCGTCGCTCTCACCGTCGCCCTCGCAGTTCACCTCGTCCTCCGCCGCACTCTCCTCGGCCGCTGGATCCATGCCGCCGGCCAGAATCCCAAAGCCGCGCTCGTTTCCGGCGTTCCCCTCCAGCGCACTCTGATCCTCGCCTACCTTCTCTGCGGCCTCGCCGCCGGAGTCGCCGCCCTCCTCATCACCGGACGGCTGGAAACGGGCTCACCCGTCCACTGGCGCTCCCAACTCCTCGACATCATCGGAGCCGTCGTCATCGGAGGAACCAGCCTCTACGGCGGACGCGGCGCGGTCGCCTGGACCGCCGGCGGCGTCCTCTTCCTCACCCTCATCGACAACAGCCTCAACCTCCTCAGTCTCTCCCATTTCACCATCATGATGGTCAAAGGCTCCGTCATCCTTTTCGCCGCCTACCTCGACACCTGGCGGAGCCGCCTCATCGCCGCAGCCTGACATGACGGCTAAAGCCATCGAACTTCAGGAAATCGACAAACGCTTTTTCGGCGTGCCCGTCCTCCGCAAGGTCTCCCTTTCTGTCTTTTGCGGGGAAACCCTGGGCTTGGCCGGAGAAAACGGGGCCGGAAAGTCCACGTTGATGAACATCCTCGGCGGCAACCTTCAACCCGATTCCGGGAGCCTCCTCCTCGCGGGCCAGCCCTACCGGCCCCGCAGCCCCCACGATGCCGCCAAAGCCGGAATCGCTTTTATCCACCAGGAACTCAACCTCTTCTCCAATCTCTCCATCGCCGAAAATCTCTTTCTAACCGATTTCCCCACCCGGGCCGGAATCATCGACCGGCGCGTCCTGCGCCGCCGCACCGGCGAACTGCTCGATCAAGCCGGCCTGAATCTGTCTCCGGAAACCCCCGTCCACCGGCTCTCCTCCGGCCAACGCCAGCTTGTCGAGATCGCCAAAGCCCTCAGCCTCGATCCCAAGGTCATCCTCTTCGATGAGCCCACCACCTCCCTAACACAACGCGAGAAAGAGCATCTTTTCTCCCTCGTTGCTCGCCTTCAATCCCGCGGGCTCACCCTGATCTACATCTCCCACGTCCTGGCCGACCTCACCCGCCTCTGCCATCGCGTCGCCGTCCTTCGCGACGGCCAAGTCGCCGGTTGCGGCCCCATGAAGGACTTCTCTCACGACCGGCTCATCACCCTCATGGTCGGCCGCTCCCTGGAAGTCCAGTTCCCGCCCCCAACCAGCGCTCCCGCCCCCGAACCGATCCTCGAAGCCCGCGACCTCACCCGTCGCGGGAAGATCTCCGGCGTCAGTTTCTGCCTGCGCCGTGGCGAGATATTGGGAATCGCCGGACTGATGGGCTCCGGCCGCACTGAATTGGCGCGCCTCCTCTTCGGTCTCGATCCCCTCACCGGCGGCTCCATCCACCTCGAGGGCCGGCCAGTCCAGCATCTCTCGCCCCGCCAACGCATCGCTCGCGGCCTCGCCTTCCTCACCGAAGATCGCAGGGAAGATGGCCTTTGCCTGGATGCTTCCATCACCGAAAACATCTCCCTGGTCGCCGCCGCCTCTTATACCCGCCGCCCTCTGGGATGGCTCCGCCTCGACTCCCTCCGCCTCGCCGTCGCGATGATCCGCGAGCGAGTCCAGCTCACCTCCACCGCTCGCGATTCCCAACCCGTCCGCACCCTCAGCGGCGGCAATCAGCAGAAAGCCGTCCTCGCCAAATGGCTCCTCGCCCGTCCCCGCGTCCTCCTTCTCGATGAACCAACCCGCGGCATCGACGTCGGAGCCAAACACGAAATCTACACGCTCATCCGCCAGCTCTCCGCCGCCGGAGCCGGCATTCTCATCATCTCCTCGGAAATCGAGGAACTGACCGGCCTATGCGACCGGATTCTTGTGTTGGCGTCAGGATGTCTCCACGATGAGATCCCCAAGGCCGCCTTCGATCCGGAACGTATCCTGCGCTCCGCCATGGCCGGAGCCGCCGCCTCCACCCCCAGCTCCGCTCTCCCATGATCCAGTCCCCTGCCGCCGCCACGCTCCGTTTCGCCCCCATCCTGCTCTTTATCCTGCTGCTCGCCGCCTTCGGTCTCTCCAGCCCGCGCTTCCTCGAACCTCAGAACCTCGTCAACATCGCCCTGCAATCCAGTTCCACCGCCATCGCCGCCACCGGCATGACCTTCGCCCTGCTCACCGCCGGCGTGGATCTCTCCGTAGGAGCCATCATGTTCGTCGCCGTGGCCGTCGCCGGAAAAATGATCCACCACGGTCAACCCGTCGCTCTGGCCTTCTGCGCGGCGCTCGCGGCCGGAGCAGCCTTTGGCGCGCTCAATGGTCTCCTCGTCGCCCGGCTCCGTATTCTCGCCTTCATCGCCACCCTCGGGACCCTCTTCGCCGGCCGCGGATTCGGCCTCTGGCTCACGGAAACCCGGGCCATGAACATGCCCGAATCCGTCACCCGGCTCGGAACCGATCGCTGGTTAGGAATCCCCTGGATGCCGCTCGCCGTTCTCGCCGTCGTGTGTTTGCTCGCCCACACCGTTCTCGTCGCCACCCCCTTCGGCAGAATGATCTATGCCGCCGGACACGATGCCGAGGCCGCCCGCAAAGCAGGCGTTCCCGTGCGACGCGTCCTCTTTTGCGTCTACCTCATCAGCGGAGTCTGCGCCGCCGCCGGCGGGCTCGTTGCTCTCACCCAAACCGGCGCGGTATCTCCCAAGTTCGGAGAACAAAAAGAATTCGCCGCCATCGCCGCCGCCGTGCTCGGAGGAGTCAGCCTCTTCGGCGGCCGTGGGGCCGTCCTCCCGGGGACCCTTCTCGGAGCCCTCCTGATCCAAACCGTCGAGAACGGATTGGTCATCCTCAACGCAAATCCCTACATCTACCCCCTGGTCGCCAGCGGGGTGATCTTCCTCGCCGTCCTCCTCGATAGCATCCGCAACCGGGCGCAGCTTTCCCTGCCCGGCGGCTGCCAAGCCGCCGCCGGCCCGAGCAAGGCGCGCTCTTAGCCACGCCGGAGGCTCTCGGACTGCGGCGAGAATCGCCGCTCTCCCCTCAAGGCGCGGAGCGCCGTGCCGACCGAAAGCAGATAGTGGCCATGCCACGGTCCTCCCTACCGGGGGGCGGACACTCCTGTCCGCCATTCCAAGGGGAAAAGGCGGGGTGGAAAACCCGCCCCTGGAGTCTTTACATTTCTGGCCTGCAGGGGAGGCCGAAGACGCAGTGATCCCGAAGGGATCAGAGCTTATAGCCTAACCCTCCCTTCAATCTCCCCGCACACGTTCCGACGCCTTCCGCAAATCCGAGCGCGGTCGCGCAGCTTCCGCCCGCACTTCCTCCAACAGCACTTCCACGCCTTTCTCCAACTGCCGGTCGTAGCCCGCGGTCATCTCTCCCGGTCGCGGCCACACGATCACGTCCGGAACGGCCCCGTTCAATTCCATGTCCTCGCCGGTTCCTAAAACGTGCCAGCCGCGAGTCGGCATCCGCAACGTCCCCAGATCCAGGATGCTCCGCGATCCTGTCGAAATCACCCCGCCCGCAGTGGGCGCGCCCACCAGTTTGCCTCGCCCCAACGTCTTGATCGCGTGCGCGAAGATCTCTGCATTGCTGAAACTGTTCTGATTGCACAACACCACCACCGGGCGTGGCCACGAAGCATACACTTTCCGGTCCTGCGGATATCCCGGCGCACCCCCCCGCGGAGCCGTCACGGCATGCCTGGGCTGCGAGAGGACTGTGAGCAGATGATCGGCGATGAACCCCCCGCCGTTATCCCGCACATCAATGATCAGACCTTCCTTCCCGGAACCCACCGCATAAATCTCTCTCTCGAAATCCTGGAAGCTCGGCCAATCCATCGACCGCACCCGCACATAGCCTAACCGGCCATCGCTCAACCGCTCCACCATCTCCTGATTGCCAAGAACCTCGGCGGCAGCGGCGATTCGCCTCCCCTCCTCGTAACTGACCGGCCGCAAACCCACCTCCCGCTCTTGCCCCATCGGGTCTCGGATCCGCAACACCAAGTCGCGTTCCAACGGACCATTCGCCAGCGCCGTCCAATCCGTCTCGACGCCGGCCAGTGCTCCATCCACCGCCATCACCAACTCCCCCGGGCGGATCCGGCTGTTCTCGCGATCCGCCGGCCCGTCCGGCGTCACTCCAGCCACGCGGAACCCTGCGCCGGAAAAACTCCGGTCGAACGTCAAGCCTAACCAGGGCGTAACGCCGGTCCAAGCATCGTCCGGTTTCCAACCCTCGTCCGATGGCCGGAAACCGAGGTGCGATCCATTCAACTCGCCGAGCATAAGGGCCATGACCCTCCCGTAGCCCGCCTCGTCTGGGGCCTCCGCCGCCGCTTCCTCATACTTGCGCCGTATCGTGTCCCAGTCCCGTCCTCCTAACATGCCGTCGTAATAATGGTCGCGCATCAAACGCCAGGCCTGCAAAAAACCCAGCCGTTGACGTTCCGGCCGGTCCACGGACTGCCGCGCCTCAAAATCATAACTCTCATACTTGCCCTTGGCGAAACTCCCCGGCACGCCTCCGCTCAACCACACAATCCGGTCGTCTTTCTCCAACCACAGCGCGAACGACCCGCTCCGTTCCATCAGCACCTCCGGCTTCGGATCCTCTGCATACAAATCCACTGCGTAGCAGCCCTCCTTCCCGTCGATCTCGGCGGAAAACGCCAGCTTCTTCCCATCCGGAGACCAAAAAAGGTCCTTCTCCTCCGCGCCAGGTATGGACAAATGCCGGATCCGCCGGTGCAAATCCTCGAAGTCGATTCGAACCTCCGGCAACCCGCTCGCCGTGTCCTCTTCGCCCTCGCCCTCGCCCTCATTCTTCTCCCCTGCCGCCTCCTTGTCGCTCTCCTCCTGGACCTCCCCATCGCCCGCCGCCCCCGAGCCCGCCCCTCTCCCTTCCCGCATGCGCTTGAGGGCCTCCTCCAACTTCCGGTCCCGCGCCGTTTCCTGCGCCGCTTCCCGGGTCAACCACAGATAGAAGATGTCCGATTCGTCGTCCAGCCGCCGTCCGGTAAAGGCTAACATCTTGCCGTCCGGAGACCACACCGGCCCGTCCTCGTTGTCCGGATGCCGGGAGACATTGTGCGCCGGCTCGTCCCCGTCCACCGCACGAATCCACACGTCCCGGTTGAAGTCCGCATCGTAAACCGCCCATGCCAGCCATCTCCCATCCGGCGACCAAGCGTAGACGGGCTCGGCGAAGGATTCTAACAAAACCCGCCGGTTCTTGCCGTCGCGATCCGTCGCCACAAGATCCCCCCGCCCCTCGACGTAAGCGATGTTCCCGCCGTCCGGACTCACCGTCAACGCTTTCCGGTCCCGCGTTCTGTCCGTCAACGCCTCCACCTGAAACTCCCGGTTCCTCCACCAAAACTCTTCCGGATTCGTTCGCCGGATGCGCAGCACTTCCACCCCTTCGCCCCCATCCCGCACCGCATACAGATCATCTCCCTCCGGAGAAAACACCGGCGATCGCAGCTCCTGTCCCGCGCCAGCCACCAGCACCGGGTCTCTCAGGGTCGTGTCCATCACCCACAGTTGTCCCCCGCAGATCATCGCCGCTTCCAGTCCGTCGGCACTGAACGCCGCTTCTCCAGCCTCTTTCAGCAACCTCCGCTGCTGCGTTTCCCGCGGCCGGTCGGAGCGATTCCAAATCTCAATCCGCTCCGGATCCCCGCCCTCCCGCGGCCGCCATCGGTAATAGTGGAAGAGATGCCGAAACACCACGACCCCGCCCTCGCGCGACACCACCGGAAACATTACCGCGTCGTCGATGAAAAACGTCAACTGCCGGTCCTCGCCCGTCTCCGGATCGAAGCGGCGCAGATTGAATGATCCGCTCTGGGCCCCCACATAAAAAAAGGACGATCCCTCCCCCGTCCAACGCGGCCAGCGACATCCGCCAGCGTCCTCCCGCACTTTCCGGAACGAACCCGATGGCAAATCGTAAACCCAAATCTGGCTGGCGCGGCTGCCGCGATATCCTTTCCGGTAAATCGGGCCGCCTTCACGAGTAAACAACAACCTCGTTCCATCCGTCGACAGATGTCCGTTGTCGCCCCGGTCGTTGAAAAGAAGCGTCTCGCCTCTTCGGGAGCCCGCCTTCACCCGAAAAAACCGCTCCGGAGCCGGGCCCGGCGCGTCCCGCTTTCCCCGCACCAAAAGGGTGGACCCATCCGGAAACCAATCCTGCGGGACGCTCCCCTCCGAGTGAAACGTCCGTTGTAGCCCGGATCCACTGTCCACCGCGGTAACGTAAGTCTGCAAACTCCCCCCGCGGTCGCTGGAAAACGCGAGCTGCGATCCGTCTGGAGAAAAAACGGGGTCGCTCTCGCGCGCTGGATGCCGGGTCAACGGCAGAGCTTCGCCGCCCTCCACCGGGACCCGCCAGAGATCGCCGGCCCATTCAAAGACCAAGACCGAACCGTCCGGGGACAGGGCGGCGGACCCGCCGAGGGTCATGAACTCCGCATCAGGCGGGGCGGCGAAAAGCGGTGAGAAGGCCAAAGCGGCGGGGAACGCCGCTGCGGCGAGAGCCAATGGGGGAATCGCACCGAGGAACCTCGCCATCCGGGCACTTCATAATTTTTATACCCACCATAATCAAGCCGGAATTGGCGGCTTTCCCTCTTCCCCGTTTTCCCTCTCTGCTCAAGTCCCTTTCCCCGCAATCAGCGCGTCAAGCGAATATCGGCCCGGACCTGTGATCAGCAGCGTCAAGAAGGGAACCAAAAAGAGCAAGGCCAACTCCTTGGCCGCGCCTACACCCTCCCCGAAAAACCAAGGATCGCTCCCATGCACAACAAATGCCGCCACGCCCATGGCAAATGCCAACGGCAAACTCACCAGCCGCGTCGCCAGCCCCAAAACCAGGGCCAACCCACAGAAAAACTCCGCCCCCACCGTCGACAACAAACTCAAGCGCGATCCCATCCCCAGCGGATCCGGGAATCCATCCGCCAGTTGCCCAAAATTCTTCAGCTTCGGCAAACCGTGCCCCACCGCAATCATCGCTCCACTGGCCACTCGCAGCACCAACAATCCCGCCGATACCAGCAAACTCGACGGCCCCGGACTAAACACCTTCGACTTCCATCGCATGCCTCTCACTTTCTCCAGAAAACTCTGCTGCACAAGCAGCCCCCATTTCTTGCTGCCTTCCGTCCCTCCAAAGCGCCAGAGGATTGTCTTGCGCAATTCCGCGCTTCCGTCTGGCCCCACGCTCGCCCAATATATCCCAGCATGCCCGAAGAACTCGATCCTGCCGACGGAATGCCGAGTCGCGGGGCGCTGGCCATGGAAACCCTCGTCTACCAGATGCGGGAACTCTCCGATATCTTCTACTCCGCCCAGTGGATCGATGGCTTGGAGTTCCTCGTCTGGGACATGGCCCACAAAAAACCGCACCGCTTAGCTGACACGGACGTGTCGGACAAGGTGGCGAAATTCTTTCGCGATCTCGCGATTCTCGCCGACGGCTGGTGGGTCTGGCCCGAAACCGCCGGCCGGAAAGGCGATCGCGAAATCTTCGTGTCGCTCGAAGAGTGGAAAGACTGCCTCAAAAAACGGGATTCCCCGAGGAAGTGAACACTAAGCTGCGAGAATCGCCGGTCTCGCGCCCGCACAGGCCTCCGCCAAACCCAACCCCGCCTCCTCCTCCCAGAGACTCCGCATCCCCAGCCAAGAGCCTCCGGCGTGGCACGACGGGGTCTCTTAGCGGCGGCTTGTCCGCCGCCCTTGGACTGCGGCGAGCATCGCCGCTTTCGCGCCCGCACAGAACTCCGCCAATCCCAACCCCGCCCCGGCCTCCCAGAGATTCCGCGTCCCCATCCAAAACCCCAGAGGACTGGCGCACTCTACAAGCTTCCGCAGGCACGGCGCTCCGCGCCTTATAGAGAGCGGCGATTCTCGCCGCAGTCCAAGAGCCTCCGGCGTGCCTCGACGGGGTCTCTTAGCGGCGGCTTGGCCGCCGCCCTTGGACTGCGGCGAGAATCGCCGCTTTCGCGCCCGCACAGAACTCCGCCAATCCCAACCCCGCCGCGGCCTCCCAGAGACTCCGCGTGCCCATCCAAAACCCCAGAGGACTGGCGCGCTCTACAAGCTTCCGAACGCCACGGCGCTCCGCGCCATGAATGAGAGCGACGATGCTCGCCGCAGTCCAAGAGCCTCCGGCCAAAGGCTCGCCTCAAAAAAATGAATCCACCCGGCGCCGCTCAGCGTTTCTCTTATTGTCCACCATTTGTCCATAAAATGTCTATGGAATCGGCGGACCAATCCAACCCTGAGCCCAGCGCCAAGCCGCCGGCTCAGGATCAAACCAAAAAACAGCAACCTCATCTTATTCACTACCCATGAAACCATCCCGCATCGCCCTCATCCTCGCCCTGACGGCAGGGGTCGCCGCCTTCACGGTGGCCGCCGAAAAGAAATCGAACACCATCGTCGACGTCGCTGCCGGCGCGGGTTCCTTCAAGACCCTGGTGACCGCTGTGCAGGCAGCCGGTCTTGTGGAGACCCTCTCGGGTGAAGGACCCTTCACGGTCTTTGCTCCCACCGACGACGCCTTCGCCAAACTGCCCGACGGAACCGTCGAGAGCTTGCTGAAGCCCGAGAACAAGGAGAAGCTCACCTCCATCCTGACTTACCACGTCGTGGCCGGCAAAGTCCTGGCCGCCGATGTGAAGCCTGGCCAGGTGAAAACCGTCAACGGCCAGAGCGCGGCGATCAAGATCGAAGACGGCAAGGTCATGATCGACGGAGCTAAGGTGGTCAAAACCGACGTCATGGCTGACAACGGCGTGATTCACTTCATCGACGCGGTCATCCTGCCCAAGGACTAACCTGCATCTTCGCCGGCCGGAGTTTTCAAACCCAGACCGGCTTCTGAGGAGACCCGCCGCCGACAGGCAGCGGGTCTCCTTCATTTCAGCCGCCCTCCCCGGTTTACGGCTCTGAAGTCCGGCTCAGGAAAATAAAGGTCCCCAGCTTGTTCCCTACCAAGAGATCCGGTTTGCCGTCGCCGTTCGCATCCGCCGTCGAGACCTGGCGACCCACGCCGGAAGCGTCGTCGATCAGCCGAGGCTCATAGCGCACGCCGTCCTCTCCCCGTTTCAAATAGAAGGCATAGAGCACCGGTGTCCCCTTGGCGTCGGGATCTCCGTCCGGTCCATGGGCGTAACGGCATTTCCCGGTAACCAGATCCAGCAGCCCGTCGCCGTCGAGGTCAGTCATGGCCATGGCGTGAAGCTGTGAGAACTGGACGCCGTTTGGCCCCTTCTCCTCCCCTTTCTCCGGCAAGATATCGTGTTGCACGAACACGGTGTCTCCATCCTCCGTCTTGGCCTGCTCAAACCAGGCCAGACCATAGCCGTGCGCGTGAATGCTCGTGATCAGGTCGGCGTCGCCATCGCCATCCACATCGGTCGCATAGATCTGGGCCCCGCCAAACATCGGTTCGAGACGCTTGGGCCGGAAACTGAAGGAATGATGCTTCCATGAAGTCGTGGCCGGATCGGATTCAGGCTGTTCATACCAGCCGTCCTTCCCAAGCAGATCCAGCCTGCCGTCGCCGTTCAAATCCCCGAGCCCCATCCCGTGAGTGAAGCGGTGAAAATCGCCCTTCTCAATGATGGGATGAAACGTCCAGGACTTCGCCGGGTCCGCCGGATCGGAAACGGCAAATCCATAGCGCCCATCGACGATGCACCAAAGCTCAGCTCTTCCGTCGTTGCCGATGGCGTCGGTCAGCGTTGGAGACTCGTTGCCCACACCGTCGAGCACGTGATGCTTGGTCCAGTGACCCGGATTGGACTCGGCCGCTTGCCCCGGATTTTCGAACCAGAACGAGGGGGTGCCCGGCAAGCCAATGGTCAAGATGTCGTTCCAGCCGTCTCCGTTGCAGTCGTGCACAAAGCTAAAGAAATGTTCCTGCACGTAGCCCGGTTTGTCGGGATCGACGGATTGGGGATCCGTATAAGTGTGGACTGTCTCAAAATCCGGCCCGGCCCACCAATGGGGCCCCGACACCGCATCCACCTTTCCATCGCCGTTGAGGTCTCCAAAACTTGCGCCCTCGGAGAAGTAGCGCCCGTCCAGTTGCTTACGTTCAAAGGCGGAGCCGCTCTCCGGAGCATCCGCAGCAGCGTTCAAGGCGAAGAGGATTCCCGCAGCGCAAAGCACGAGGGATCCGGCGGAGACAAAGTAAGCGGTGTTGTGTTTCATGGGGAAGAAAGGTGGATTTCACGACTCTGGCCCAAGCCAAGCGCCTTGACGAGCCGGAATCAGCGATACGGCCGGAAGGCCGAGAGCCTTTTCCCTTTTCATCTAGGGCTAAGCGGTCATGAGCATGACCACTAAGAGCAATGCGTTAAATTCAGATAGCCCGGGGCTGAGCGCAGCGATGCCCAGGGTTCGCTCCGGAGGAGAATCCGCGCCCTTGAAGGGGCGCAAGATCACAAAACCCGGCGGGGATACGGTCCCCTACCGTTTTCGTGATGCCCCGGCTTCAAAAAAAGCGGCGCCAGATTGTTCCCCGCCCACAGCGTCTCGCCACCCTTCCTCCCCCGGCGGGGATACCGCCCCTGAAGGGCGTGTCGATTCTTTGGGTGATGCCGCGGGGGACTTGGCGGAGGGGTTGGCAGGCCGCGAGGAGGGAGCGAATTGAAATTTGTGGCCGAGCAACAAAGCCAACGCTTTCAACAAGTTCCGCCCGTAGGGTCGTGCAATTGGCCGGCTCGCGGAGCGACACTTTCGCCCTGTTCTGACGGCGCGCGACGCGGCGTTGCAGAATAAACTGACACGCCCTAAAAGGCGGAACTCCAAACTCCGGGAGACCACTTTGGCAGCAGTCCGGGAGTCCAAGCCGTCCGGGGTTCCGCGTTCAGGGCGTGTCGATTTATTGGGCGATGCCGCGCGAGACTTGTTGGAAGGGTTGGCAGGGCGCGAGGAGGGAGCGAATTGAAATTCGTGACCGACGAGCAACAAAGCCAACGCTTTCAACGAGTTTCGCCCGAAGGGCCGCGCAATTCGTGAACTCGCGAAGCGACACTTCTTCCCTTTCTTGCCCTTCCGCGGCGCGGCGTTGCAGAATAAATCAACACGCCCTTCACGCGGTTCTCCGCCTTGTAGACTTTCTTGGAAGGACAGAACCCCGAACGGAAAGGGCTTGCCTTGGCTCCCCGGACTCTCTTCCACTCCCCAGCGCCGTTTTCTCTTCAGTTGCCAGCTTTCAAGCTTAGAATCGCTCCCATGCCTCCAACTCACCGGCGCTTCTCCCGTTCTCTGCACTCCGTAGCCGCCTTGGCTGCGCTTTTCTTCTCCCTTCCCATTCACCAAATCTTCGCCTGGAGACCCGTCCGCGAGGACGTTCCCGAACCTCCCCGGGAATTTCGCGCGGCCTGGGTCGCCAGCGTCTACAACATCGATTGGCCCTCCCGGCCGGGCCTCTCCGCCGGCCAACAGCAGCGCGAACTGCTCGGCATCCTCGACCGGGCCGATGGCCTCGGGCTCAACGCGATTCTGCTCCAAGTGCGGCCGGGCTGCGACGCACTCTATGCCTCGCGGATCGAGCCCTGGAGCGCCTTCCTCACCGGCCGCATGGGACAACCCCCTTCCCCTTCCTACGACCCGCTCGCCTTCGCCGTCGCGGAAGCCCACCGGCGCGGCATTGAACTCCACGCCTGGTTCAACCCCTTCCGGGCCCTGGTCAACACCCAGGGCGGCGTCGCCTCCAATCACGTCAGCCGCACCCATCCCGAGTCGGTCCGCTCCTACAACAACCAAAAATGGCTCGACCCCGGCGATCCCTGGGTGCGGCAATACTCGATCGGCGTCATTCGCGATGTTGTCCGCCGCTACGACATCGATGGCGTCCACATCGACGACTATTTCTATCCTTATCCGGTGAAGCAGGGAGGACGCGTCGTGACCGCATTCCCCGACGACGCCACCTACCGGAAACACGGCGGACGGCAAGACCGGGGAGACTGGCGGCGGGACAACATCGACCGCTTCGTCAACGATCTCTACCGTTCCATCAAGGCCGAGAAATCCTGGGTGAAGTTCGGAATCAGCCCTTTCGGCATCTGGCGCCCGGGTAATCCGCGCACTATCCAGGCCGATCTCGACGCTTATGGCGATCTCTATGCCGACTCGCGCAAGTGGTTGAACAACGGATGGGTAGACTATTTCTCCCCGCAGCTCTACTGGCGCATTGGCCCAGCAAAACAAAGCTTTCCCGTTTTGGTCGATTGGTGGTCCGGTCAAAATTCCCGCCAGCGCCATGTCTGGCCCGGAATGGCCTCCAGCCGCATCGGCAGCGGCGGCGACGCCGATGGCCGTCCCGCTTCTGAAATCATCCGGCAGATCGATATCACGCGCCGCACGCTGCCCAGAGGATCGGCGGGCCACGTCCATTGGAGCATAAAACCCGTCATGCAAAACCGCGGGGGATTGTCCAACCTGTTGGCCCAGGGACCTTACGCCGGGCGCGCCCTCGTTCCGGCCAGTCCCTGGCTGGGCCGCGGCGCTCCCAAGGCGCCCTCCGTTCAAATCACCGCGGAACAACCGGTCCGCATACGGGTCGATGGCGGGCGCGGCGGCAACGTCCGCTGGTGGGCCGTGCAAAGCATCGAGCCAGGCGAGTCGACCTGGCGGCTCAACCGCGTGGCCGCCGGGTCGCAACGCGATATCTCTCTCGCCGGGAATCCCGTCGCCATCGCCGTCCGCGGTCTCGGAGCCTCCGGAGTCAGCGGCCCTCCGCTGGTCCTGCGGCGCTGACGCCGGAAATTCCCCGGTCGCCCTTTTACGCGACTCGATTCCGTCATTTGGCAACGGCTGCGAGCCGTTTCATCCCGTAAAACCACCGGTTCGCACCTTATTCGTTTCCCGGGACGGCAAACCCTCTAAACGGTCGTTGGCGGTGGCCTTCCGCCCACCCGGACTTCGTCGTGGAACCGGGCACAGCCGGAGAGCCAATCCGTCCGCCCCTCGATTCTATCTCCTAATTCAATATCCCGGTTCTTTATCCCCCGACTCATCCGTTATGCAACGTCATCTGCTGAGCCTAGCCTCACTCATTGTCTTCGCGCTTTGCCCTTCCGCCTTCGGTGATCTCGTCACTGACTGGAACAACGCCCTCCTCGACGCCATCCGCACCGAGCGCACCAACCCACCCCGGGCCTCCCGCAACATGGCCATAACCCACGTCGCCATTTACGATGCCTTGAACGGAATCCAGCGCACGCACCGGTCCTATCACGTGCAGGATCTGGCCCCGGCGGGCTCGTCCGTCGAGGCCGCCGTCAGTGCAGCCGCCAACCGGGTCCTCTCCTCCCTCTTTCCAAATCCCGACACTCAATCGGCCCACTTCACACCGCTCTACGACAGCAGCCTGGCGGCCATTCCCGATGGCCAGCCCAAGACGGATGGCGTCGCCTGGGGCGAGTTCACGGCAGACGCCATCCTGGCCCTACGGGCTGACGACGGATCCAACGACATCGTCGCATACACCCCTGCCGACGGCCCCGGCCGCTGGCGTCCAACCCCTCCGGCCTTCGGCCCGGCTCTCCTTCCTAACTGGGGATTCGTCAAACCCTTCGCCTTGGCTGATGTAGCCCAGGTCCGGCCCCAAGCGCCTCCCCGTCTCAATACCGCCGCCTACACCTATGAGTTCGACACGGTCAAAAACTACGGGGGCGCCGTCAGCTCCCTCCGCACGGAGGAGCAATCCGAAGTCGCCAATTTCTGGGCCGACGGCGCCGGCACCGCGACTCCTCCAGGCCACTGGAACGTGATCGCCCAGGACGTCGGAGCCGCGCAGGGCCTGAGCCTGGCCGAGAACGCCCGGCTTCTCGCCCTTGTCGGCATCGCCGTGGCCGACTCCGCCATCGCCGCTTGGGACTGTAAATTCGTCTACGACATCTGGAGGCCGGTCACCGCCATCCGGGAGGCCGATACGGATGGAAACCCCGAAACGGAGCCCGATCCAGAATGGTCTTCCTACATCGTTACCCCGCCATTCCCCGAATACAGCTCGGGCCACAGCACATTCAGCCGGTCCGCCGCCACCGTCCTGGCAGGCTTTTTCGGCTCTGACGAAATCACCTTCACTTCGGAAAGTGATCATCTTCCGGGCGTCGTCCGCACCTATCACAGCTTCAGCGCAGCCGCTGATGATGCCGGCATCAGCCGGATCTTCGGCGGAATCCACTGGCCCTCGGCCAACCTGCACGCACAGGGTTGTGGATACGCTATCGGACAGCAAGTCCTCGCCTACTTCCTTCAACCCCTCGACGCCCTACAGTTCACCTCCATCCGCAGAGACGGAGGTTCCACGGAATTGGAGTTTACTGGGGAGCCCGACAGGGAGTACACCATTCAGGCTTCCAATGACCTCGAAACCTGGGAGACCCTGGCCACTCTGTCTTCCACCACCGGCCTGATCGTCTTCCAAGACATCAACGCCCCTCTGGCGCTCACTCGCTTCTATCAGGCCGTGCCCCATGAGTGAGAGCCCGCGCGAAACGCGACCCCGCTGCGAAAGCGATCGGCTCGATCCCAATCCATCGTGCGAGTCCCACTGCATCAGATTGTGAGTGTCCCCGGCAGGCGCTCCGTTGTATTTCCACCACACCCCATCGCAGATCATGAATTCCACCTTCACATTCCTCGCCGCGTTGACCCTCGGCTCCATCGCGTTGACCGCCTCCCCGCTGCACGCTTCCGGAACCTACCGGGGCCCTTCCCCTCCGCCACGCGCGCAGGATTCCGGAGTCAATCGCGCCCTCTACTCTTACGGCCAACGAATCTTCGCCAACAAAGTCCCCCTTGAAGCACGTGGGAACCCGGAGCCCCAGCGCGCCCGCCTCGTTCTGCTTCAGTCTCAGCTTCCCAAACGCACTGCAAAAAAGCGTGATCTCGTCGCCCTCGCCGGAAGGTTGGGTCCCGATCAACTCCAAGCTCTCGAATACTACGTCAACCAGCGCTTCGGCAAGTAACGCCCGCCCTTTACCCCATCGACTCGTCATGAAAGCTCCCGCTTCCCTTTCTGCGGCTGGCCTGCTCGCCGCTTTGAGCCTGTCTTCCATTTGTTCCTTGTCAGGACAATCCCCCTGGCTGCCCACAAAGGGCGAATGGCTCGTCACCCCAAGTTTCACCTATTCCACCTTCGACGAGTTCTGGGTCGGAAATACCCTGGTCAGTCCTCTCAAAGATAATGGAGATGACCTCGACCAATACAGCGGCTTTCTCGCGATCGAGTTTGGAATCACCGATCATCTCGCCGTGGATGTCGCCTTTGGATATACCGAAACCTCCAGCACCACCACCTTCGGCGACGGCGACGAGGGATTCGCTGACACATCCTTCGGCCTGCGCTATCGTTTCTTGGACGAGACGGAGTATATACCCACCGTGACGGCCCGCATCGGCGGCGTCCTTGCCGGGGACTATGACGAAAACACCCCGTTCTCGGCGGGCGACGGAGCCGACGCCATCGAGGGTTCGCTTCTCTTCGGAAAATCCTTCGGCGATTCCGGCTTCGGTGCGTTCGGAGAAATCGGCTATCGCTTCCGCGAAAACCCCGTTCCCGACGAAGTTTTCGGCTCGATCGGACTCTTCAAACAGTTCCCGGAGATCTTCTTCAGCAACGACGCCATCACCGCCACGGTCGCCTACCGGCACATCGAATCCGAAGACGGCCTCGACATCGAAGGCCCAGGCTTCAATCCCGCTGCCGGGGCCTCCCACGGCTTTCCCGCCCTGCGTGAGATCAATCAACTCCTCGAAGGGACGCTGGCCTACACCGATTCCGGCGGACGCTCCTACCAAGTTGGTATCGCCGCTTCTGTGGATGGACGCAACACCGGCGATAAAGTCATCGCCTTCTTCGCCATCACCATTCCTTTCGGCGGCGGGCCCGGCGCTCCGGCCCCCTTACCGCCCACCGAACCGGTGTATTGGACCAAGTGATTTGAACACGGTTGACGCCGGTACAGTTCCGTCCGGTTCCGCCAGATGATGGGCGCGACCCTGGTGTTGTGCCCCAAGCGAGGCTCGCAACCCACGGAACCTGGGATCCGAATCACCCTCCTCGCCGCCTTGGCTTTGGGGGGATGGACGCTGCTCGCCCGGCTTTCCCATGCGCCCCCGGGATCGATGATGGCCGTTTGGCTTCTCGTCATCCTCGCGCTGCAATGGCTTATCACGCTCTGGGTCTGGCGAAACGCCGGCGTCCGTTATGCCCTCGTGTGGGTGCTCTGCGGCATTGCCTTCCGCATCGTGGGTCTCTTCTCCGCCCCCATCCTGGAGGATGATCACTACCGCTTCCTTTGGGATGGCCGCAGCTTCGCCCTCTCCGGCAATCCTTACGCAACCGCTCCCGCTGATCACTTCCAAGATGAGAATCTGCCGGACTCGTTTGCAGAGATTCTCGACCACATCAATTACCCCAGCCTCCCCACCGTCTACGGTCCCGTCGTCCAAGCCGGGTTCCTGAGTTCCTACCTGATCGCTCCGGCTCAAGTTTGGCCCTGGAAGCTGATCCTCTTGGCCGCCGACGCCGCGCTCCTGGCCGCCCTCTGGAAATTGGGCGCGCGCTGCGGCTCCGGGTTCCGCCCGGCTCTTTTCGCGGCCTGGTGTCCCTTAAGCGTCTTCGAAACCTCATTCAATGCTCACCCGGAAGCCTTGGCCGTCTCCCTGCTTGCCTGGGCTGTGCTTGCCGGGAAGGGCTCGCGGCCGGTGCTGACCGGATTCCTCTGCGCCGTCGCCGCGGCAGCCAGGTTTCCCGCGGTTCTCGCCGCACCATTCCTGCTCTGGAAAAAACCCGCCTCAGCGCCCGTTGCTTTTGCCGCGACCCTGGCCACTTGCAATCTGCCTTTCTTGATCCAAGGCGTTTGGGCCGATCTCACCGGCCTGCGAATTTTCGCTCGCGAATGGGAATTCAATTCCTCTCTCTATGCCGTTTTGGCCTGGGTGCTTTCGCCACAGTCCTCAAGAATCCTCTGCACTGCGCTGTTTCTCGCCGCCTGCCTCGCTCTCTTTCTGCTCCAGCAGCGTTTCCCCGCCCGCTTTCCGCTGCCCGCCGCTTTGGCCTTCCTCTACGGCTCGCTCTTCCTGCTCTCTCCCGTGTTCAATCCCTGGTACGCCCTCTGGCTCCTTCCATTCCTCGCCCTCTGGCCCAGTTATACCGGGATCACTCTCTTGGCCGCCGTCAGTCTCAGTTATCTAACCAAACAAAACCTGGGAGATCCCGTCTTGCACGGCTTCGAGCATCCGCCCTGGCTGCGCCCCCTCGAGTTTGGCCTTGTCGCGGCGGCCCTCGTCGCTGATCTTTTTAGAATCCGCTCCACCCCGAGCCTTCGTCCGAGCCCGCCTCCCGCATGAACCGCCGTCTCTTCCTATTCCTCTGCGCGCTGACCCTCCCGGCCGCCGCCGCAACGCCCACTCAGGATTTCGATCATACCCATCGCCGCTTTGCCCTCGTGCTCGATGAGCACGTCGGCGATGGCAACGTCGATTATGCCAAACTGAAGAAAAACCCCTCCCATCTCAAGGACTACCTCGAAGACGCCTCCCGGGTCTCCAAGGCCGCGTTCGACAAATGGCCGGCCGGGCAACAGCTTGCCTTTCTGCTCAATCTCTACAATGCCGCCACGCTCGATCTGATCATCCAACACTATCCCCTCTCGAGCATCAAGGAAATCTCCGCCGCCCAAGACGGTCCTTGGAAGCTTCCCGTCGTGCGCCTCTGGGACGGCCAACATTCCCTGGACTGGCTCGAACATGAAGTGATTCTGGCTAAGCCCCACAGCGATCCCCGCGTTCATTTCGCCCTGGTCTGCGCCGCGAAGGGCTGCCCGGCCCTCCTTAACAAACCCTACCTTGCCAAGACGCTCGACCGCCAGCTCGATGAACAGGGCCGCCACTTCATGGCGCAGCGCGACAAGAACCGTTTCGACGCCGCCAAAAACACCCTGCACCTCTCGCCTATCTTCCAGTGGTACCGGGCCGACTTCGTCGAAAAACAATCGGATCTCCCTGCCTATGTCGCCCGGTTCATGAACGCCGCCGATTCCGCCGCCATCGCCAAGGCGGCCGGCAGAATCAGAATCGCATTCACCGAATACGACTGGGACCTCAACGAAGTGCGCACCCACTAGGCCGCTCTTCGGGAGCCATATTTCCCGTTTGCTCAGGGCTTCTCCCGGCTAGGATGAATCCAACCCCCAATCCCATGATCGCTCGCTTCCCCAAAGCTCTCGGGCCCGTCCTCCTCTTCGCCGGCTGGACTTGGGCGTCCTCCCAGACAGTGGAGCCCGCCATCGAATCCACCCAGCTCCGTCCCGCCCGGGAAGGGGAACGCTTCGTCCTGCTCAGCCCAGAGCACACCGGCGTGGATTTCGTCAATCCCATCGATGTCCGCCATCCCCTCAAACGCCTCTACATCAACGGATTTGCCTGCGGCGGCATCGCCATCGGAGACGTCAATGGCGACGGGAAACCCGATCTGTATCTCACCAACGGACCCCGCCCCAACGCCCTTTACCTGCAAACCGGAGACCTGACCTTCACCCAGGTCGCAGCGGAATCCGGAGTCGACGCCCCCGACAGGTGGTCGACCGGGTGCGCCATGGTCGATATTGACGGCGACGGCGATCTCGATCTTTACGTCGGCTGCTACGACGCCCCCAATCTCCTCTTCTTGAACGAAGGCTCCGAAGGCGGCGTTCCCCGATTCCGTGAAGCCGCTAAAGACTTCGCGCTCGATATCGTCGACGCCAGCCTCATGCCTTCCTTCTGCGATTACGACCGCGACGGCGACCTCGACCTCTTCCTCCAGTGCAACGAGTTCAAACCGGATGGAGGTATGCCTCAAGATCCTCCCGTCTACCAAAAAGACGGAAAGTACTACGTTTTGCCCGAATTCGAAAAGTTCTATGACATCCGCATCAACGAGTCCGGACAACCGGCCTTCGTCAATGCGGGTCGCGCCAACTATCTGCTGCGCAACGAAGGTCCGGACGCGAGCGGTCAGATTCGCTTTTCCAATGTCAGCGCCGCCGCGGGCATCGCCGGACGCGGCATCACAAATTCCGCGACGTGGTGGGACTACAATGGCGACGGCTGGATGGATCTCTACGAAGCGAACGACTTTCGCGGAGCCGATAAACTCTATCATAACAATGGAAATGGGACCTTCACCGACGTCGTCCGCTTCACCATGCCCCACACGCCTTGGTTCGCCATGGGAGCCGATTTCGGCGACATCGACAACGACGGCCGCTTCGATTTCCTCGTCACCGACATGGCCGGCACCACCCATTACGCCTCCAAATCGACCATGGGGGAGATGGGCCAGTTCCGGCAGTTTCTCTTGACCGCCAACCCCCGCCAATACATGCGCAACGCCCTCTTCCTGGGCACGGGCACTCCCCGCTTCCTCGAGGTCGCCTTTATGGCCGGCGTCAGCAGCAGCGACTGGACTTGGGCCATAAAACTCGCCGACTTCGACAACGACTCGCTCTTGGATGTGTTTATTTCCAACGGAGTCGCCCGCAGCTTCAACGACTCGGACAACGCCATGACGGCAAAGCGCCAATACGAGATGACCGAGTGGGACTACTGGGAGAGCTTTCCTCCGCGCCGCGAGCGCAACCTCGCCTACCGCAATCTCGGAGACATCCGCTTCGCCGAAACCGCCGAAGCCTGGGGTCTCGATCACGTCGGGATGAGCTACGCCGCCGCCGTCGGCGATCTCGACGGCGACGGCGATCTCGATCTCGTCGTGGCCAATCTCGACGAACCCGTCTCGATCTATCGCAACGATCTGGGCCAAGGCCAGCGCCTTTGCCTCCGTCTCGTGGGGGCCGCCGGAAATTCTCAGGGCATCGGAACCAAGGCCACCCTGCGCGCCGGCGGCATACAGCAGATCCGGCAGCTCATGCCAGCCACAGGCTTTGTCTCCAGCAACGAACCCCTCCTCCACTTCGGGCTCGGAACGGTCTCAAAGGCCGACAGCTTGCTCCTCGAGTGGCCCGGCGGAGCCCGGCAAGAGTTTACCGGTCTCCCATCCGGCCAGCTCTACACCATCAGGGAACCTTCCGCAGCTCCCGCCGCCATCACCCCTGCTCGCAACCCCGCCGTGGGTGAAAACGGTCCCCCGCCCTTTTTCGCTTTCTCCAACCGCATCAAGGACGCCGTGCATCGCGAAACGGATTACGACGACT
The DNA here is from genome assembly GCA_041749135.1 of Verrucomicrobiales bacterium. Taxonomy (GTDB): domain Bacteria; phylum Verrucomicrobiota; class Verrucomicrobiia; order Verrucomicrobiales; family DEV007; genus DATKCT01. The sequence goes on from JBGTBW010000073.1 coordinate 38,418, forward strand.
ACGCCCGCCAACCCCTGCTCCCCTACCGGCATTCCTTGTTAGGTCCTGGCCTCGCCGCCGGCGACATCGACGGAGACGGCGACGAAGACCTCTTTCACGGCGGAGCCAAGGGCGAGGCTGGACGCCTGCTCGAAAACCGGGACGGCCAGTTCGTTGTCCGTCCCACGCCAGCCATTGCCGCGCACGCCGACAGGGAAGACCTCGGCGCTCTCTTTTTCGACGCTGACCGCGACGGCCATCTCGATCTCTATGTCGTCAGCGGAAGCGTCGAGTGCCCGCCCCAAGACCCTTCCCTTGCCGACCGGCTCTACCTCAACGACGGCACAGGTGAGTTTGTCGACGCGAGCCACGCCCTCCCGGAACGCCGCGAAAGCGGCAGTTGCGTCGCCGCCGCCGACTTCGACCGGGACGGCGATCTCGATCTCTTCGTCGGGGCCCGCGTGATCCCCGGAGCCTACCCGGAAACGCCGCTCAGCACTCTCCTCGTCAATCATTCCACGCCAGGCGAACCCAAGTTTCTCGAAGCGCCCGAGCAGCTCGCGCCTGGGCTGCGCGAAGCCGGTCTCGTCACCGCCGCAGTATGGACAGATGTCGACGGCGACGGTTGGATCGACCTCCTCGTCGCCTGTGAATGGGGCCCTCTCCGCCTCTTCGCCAATCAAGCCGGTCCCTCCGAGGGCGGGCGGGTTCTCATCGAACGCACCGTGGAAGCCGGTCTCTCAGAAATGGCCGGCTGGTGGAACGGCATCGCCCCACACGATCTCAATCACGATGGCCATATCGATTTCGTCGCTACAAATTTCGGGCTCAACACCCAATACAAAGCGAGCCCCGAAAAGCCGGAACTCCTCTTCTACGGCGACATGGATGGAAGCGGCAATCGGAACATTGTGGAGGCCAAGTTTGAAGGGAAAACGCTCTTCCCCCGCCGCGGTCTCAGTTGCTCCAGCCACGCCATGCCCTCTGTCCGGGAGAAATTGAAGACCTTCCACAATTTCGCCTCCTCAACCCTCACGGAAGTCTATTCAGAGGACCGCCTCTCCGCCGCATTCCGGCTCGAAGCCAACCACCTCGAGCACACCGCCTTCCTCAACGACGGCCGCGGCGTCTTCCGCCCCATTCCCTTGCCCCGCCTGGCCCAGACCGCTCCGGCCTTCGGGGTCGCCATCACGGACTTCGACGCCGACGGTCATGCCGATCTCTTCCTCGCACAGAACTTCTTCGCTCCCCAGCCGGAAACAGGCCACATGGACGGAGGCTTGAGTCTCGTTCTGCGCGGAGCCGGCGACGGCACATTCTCTCCCATCGGACCCCGGACCTCGGGCATTCTGGTTCCCACGGACGCCAAAGGCCTGGTCATCACCGATCTCGACGGGAACGGCCGGCCCGACCTGCTCGTGGCGACCAACAATGGACCCATTTTCCCGTTCGAGAATCGCTTCCCCGCTGGGAATCCTCTCTCCGTCCGTCTCCAGGGTCCGCCTGGCAATCCCACCTGCGCCGGCGCGCGCGTCGCCTTGCGCGGTGAAAACCTTCCTGCACAGACCGCCGAAGTCACGGCCGGGTCGGGCTACCTTTCGCAATCGAGCCCGGTCCTCTACTTCAGCGCAGACCCGGCTCTCGACGCCCTCGAAATCGAGGTCCGTTGGCCCAATGGACGCCAGTCCACCCATGCCGTGCTGCTTCCCGCCGAAACCGTTACCCTAACGGAACCTTCTGAATGATGTTCTCCAGCCGCCGGACCGCAGAATGTCGCTCCCGCGGCCCGTCCCTCTCGCTCCGGTCTGCTCTGCCGGTCCTCATCGGCGGCCTCACCCTCGCCGGGTGGACCAGCGCCTGCCGCAAAGCTTCCCCGCCCCTCACCCCAGCTTCCGGGGCGACGTCCCAACCTGCCGTCCATCCCGCGCACGCCGAAAGCCACCAGCGCATGCTGGCCCTCCTGGCCGATATCCGCGAACGCACTCCTGACGAGAATTCTTACCTTGGCGATGGCCAGGCCCGGAGCCTCCGTGATCAATTGCTCAACTTGCCCGCAGAAGCTCCTCCGGTCGAGCGCTGGCGGATCCTACGCATGCTCGGCGTCGCCGAACTCAAGCTCGGCAACGAAAAAGAAGGCATCGCCCTCCTCGAAGAAGCCCGCAAACTCCTCCCCCAAGTGGAATCCATCATCGGGCCCAAGTACGCCCAGGACACCCTCTTCCAACTCGCTGTCGGCTACCTGCGCTACGGAGAAACCGAAAACTGCTGCGCCCTCCACAGCCCCGACAGTTGCATCGTTCCCATCCAAGGCGGCGGTATCCACACCAAGCGCGAAGGCTCCGAATCCGCCATCGCCGTCCTCCACCAGATCAACCCGGCCGATCAGCAGCAATACTTCGCCTCGATTTGGCTCCTCAACATCGCCGCCATGACCCTGGGGGATTATCCCCAAGGCGTCCCGGAAAACGTCCGCATCCCCGAGAAGTTCTTCCACCCCGGGAACGAGTTTCCCCGCTTCCCCAATATCTCCGGAAGACTGGGTCTCGACACCTTCAACCTCGCCGGAGCAGCCGTCATCGACGATTTCGACAACAACGGCTACCTGGACATATTCACCACCACCTGGGACAGCGCCGGCGAACCCAAACTCTTTCTCAACGACGGCTCAGGATCCTTCCGCGAATGCGCACGGGATGCCGGCCTCAGCGGCCTCTTCGGCGGGCTCAACGCCGTGCAAGCCGATTTCGACAACGACGGTTGGCTCGACCTTTTCATCCTGCGCGGAGCCTGGCTCGGACCAAACGGCCAACATCCCAATTCCCTACTCCGCAACAACGGACCCACCGGTCCCGGCGGAACCATCTCCTTCACCGACGTTGCCTTCGCCGCTGGACTCGGCGAAGCGCACTATCCTACCCAAACCGCCGCCTGGGCAGACTACGACCTCGATGGCGACCTCGATCTCTTCATCGGAAACGAGACCACCAGGGCCTTTCGCGCTCCTTGCCAACTCTTTCGCAACAACGGCGACGGAACCTTCACCGATGTCGCTCCAGCCGCCGGAGTCGAGAATTTCGCCTTCGCCAAAGGCGTGACCTGGGGAGACTACGACGGCGATCGCTACCCAGACCTCTACATCTCCAACCTGGAGGGACCCAACCGGCTCTATCGCAACAACGGCGACGGAACCTTCACCGACCTCGCTGCTGCTCTCAACGTCCAACGCCCCATCAACAGCTTTCCCGTCTGGTTCTGGGACTTCGACAACGACGGACATCTCGATCTCTTCGTCTCTTCCTACGACGGCGAAAACTACAACCACGCCGCCTATCACTTCGGGCATCCGGCGAAAATGGAGTTCGCCGCTCTCTACCGCAACAACGGCAAGGGCGGATTCGACAATGTCGCCGCCCAAGCTGGTCTGGAGGTTCCCATGCTCCCCATGGGCTCCAATTTCGGGGACCTCAATGCCGACGGCTTCCCCGACTTCTATCTCGGCACCGGGGACCCCTCCTTCGACAGCGTGCTTCCCAATCAAATGTGGCTCAATCGCGAGGGCAAACGCTTTGAGGATGTCACCATGGCCGGCGGCTTTGGACATATTCAGAAAGGTCATTCCGTCGCCTTCGCCGATCTCGACCACGACGGTGATGAAGACGTGTTTGAACAGTTAGGAGGAGCCTACCCCGGCGATCGCTACCGCGACGCCTTGTTCGAGAACCCGGGATTCGGGAATCGCTGGATCGTCTTGCAGCTCGAAGGCTCCCGCTCCAACCGCTCCGCAATCGGCGCACAGATCCGTGTGGAAATCGAGGAGACCAATGGCTCCCGGCGCCTCATCACCCGCCGCGTCAACAGCGGCGGAAGCTTCGGATCCAATCCCCTGCGCCAAACCATTGGACTCGGACAAGCCCAACGCATCGCCCAGGTGGAAATCTTCTGGCCCGCCTCCGGAATCCGCCAGCAGGTCGAGAACGTCCCCTTTGACCGAATTCTCACCATTGCCGAGGGCGTCGAAGGATTCCGGCTCATTGAGGCCCCCGCCTTTACCTTGAAAGGGCCTTAACCCGGATTACTCATACTTTTCGCCGCGAGGGGCAGGATCCAACCGGCAGTCCACCCTCGTCAACCGTCCTTCACCACCCGGAGCCGCATGGCCCGTAAAGGAGCCCCAGCACTCGCCGGCGTCCTGTCCCGCACCCGCAGCCGGGTTTCGCTGTCTTCCAAAATCTCCGTCGCCGCCCCACCGGACATCCACCCAGCAGACTGAAGCCCCGGCGACACTTCGACCACATACTCCAGATCCGGAGCCTTCCGGCCCCGCCGCACTTCGAGCGTGAGGTAGCGTTCCCCTCCGGCTTCGGTGAGGGAAACGGCTACCCAGTCCGCCGCATCCGCCGCCTGGGGATCGAGCCCCAACCCGTACTCAATCAGGTGGACCAGCAAATCGCCGTCGGGGTCGCCCGTGTAATCGTTAGCAGCAATTCCGTTCTCCGCTGCCCATGAAGCGAATGTCTCTCCAGTAGCCTCATCATTATCTATCAAGACTGCCTCAGCCCGCACCGGACTTTCCAGCGCGTAATGGGTCGCCTCCGTCAACGTCAATACAACCTGCTCCTCCGGTTCCTGCTCGTCGTCGTCAATCGGAATGATCGCGATGTCCACAGCAGCTTGCCCCGCCGGAATATCGATCGTTAGGGGAACCCGCTCGTAATCGACGCCATTCTCCGCCGATCCCGTCATAAGACAGATCACGTTCAACGCCCTTCCGGTGTCGCCCGTTCGCGACACCCGAAAGACCGCTCTGTCGCCTCCCGCCTCCGACGCCGTCCCATCGACTACCGTCGCCGAAACACGCGGGAGGCCTTGGTAAACCCCGCGCCGGTAAATCACTCCCCGCACCGTCGGCGTGCCCACCACCGCTGTGTTCAACCATATCTGCGCCTGCCCGCTTGCCTCGATGCCGTTCTCCGCCATCGGGACATGATCCACCCGCGGAATCCAACCGATGAATACATCAAAACTGTAATCCGTGTAGACGAGCGCCCCGTCGTCCCCATTGTAACCGGGTCGTGAGAAGAACGGCATCGACGCCCCTCCCGCAATCGCTCCCAATCCATTCACGGCCCCATCAACGAGATCGGCCGCATACAGATAATGCACTCCAGAAGCATCCACTGCCTCAAACGTCAGATAGTGATTGTGCGCTTGCGCCAAGGCCGGATTTCCCACGTTCACACCGGGAATCGGCGGAATCACCACGTAGGTATTCCCCGACTCACGGTCTATGAAATAAAGGCTCCATAGATCCTCCGTGTATCCCGACTCCAGGACGATGCGATTCAACGCGTCGTAGTAGAGATACCGGGAATCCGGCGTGAAATCGAGAACGTGAGCGAAAAGAATCGGGCTTGCCGTATTCGTGCCTCGCTGATCGAATATGGGCGCTGCCAAGTCGTATTCCACCGCCGCGCCAGTGGCGACGTCGATCACCGACACGCGGTTTGTCGGATTGAAGAACTGATCGAGAAACACGAAACCGAAAGTCTCTCCATTGGCCGACATGCCCACCGAGTAAACCTGGCCTGCGAGCCCAAGAGCCTCGGATGCGCCGGTCAACGTATCGACGATCACCCCGTCGAACCCCGCATCGACAAAGATGGCAAAACTCCCGTCGCCGCTTACCGAAGGCGTCGATCCAATATTCACAGTGGACGAGCCGAGTTGAATGCCCACTTGCCCGTCGCCTTGCGCCAGTTCCAATCTACCCAAATACTGCGTGAAGAAGTCCGGCGTATAAGTGAACAAGGTATTGTCGTTGGAACTTACCACAGGAATCGGGCTAGGCATGGACGGCGGCCGCTGATCATAGATCTCCACTGCGTCGAATGCCTCTGCCGTTTTCGCCGCTTGGTTCGATCCCGCTCCAAAAAGCTCCGTCGCCGAGGCGATGCAACCCAAGCGACAATCGATGAACGTCGATTGTTGATTCAGCTTCGTCGTCACTGTCCTGTAGAAAATCTGCAAGCCCTGATCGAGCCCAATCGCGCCCGGCAGACCCGTCGTCAGCAGATAGAAACAATGATTGATGATCGAACTGTTGAAATGCACGCCGCCGCTGTCCCTCTGCACAATGTTCGCAATAACCGGGTCCGGATGGGTCGTCGTTAGAAACTCGCTCATCTTCTTCGGATATGGCGTGGTGATCCCCGGCCCGATCGGGATCGATGCCGGGTCCCGCATCGATCGAAGGCCCCGGCTCAAACCCGATCCCAGGATCCAATCGAGGTTGCCGTTCTGATGATGCGCCTCGCAACCCTCGCCCAGGATGTCCGCAAACGCTTCGTTCAACGCCCCGCTCTGGTTCTGATAGATCAAGTTTGACGTGCGCGAGATTACTCCGTGCGTCATTTCGTGCGCGTCGAAGTCCAGGGAATTCGCCCAGGTGTCGCCGTTCCCCAACGCGATGAACGTCCCGTTCCAAAACGCATTGTCCATCCGCACGTTGACCACTCCCAAAATAGAACCGCCCTGCCCATCGATCGAATTCCGGTTGTAACGCTCCCGGTAGTAGTTGTACACCCGCGCCAAATTCACCGAAGCGCTCACGGCTTCCCGGCTGAATCCGCTCGCCGGCGAGTTTGATCGGACGTCCACATACGACACATTGGCTCCCTGGGGTTCCTGGTTCCCCGCATCGACGATCTTGATGACCCCGCGAGAGTTCTGCAAGAACGGCGGCGTCGACGTCGCATCATACATCGCCTGTGTCGCGTCCACCATGTAGTGGAAGCCGTCATTGTGCTGCCACAAATCGATCTGCTGGACGGTCCCGGCCAAATCCGTGCCGCTGCCCACCACGGCGGCCGTGCACACCTCGTTGATCTGGGCCAACACGCTCCCGTCGTTCGCGTCGACAATCACTATCCAATGTTCTAACATATTGGCATGAACCTCCGCCTTGTAGGCCAACGCAGGTTCCGTCGAGCCCGCATACACGATCAACTCCGGCTCGTCTTCCGCCGAATCAAGCGAGACTCCCACCGCCGCTTCCGCCCTCTCCTGCGCCTCCGCCTGCGACAGCCTCGGCTCCAACGCGATGTCCTCGGGCGTAGCAACATAATTGCCCGTAAACAGGGACATCGCGCCGCCCGGTTTGATCTGCACGGTCACGCCCGCCGGCCAAACCGGGAGTCCCTCGTAATGCTGCGAGAACCGCAACTGCACATAGCCCAAATCATCCTTCTCCTCCAGCTCTAAACGAAGTTCTGCTTCCGGATCGATGACCAGCAACAGATCCCGGTTCTTCGCGAGAAAGTTCCTCGCCGTCTCCTCCTCCCGCGAGCGGCCCTCGCGCACGTCCTCTGCCGGCGGCTCGAGCAGCATTCCCGACAAATACCTGACAGTCGCGTCCGGAGCGTACGCCCGGTATTCCAGGTGCTTTCCGCTGCGCCAGCTCAAGCGCCCCAGCGCAGCCGTCTGCTCGGCGCTCAGTTGCGCCGGACGCGGAACCAGCGCCGGATCGACGGGATCCGCAGCAACGACCGGCCGCAATTCAGGCCGCGCGGAATCCCGCCGCAACCTCGCCATCGCTTCCCGCAAACGCTTCCTGGCTTCCGCGGTCTGCGGCCCTTCAGGCTTCGCCACGTTCGCTTGGAAGATCGGCCCCTCCCCAGACGGGGCGATTCTCTCCGGAACAGGCCCGCGCCCCCGGGACAGATCCAGCCCAGTCTCCTGTCCTCGGGCCCGCGGCGGACTCTCCAACGATCCGGCCGTGTTGCGCTCGCCTGAGGGCCAGCGCTCGGACACGTACCAAAGCAAGAGAACCCCGGCGAGCAGGCAAACTGCCGCCGCCCCAACCCTGCAACAAACACGCCCCAGCCGTGTCCTTCCGCGATCCTCGTTTTTCGCTTTCATTGATCCGTCGTTTGTTCTGCCTCCACGCCGCTCTTTCTATCCAACTCGCGCACCGGATGCAACTCCGAGTCTCCGCAAGCGCAACGCAGTCCCCTTGGGGCGTAGCGCGCCGCAACAGAAAGAGTGTGAGAAATGCGGGCTAAGCAGAATCAGGTTTCGCCCTCAGAAAACTGCTCAGGTATTGTTCCGAGAATCTTAGAAGATGGAAAGTTTTAGCAGCCCATCCACGCGGATCTCTGAAAGCTGCAGCTACGGCGCGAGTGCCTACCCGGCTGCCGCTGGCCGAATGTCTTGGATTCAGAAGAACATGTGATGGACATCCGGACAGAACTGTTGGCCGTCGTGAAAGCGCTGAACGCGGCGGAACTCCCCTATGCCCTGTGCGGCGGGTTGGCCGTCGGCGTCCATGGTTATCCCCGCGCGACGGAAGATACTGATTTGCTGATTCCGCCGGATCACCTGACTGCGGCAAAGCAGGCGCTGGCAGGCTGTGGCCTTACGCTTGAGTCCGGAAGAATTCCGCTCGGCGTCAAGACTGAAAATCCCCATGAACTCTTTCGCGTCAGCAAAGTGGTGGATCAAGATATTCTGACGGTTGGCTTACTGCTGGTCTGCGGCGACCTGAAAGGGGCATGGGAACGGCGACAACGGCTCCGTTGGAGCGGAGGATCTTTGGGTGATTCGTAAGGAAGATTTGATCTCCATGAAGAGACGGAGGAAGACCCATCGATCAGGCCGACGTGGCAAGGCTCGAAGGCGGCGATGATTGAAGGCCCATCAGACACAGCGCGTCGATCGCGGGAGACCGACATGTCGCCCGACGCTATCGATCGCCGGCTCAGGCGCTCTGCCCAATTGCTGAGTCTCTGCCGCGAATTGGCGGAGGCAAAAAGACGCAGTGCGCCCGCACGCGAGGCCAACAAGGATTCATCAAAACGATAAAGACATGTGGGGAATGCGGTCTCGTTATTCCTACCCAGTGCATGAGATGTCAAAACGGCCCATGAAGGCTGCCGGCGGCGATGGGAAGCTGAGGCGGAATGCTATCCGGGCTACGCATACCGGTCCGGAGCCAGCAGCTCCGTCGCCACAGCAGTTTGTTCTCCCGCCAGAATCGCGCCGATCATCTCTCCCGTCGCCGGAGCGAGACTCAAGCCGAGCATGGCGTGCCCGGCCGCGATGCTGAGATTCCGCAGGCCCGGCCAACGGCCCACATAAGGCAGCCCGTCCGGAGAACACGGACGCAAGCCCGTCCACACCGGACACCCCCGGAATTCCCTGGAGCCGAAGGCCGGCAGGTAACCGGAGACCGAGCGCACCACCCCGCGCACCCGGCGCATATCGACCCGGTCGTCAAATACGCCAATCTCCATGGTGCCGCCAAACCGAAGCTTCCCGCCCATGGGCGTCACCGCCACCCGGGCCTCGCACAACAGCAAAGCCGCCCGCGGCATCTGAGGAGGACTCTCCAATGTCAGACTGTAGCCTTTGCCAGCCTGCATAGGCAGGCGCAACCCCAGTTTCCGGGCGAGCCGGCCAGACCAAGCTCCGCCCGCGACGAGCAGCTCATCCAGCTCAAGAGGGCCGGCCGTCGTGTCCACCCGCGCCACGCCGCCGTTGCGCATCGTAATATCCTCCACCTCATCCTCCCAACGCAGCACGCCGCCCCGCTCCACCACATCCTGCGCCAGCCGATTCAGAAAATCCCGCGGGTCCATCCGGCAATCGATGGGAAAATGGACGCCCCCACGCACATCGAGCTCCACGCCTGGTTCCAACTCCCGAACTTGCGAGGGCGTTAGGCTCCGCGCCTCCAAACCCAGCGAACGCGCCGCCTCCGCCAAACGGTGTTCTTCTTCTTCCGCCTCGGCCGAACGGTAAAGCACGATCAGACCGCTAGGTTCCACTTCGAATCCGCCAAGCTCGCGCTGCCACTCGAAAAACAAGCGCCGGCTCTCCAAACTCAAATCCCGCAATAGAGGCATCGCCGCACGCGCACGCGCCGGACGAGAGGCCCGATAGAACAACCATCCCCAACGCGCCAACCCGGGGTCGAACCGCGGCCGGATGGCGAAGGGACCCTCCGGATCGGCCATCCAGCGCAACCCCCGCGTGATCATGCCAGGAGCCGCCAGCGGCACGATATGGCTAGGCGTCACCAAACCCGCGTTCCCAAAAGAACAGCCGTCCCGGCCCGCGTCGCCCGGCCCGCGGTCCAACAACGTCACCGCAAACCCACGGCGCAGCAGCGACCGGGCGCAACTCAGCCCGATGACGCCCGCCCCGATGATCACCACATGTCTTCCCGTTTCCACGGCCACGGCGCACGGTTAACACACGCCGCGTCCGCGGGCCGGGAAAAAACTGCGGCGCACCCGAAACTCAGATCACCTTGGTCTTCCCGGGAATGGCCACCGGATAGCGGCCTTCGGCGTCCGGAATGACCTTGGGCATGGCGTCCCAGGCCAGCGAATCCGGAAACAGATTCACGTTGGAATTGAGCGCCTCCTCGTAGCCGATGGATTGGCCCGAATACGTGCACAAGCGCCCGAGGATCGCCGTCATCGTGCTGGAAGCCCCATAATAGGCATTGTTGATCGGGATATCCTCCCGGATGTGCCTATAGAGCACGTCGTGCTCGACTTGGTAGGCATTCGCGTCGCCCCGGCCCCGGTGCCGCCACACTTCCTCGCCTTTGAGATCGTATATGCGTCCAGGCTCGGCCCGCCCTTTCGTTCCCTGGAAGGATTCAGAAACCCGGTCCCAGCAGCCTGGAATATGCCGGCATTGGCTGTTGCAGATCGTGCCGTCGGCATAGGTGAACTCGACATAGTGATGGTCGAAAATCTCCCCGTTGTCCCGGCCCTTGCGCACTTCCCTTCCCCCCATCCCCTGAGCCCTTACCGGGGGTCCGCCCTTGAACCAGTTCACCACATCGATGTTGTGCACGTGCTGCTCCACAATGTGATCGCCGCACAGCCACACAAAGTAATACCAGTTCATGACTTGGTATTCCATCTCCGTCTGACCCGGACGCCGCTCCCGCACCCACACGCCCGCTCCGTTCCAATAGCATTGCGCCGAAACGATATCGCCGATTTCGCCATCTTGAATCCGCTTAAAGGTTTCCAGGTAGCTGGTTTCATAATGGCGTTGCAAACCCACCACGACCTTGAGCTTCTTCTCGTCCGCCTTCTTCGCCGCCTCGAGCACCCGCCGAATGCCCGGCGCGTCCGTGGCCACCGGCTTCTCCATGAACACATGCTTGCCCGCGTCCACCGCGGCCTCGAACATCATGGGGCGAAACCCTGGCGGAGTCGCCAAAATCACCACATCCGCGAGGTCGATCGCCTTGAGGTAAGCATCGAATCCGACGAATTTGGTTAGATCCGTCACCTTCACCGTGTCCTCAAAACGGCCAGACAATTGGGCGTAAGCGCCGTCCAAACGGTCGCGAAACACGTCGGCCATGGCCACCAACTCGGTGCCTTCGACGCTTAAAGTCTCATTCGCTGCGCCCGTTCCGCGCCCTCCGCAGCCAACCAGGGCCACCTTGAGCCGGCTGCGCCCTTCCACTTGGGCGAAAGATTGCACGGGAAGCTGGGCCAACATCGAGCCGGCCGCCGCCGCTCCGCCCGCGCCGAGAAATCCGCGGCGCGTGGGTTGGATGATGCTCGAACGAGATTGCTCTGGAGGGTTCATGACGTCGTTAGGATGTGGGTGTTTCTTCTGTTCTGTCTTCGTGAATTCGTTCCCGGCGCACAACGGTCATTTCGCCAATTGCAGTTTCACCTTCAATCGGCCGGCCGCATGACAAGCCTCTACAACGCCGCGGACCTGTTCCATGGGCGTTTCCGCCGTAGCCCGCAAGATGACCCCTTTCTCCGCATCCTCCGCATGGGCTGCCAGAACTTCCCCGGCCTTGTCCAGCGCCAACTCGACGCCCTTCACCCGCAGCATCCCATCGCCCCGCAACTCGATGACCAGTCCCTCCACCGGGGCATCTTCCGCCGGGGCATCTTCCACCGGGGTATCTTCCGCCGGGGCCTCTTCCGCTGGCGTCTCTTCAGCCACGCTTTCCTCTGCGGACGCCTCCCCTACTTCCTCAACGGAACCCGCCCGTTTCAGTTGAATCTCGCGGAACTGCACCTTCATCGGAGGGCCCGCATGCAACTGCAGCGCCAGCAAACCCGAAGCCCGCCGCATGTCCGTGTCGTTATCGGTGCACTCCGCCGTCACCGTTCCATTGATCCGATGAACGAAATGAAATCCTTCCGCGGTGATGTGATACTCGTTCCAATCCTCCTTGAGGATCTTCCCCTGGATCTCCGCGCTGTCCCCGAATTGCTCCACTACCTTGGGAGCGCCATCCTCGCCGATCTCTGTCTTCTCCCCCCGTTTGGCCAAAATGCCCCGGAAATTCTCGCCATAGAGTATCCCCGACCAGGTGTCGCCGGCTTCCATGTCCGCCTGGTAACCTCCGATCCGCCACGCGTCCGGAGCGCCGTCTATCCGGAAACTCCGGTATTGAATCCCGGAGTTGGCCCCCGGGTTGTCCGGATCGCCAGGCAGGATCCGGTATTGCAGTTTCAACTCGAAATCCCCCACCTCGCCGCCCGTCCAAACCAGGAACGTGTTTCCCTCAGTCGGATTCTCCTTGGTGGTTTCCCCCGTAATGGAGCCATCCTGCACGCTCCAGAACTTCGGGTTCCCGTCCCAATCCTTCAAAGTCTCGCCGTCGAACAAGGACTCCCAGCCCTCCTCGGCGACGGCGGTTCCTGCGCCCACGCCAAGGGCGCAGACCACACTCAATTTCAAAAACATCATCCTGGTTCTCATCAGAGTTCTTTCGGTTTTTTGGTGTCCCCGGGTATCCTCACGCCGCGTCCCAGGTTTCGCGAATCAAACGATAGCCTTTCTCATAAACTTCTTCGCGGCTCGGAAAGAAGTCTCGCCAAACCCTCGTCGCTGCCGCCAGCGCCGGCAAGGCCCTTCCAAACGCCTCGATGGTCAGCCAGCCATCGTAACCTCCCGCCTTCAAAATCCCGATCGCTTCCCGGATCGGCGTGTGACCCGTCCCAGGTGTGCCGCGGTCGTTCTCAGAAATGTGCACGTGCCCAATCACATCCAAATTCTCCCGCAAGGCCGCGAGCGGATCCTTCTCTTCGATATTGGCGTGAAACGTGTCGAACATCGTCCCGAAACTCGGATGATTCACCCGGCGCACGTAATCGGCGGCGTCGGCGATCGTGTTGAGAAAATATGCCTCGAAGCGGTTGAGACTCTCGATGGCCAAGCGGATGCCCAGTCCCGCCGCATGGTCCGCCACCGCCCGATGCACCTCCGCCCCCCAGGCTTTCTCGTCTTCCGTCGGCGGCTCACCGGAAAACACGCCCAGCGGCTGATAGTAGGGCCCGCACAAGACCTCCGCGCCCGCCGCCTTGGCGCAGTCCAGCACCCGCCGCAAATGATCCACCGCCCCCTGCCGGTGCGCGGGAACCGGGCTGATCGGGCTGTGCTCCTCGTCCGGAGCCACCGTCACCGCCGTGCTCCGCAATCCCAAATCCCGCAAAGCCTTTCCCATCGCTTCGAACGGAGCGGAATCGCTCGTATCGAACACGGGCGCCTCAACCCCGTCGAATCCGGTCGCCTTCAGCTTCTCGAGGATCGGGAACTCCGCCTCCACAAAATGAGTCGTCCACAGAAGGAGGTTGAAACCGATCTTCATACGCCCGGCACTCTAGAGCGCCGCCTCCCGAGGGTGCAAGCCGGATTGTTCCGCCCGCTCCTACCCAGCCGGAGCCGCATTTCTCACGGCGTTTCTCGATGATCGCGCGGGCCCTTCCACAAACAATTTTCCCGATCTCCTCCGCACCGCACCCCCGCCCGGAAGATTGACCGCCGCCGTTTTCGCTCCCTCAGGCACCAGCTCGCGCACCGCTTCCACCAGCCTCCACCCCAAGTTCTTCCCTCCCCGCTTCGCCAGCCAAGCCAGCAACAAACGGTTCAGCAGCGCCGGATGCAACGCGCGCAGACGCTTCACGGACAGCTCCGTCTGGTCCGCCTCATCCGCCAGCAATTCGTCGAAATAACGCGTCTCCTCCGCCGCCTGGCGCGCCATTCGCAGAATCATCGGCCGCACGTCCCGCCCACAACACCTCTCAATCTCCGGCAACAGCTCGCGCCGGATCCGGTTTCGGAAAAAAGCGCTGCTGGCGTTGCTCGCGTCCTCCCGGAAACGCAGGCCTTCCTCTCCCGCCGCGGCCGCAATCTCCTCGCGCCACGTTCCTAACAAGGGACGGATCAGTTCGAGCCGGACGCCTTCGACCTTCCGCTCCGAGCGCGCGCGCATCCCTCCCAACCCCCTGCCTCCCGCCCCGCGAAACAAATTCATCAGCACCGTCTCCACCTGATCGCCGGCGTGATGCGCCAACAAAACCCGCGGGCAACGCCGCCGCCGCGCGACACCCGCCAAAGCCGCGTAACGCGCCTTCCGGGCCGCCGTCTCCACCGAAAGCCGCTCTTCCCGCGCCAATCCCCTCGCGTCTACCTTCACCACCTCCACCTCCATCTCCAGCTTCTCCGCCTCCCTCCGCACAAATGCGGCATCCCTTCCGGAAGCCCGGCCCCGCAACCCGTGATCGACGTGCACCACAATCATCCGCCGCCAGGCCGGACCCGCCCGCAGCGCATGCAGCATGACCATGGAATCCACGCCGCCTGACACAGCCGCCAAATGCCTCTTCCGCCCCGCTCCCTCGCCCAGGACTTCCGCGATCCGGTCGCACACTTGCCGAAACGCGTCTCCGCGTTCATCCGGCTCGCCGCGTTGCTTCCGGCTCATCATCCCGCGGGGCCTGCCCCGATCCGGTCCGCGCCGAAATACGGACGCAGCGCCTCCGGAATGGCGACGGATCCGTCCGGTTCCTGCCAAGTCTCCAAAAGGGCCACATAGAGCCGGGGCAAAGCCGTGCCCGACCCGTTGAGCGTGTGACAAAACCGGTTTTTCCCGTCCTCGTCTTTGAAGCGCAACCCCATTCGCCGCGCCTGATAATCGGCGAAATTGCTGCAGCTCGACACCTCCAGCCAGGCCTTCTGACCCGGTGCCCAGACCTCGATGTCGTAGGTCTTGGCGGCGCTGAATCCGAGATCTCCTGTGCACAGCTCAATGACCCGATAGTGCAATCCCAACCGCTGCAAGGCCACTTCCGCGTGCCCCGTCAATTCTTCCAAAACGGCGAAACACGCGTCCGGATGCACGATCTGCACCAGTTCGACCTTGTCGAATTGGTGCATCCGGATGAGGCCCCGGCTCTCCCGTCCCGCGCTGCCTGCCTCCCGCCGGAAACAAGGCGTGTAAGCCGCATAACGCACCGGCAGGTCACCGGAGCCCAGGATGCTCTCCCGGTGCAGATTGGTCACCGGCACCTCCGCCGTCGGAGCCAAAAAAAGCTCCCCGTCCTCCAACCCATACATATCGTCCTCGAACTTTGGAAGCTGGCCCGTGCCCGTCATGCACTCCCGGCGCACCACGAAGGGAGGACTGATCTCCGTGTAGCCGTGCTCGACCGTGTGCAAATCCAGCAAGAACTGGATCAGCGCCCGCTCCAAACGCGCGCCGGCTCCCCGGAACACCACAAACCCGCTGCCCGACAGCGTCGCCGCCGCCTCAAAATCCAGCAGCCCCAGACGCCCAGCGATTTCCACATGATCGTGGACCTCACCCCTAGCGGTTCGCGGCTCTCCCCAACTGCGCACTACCGGGTTCTCCAGAGCGCCGGAGCCCTCCGGACAAGCGTCGTGGGGCAGGTTGGGCAGGGCCAGGAGCAGCGCGCGCTGCCGCTCCTCCATGGCGTCCACGTCGGTCCCCAGGGTCGCGATTCTCTCCGCCACCGCTCGCGCTTCCTGCTCTTGCCCCTCCGTATTCTCACCCTTGGCGCGCCGGGAGCCGATCTCCTTGGCCAGACGATTGCGTTCCCCTTGCAAGGCCTGCTTCTCCGTTTCTCCTCGCCGCCGCGCCTCATCCAGAGCCAGCACGTCGTCCACCTGTTCCCCAAAAGCGGCGTTCCGCGACGCCAAGCGCCGCTTCACCTCCCCGGGCTCCTCCCGGATCAATCTGATGTCCAGCATGCCGCTGAAACTATCTTCCGCTCACTACTTGGAAAGCCTCGTTTTCCGCCGCGCTCCCCGTCCCGAAACTTCCAAAGCTTCCGCCCCCCTTCTCTTCTTCTTCCCCGTAGCGGAAGCTCCAAAGCTTCCGACATCCTTCTCTCCTCCTCTCCGTCCCGAAACCTCCAAAGCTTCCCGGCCCCTTCTCATCTTCTTCCACGTAGCGGAAGCTCCAAAGCTTCCGGCATCCTTCTCTCCTTCCTCCCCGTCCCGAAACCTCCAAAGCTTCCGGCATCCTTCCCTCCTTCCTCCCCGTCTCGAAACCTCCAAAGCTTCCGGCATCCTTCTCTCCTTCCTCCCCGTCTCGAAACCTCCAAAGCTTCCGGCATCCTTCTCTCCTTCTCTCGTCTCGAAACCTCCAAAGCTTCCATCCCCCTTCACTGCTTCTCCCGTCTCGAAACCTCCTAAGCTTCCGGGTTCCGGAGAGGGCCACGCGAGACAGATGCAGAGGGCCAGGAATATCCTGCGGCACGGGCGCTCCAGCCCTCGAATTGGGCTTGTGAAGCTCAATGGCGGACGAGAGTTTCCCGCGCCTGGGGTCAACGCCAAGGGAAGCCGGAGGCTCTTGGACTGCGGCGAGGATCGCCGCTCTCCCTCCAGTCGCGGAGCGCTCCTCACATTAATTCTCTATTATTCTTCAGTGTTCGGCTCAATTGCATTCAAATACTGAAGCAACCGCTCTGTTACCAAAGGATCCACAAATATTTCAAGGTCTTTGCCAGAAATTGTAGATTCTCGGCCAGAAGAATCAATCACTGGCGGGATCGAACTGGTCAATAGGGAGTGGAACCGCCCGCCGGGTTGAGATCCTGCACTTTGCGGCCAATAGGATTCCTTGACGATCGCTCCGCTTTCATCAAGCTGGGTGACCATCAGCAGTTGCTCTTCAAAGTCCTTGTGCCAGACGAAACCTATTTCTAAAATGGTGGACCCGTAATCTCGAATCACCTTAGGTAGTGCTGAAAAGAATACGTAGCCCCTCTCTTTGCCGATGATTTGGTCAACCGCCGCTGAAAACTCATCCGCCAATGCCTGCCGGGAAACACATGAACCAATCGAATAGTACTCTTCATCATTTTCTACCATAAGAGATGCGTTCTCGATCTCGGCCTTTTGCATCTTTTCAACGATTGCATGTAGAGATTCTTCAAGATGGGCAACCTCGTGCTGCGTTAATTGTAAGCCATTGATGATTGGCATCGTGACTTCCAAACTGAACTCATCAACTGACGGCGCCAGAGCGTCGAATATGCTTAGTGGAAGTTGAAGGCTTCTGTTCACATCGGCGTGCCAGGGCGAAAGTTCGCCGACAAAAGACTGCTTCGATTGTGAAGCGACAACACTGGTCCGATTGCCGCTGGAAAGGCGCATCTCCCTAGCTGGCGTCGTGCGGATGTAGGAATAAAAACAACAATGCCCTAATCCAACTCCACAGAACAGCGCCAAAGCAAAAGCAATCAAATCCGGATTCTTGACGCGCATGACTATTTGGTGATAGTATACAGGTGCGCAAAGCGGCTAGTATACTCGCGCACACTAACCAGTTGTCGGCGCTTTCCTCCATTCGGCGCAAAGACCAACACTTCACCGATCGCTTTAGAATCGGTTTTGATGCGGATCGAAAGTTGAAAACCGTACTCCAAAGGCTCGCGCCACGCCGCCACAGCTTTTCTCCACAGGAAAAGGCCAACATCGTCCCCACAAGCATCGATCAAACGTCTTCGAAAATCCCTCAATGGCGCTGCACAATCTCGGGCGATGGGAGGGACTTGAATAAACTGTCCATCGGCGTCATCCACCAGTCTTGCCCGTCGAGCCTCAGCAAGCTTGACAACCTCAAAAAACTCTGAAATCGCGCGATTGATCGACTGTGTCGTATCGTCATCTAAATCTAGAATTCCATTCGAGGAAGAAAAAGTTTCGCTAGCATAGGCGAAAGGCTGCCGCTGGACACAGTCGACTGCAACAAGCGGGAGGTTCGCCGACGGCTCGGGTGATGCTAATACCTCCCGTTCTTCATTAGCATCAGCTCCTTTGTTAGGCTCATTCTCAGCAAAAGTGAGGGATGAATCAAGATCATTGGGGGCGAGAAGAACGGGATAATCACCTTACTTGCCGATGAGCCCGTGTGTGTAGACGAACGAACAACTATGCTAGCGACAGCACAGTACAAGGCAACGCCCAAGACACAACCCAGGGCAGCCGCGACTAAAACAACCATGATGCGCATCACGGGTACGATATAGTAATCTTGCCGTTGTTTATCATATGCTGTCGCCGAAACCCGCCTACTTCCAAATCCAACGCCCGAGCGTTTAAGGAATCGGCGCCGGGAATGTCTCTCGTTCCAGGATTCCCTGCTGAGAGACGTGAATTCTCGCAACTGTGTGTGTATGTTAGCTCCGTTTTCATCTACACGGACCGGCGCCGTGCCCTGGGGCTGGGCGATGGCTCCCGCTTGCCCTGGCGATCCGAGGGGCAACGAGGCTCAGCGAGACGACGCCAAATGATGCGGCGCCCGAGCCTTTAAGGAATCGAAGCCGGGATAATCTCTCTTTCCCGGCCTCCCCCGCAGTGGGGCGATCCTCTAGGGAACCGTGTGTGTGTAGTAGTTGGGTTTTCATTCGACGGAGCGTAACTAGTGGGGTTAACGGCATAGTTAACGATCTCGTTTTTTTCGCTTATGAATGCCGAGTCTGTTGCCGTCGGGATCGACCACAATCGCTGCCCTGCAGGCAGGCATGTCGAAAGGCTCAAGGGCGAATGGCGCTTGGCAACGTCTGAGATGTTCTATCGTTTTGTCGAAATCGTCCACTTCCAACACAAGGTGGCGTCCGTCGCCCGATGGCTTCAGGAATGGTTCATTGCCCATGCCCAGCGTGTGAGGACCGATCTCATACTCGACCCAGAATTCGTCGCCGTTGTGGGTGGAAGACGCGCATGTGAGCCCGAGGACATCCTCATAGAAGGCGCGGGAACGCGCCTGATCCGTGGCTGGGTAGGCGATGAAGGCAAATTCGACGATGTTCATTGGCGATTACTCATCCGGTTCGAAGGCGGTCCAGCGTTGGCCGTCATCCACCGCGGCTGCGTCCCGGCGCCTTTGGTTGCTGTAAAATGCCTCTTTCTGATGCATGGTCATCAGAGCTGGACTTAGAAAGGGCGGAGTGGGTCTCGCCCATGGGCGTCGCCGAAAGGTTTCCTCGTAGAGAACAGGATTCGGCAGAGGAAGTCAAGCCGGGCGGGCTGGAGGTAGGGGTCCGGTGTTCTTGCTTTGCAACTACCGTAAAACTCGCGCCTTCAGCGCGGCGGGGCGGCCGGCGGCTGGCGCGGGGGAGGGCAGTGACCTCATCTTATGAATTCTCGTCCCACCTGGGACGAGAATTCATACCGGCGGGCCGTGGGGAAACTTGTCCGCGATGGGGTTGCCTTGTCCTTTTCCGGCGGAGGAATATGATGAGATGAGGCTTAATATCTTTGGCGAACGTCAGCGTTGTTTCGGCATAATAGGATCCTGATAGCAAACGGAGCGTTGCCTCCAAAAAGCCTTTCCCCGCACCATCCCGCCGCCGCGAACCGCTTGGATTTCGCCCGCAACCCGGTTTACGCTACAGTCTCTACCCCATGCCCGCCTTGCACCCTATCCCGCTTACCCCGCGCGATCGATCTCCGCTCCGGCCCCGGCGCATTCTGCCCGCCGCAGCGCTTTGGGCCGCAGTCCCGCTTTTCCTGTCCGCCCTGGCCGCCAGCGCAGCCGAAATCCACTTCAATCGCGACGTCCGTCCCATCCTGTCGGACCTCTGCTTTCAATGCCACGGACCCGATTCGAGCAGCCGCAAAGCCGAGATGCGATTCGACCGCGAGGAAGCCTTCTTCGCCGCACGGGACAACGGGACCCCCGTGGTTCCCGGCCGGCTGGACGAGAGCCTGCTCTGGCAGCGCATCTCAAGCAGCGACCCCGATGAGGTCATGCCGCCTCCCGAGAGCCACAAACAACTTACCGCAGAGCAGCGAGATACTCTCCGGAAATGGATCGAGGAAGGAGCCCGCTGGCAACCGTTCTGGGCTCTCATCCAACCGTCGCGTCCGCCCGTCCCCGCCGTGCGTCACGCGGGCTGGGTGCGCAATCCCATCGACGCCTTCATCCTTGAGCGCCTCGAACAAGCCGGGCTCGAGCCCGCGCCCGAAGCCGACCGCCGCAGCCTCGGGCGCCGCGCCAGCCTCGACGCCACCGGCTTGCCCCCCGATCCCCAGGCGATCGAGCGCTTCGCCGCCGATTCGTCCCCGGCCGCTTACGAGCAATTCCTTGAGCGCCTCATTCATTCCCCCGCCTACGGCGAACACCGGGCCCGGTTTTGGCTCGACGCCGCCCGTTACGCCGACACCCACGGGCTGCACTTCGATAACTATCGCGAAATGTGGCCCTATCGCGATTGGGTCATCCAGGCCTACAACGCCAATCTCCCCTTCGATCAATTCACCCTCGAGCAACTCGCCGGAGATCTCCTTCCCGAACCCGGCCTCGAACAACTCGTAGCCACGGGATTCCACCGCTGTTGCATGACCACCAACGAAGGCGGCACCATCCCCGAGGAAAACGCCGTGTCCTACGCCCGCGACCGTGTTGAGACCACCGGCGCGGTCTGGCTGGGGCTCACGCTCAATTGCGCTACCTGTCACGACCACTAATTCGATCCTGTGTCCTCGCGGGATTTCTATTCCCTGAGCGCCTATTTCCGCAACACAGTCCAGAGCCCGCTCGACGGCAACATCCTGGATACGCCGCCCGTGGTCCGTGTTCCCCCCGTGCGGGACCGGCCACGCCTCTCCGAAATCGAACGCGAAACCACGCAGCTCGATGAGGCCCTGGCCGCGAACCGCGGAGGAGCCGGGCCCAAGCTCGATGCCTGGCTCGCCACCCTCGATCCCGCTTCCCTGGAGCATCCCCTATCGAAGGAACTCCTGCTTCTGCACCTTCCCTTGAAGGAAGGCGAGGGCTTCCCCGTCGCCGGAACGGGTCCGGACGGCCAGCCCATTGAAGTCGCGTTGACTGAGGGTCTGCGCTGGACAGACGGCGCTCCGGCCGGCTCCGCCATTGAGTTCACGGGATCCGACGGCCTCACCATCGGCGATTTCGGCGACATCGATCCTACCCAGCCCTTCTCCTTCGGAGCCTGGGTCCGCTCCAGCGATCGCACGGCTTTCGCCGCTGTGTTCGCCCGGATGGATGAAGACAACCGCTCCCGCGGCTGGGATCTCTCCATCCAGGACAACGGAACCCGTCCCGTGGTCCACCTCGTGCGTGCCTGGCCCCGCAGGGCCATCAAAGCCGTCGCCCGCGATCCGGTTCTCAAACCCGGTCAATGGAGCCACCTCTTCGTCACGTTCGATGGCTCGGGTAAAGCCGCGGGGTTGCAGATCTACGTCGATGGAAACCCCGTGCCGCTCCAGGTGGAAAACGACAGCCTCGAAGGTTCCCCAAGCGCCGCCACCCCCTTCCGCATCGGAGCGCGCAGCCGGGGTTTGCCCTTCACCGGCGGAGGGGTGCAAGATCTGCGCGTCTACCGGACCCAATTGTCCCGCGAAGACATCCAGAACATCCGTTTTGCCGCTCCTGTGGCCCGCGCCCTGGGCTCCCCCGCCTCCCCCGAAAGCCGCGACATCCTGACCAACTACTATCTTGAAACGCAAGACCCCGCCCACAGCAGCCTTGCATCGCGAAAAGTCGCGCTCGAGGCGGAACGCTCCGCCATTCATGCGCGCAGCCCTGTCACTCACATCATGCAAGACCGGAGCGACGCGGAAGCTCTCGCCCACGTCCTCCACCGGGGCCAATACGATCAGCGCCGCGAAGAAGTCCGTCCCGGAGTGCCCGAAGCCCTGCACGCGCTGCCGCCCGATTCGCCTCCCAACCGCCTCGGGCTGGCTCACTGGATTAATTCACCTGACAATCCCCTTACCGCCCGAGTTACGGTCAATCGCATGTGGCAGGAGATCTTCGGGACGGGCCTCGTCGCCACCGCGGGCGACTTCGGCATCATGGGCGACCACCCTTCCCATCCCGATCTGCTGGACTGGCTGGCCGTCGAGTTCCGCGAGTCAGGCTGGGACACCAAACACATGCTCCATCTTATCCTCAGTTCCAACACCTATCGCCAATCTCCGCTCCTCACCGCCGCTAAACTCGAGCGCGATCCCGCCAACCGTCTCCTCGCTCGGGGACCACGCTTCCGGCTGGACGCCGAAATGCTCCGCGATTACGCCTTGGCCGCGTCGGGCCTGCTCTCGACCCGCATCGGCGGACCCAGCGTCAAACCCTATCAGCCCCCGGGAGTCTGGGAAGTTGTGGCCATGCCCGAGAGCAACACGCGCAATTATCAGGCGGACCGCGGCGAAGATCTCTACCGCCGCAGTCTCTACACCTTTTGGAAACGCGCCGCCCCGCCCGCTTCCATGGAGATCCTCAACGCCCCCAGCCGCGAAACCTGCACTGTGCGCCGTGAACGCACCAACACGCCGCTCCAGGCTCTCCTGACTATGAACGATCCGCAGCTTATCGAGGCGGCCCGGGCCCTGGTGCAGTCGGTCCTTCCCGTCCAATCCGGCTCCCGCGACCGCCTTCAAACGCTGGCTGTCCATGTCCTCGCCCGGCCGTTGCGCGCCGAGGAACTCGCGGTGCTCGAGCCTTCCTTCGAGGAGTTCCAGGCCTATTACCGCGAGCATCCGGCCGAAGCTTCGCAACTTGTCGCTGTGGGAGAACTGCCGCTGCATCCCGCCCTCGACCCGGGCGAAACCGCGGCCTGGATCATGATCGCCAACCAGCTCCTCAATCTCGACGAAGCTCTCAACAAATAGACCGCAACCACTCAGCCATCATCCGCGTCATGCAATCCTGGCACGAACACACACGGCTCGAAACCCGGCGCCATTTCTTCAGCCGCGGCTCTCACGCCATCGGTTGGGCGGCTCTTGCTTCCTTGTTGGCCCAGGACCGCGGCTCAGCGGCGGCTGGACCCGGAGCGGGCCCTAGCGGACCCCACTTCACTCCGCGGGCCAGGCGCGTCATCTACCTGCACATGGTCGGTGGACCCTCCCAGATCGACCTCTTCGATCACAAACCGGTCATGAACCAATGGTATGACCGCGATCTGCCCGACTCCGTGCGCATGGGACAGCGGCTCACCACCATGACCTCAGGTCAGGCCCGTTTCCCCATCGCTCCCTCGATGTTCCGCTTCGCCCAGCACGGCCGCAACGGCATGTGGGTCACTGAACTCCTGCCGTGGACGGCCAAGCTCGTCGATGATCTCTGCTTCATCCGAAGCATGCACACCGAGGCCATCAACCACGAGCCGGCCATTTCCTACATGCAGACGGGGAATCAGATCACCGGCCGTCCCTGTTTGGGCTCCTGGATGTCTTACGGCCTCGGCTCCGGCAACAGCAACCTTCCCACTTTCGTCGTCCTCGTCGCCCGCCCCTCAAACACCGAACAACTCCAGGCCATCTCCGCCCGTCTCTGGTCTTCGGGCTACCTGTCCGGAGAGCACGCCGGCGTGTCCTTCCGCAGCTCAGGCGATCCCATCCTCTACATCAACAATCCTCCAGGCGTCCCTTCCTCCCTCCGGCGCCGCAGCCTCGACGGCCTCCGCGCCCTCAACGAAATGAACTATCGCGCGGTCGGCGATCCGGAAACCCACACCCGCATCCAGCAATACGAAATGGCCTTCCGCATGCAGGCGTCGGTCCCCGAGCTGACCGATCTGTCTTCCGAACCCGAATCCATCTACCGGCTCTACGGCGACGCCGCCCGCCAGGCTGGATCGTTCGCCCATTCGGTCCTGATGGCCAGACGCCTCGCCGAACGCGGCGTGCGGTTCATCCAAATCTATCACAACAATTGGGACAACCACGCCAACGTCGGCGGCCGTCTTCCCTCTCAATGCAACGACATCGATCAGCCTTGCTACGGGCTCATCAAAGACCTTCAGGCCCGCGGGATGCTCGAAGACACCCTCATCATCTGGGGCGGCGAATTCGGCCGGACCATCTACTCCCAAGGCGGTCTCAGCCGCAGCAACTACGGGCGAGATCATCATCCCCGCTGTTTCACCATGTGGATGGCTGGCGGCGGGGCCCGGCCCGGAGCCATCTACGGAGAGACCGATGAGTTCTCCTACAACATCGTCCGCGATCCCGTTCATATCCGGGACTTTCACGCCACGGTGCTCCAACTCCTCGGCTTCGATCACGAGCGGTTCTCCGTAAAACACCAAGGGCTAGACCAACGCCTCACGGGAGTGGAACCGGCCCAGGTCATCGGCGATCTCCTCGCCTGAACCCTCCCAGGACGCGCGCCCCACTCACAAACCTCTCAGCTTCAGAACTCCTGATCTCGAGGAATTTGGATGAGCCGGAAAACTATGTGGCGCGGGCACTCCTGCCCGCGAACTTTCTAGGCTCACTCGGCGGACAAGAGTGTCCGCCCCACAAGTAGAGTGTCATTCACGGAGTGGCGGTCTCGCTTTGGCTCACTCTTATTCCCCTGTA
>JBGTBW010000074.1:0-4606 GCA_041749135.1 Verrucomicrobiales bacterium
CGGCTCCCACGGTGGAGGACACCACGATGGCTCCTGACGCCGCAGACGGCGCGGCCAGAGCGGCTGCGGTTCCCGCCAGGGCGGCGGCTTTTTCGGAAACAGACCTGGGCATGGCGGCGGAGAATGCCAGACCCAGGGGAGGGCCGTCAAGGTGTTTTCGACGGCTTTCGCGCGGCTGCGCGGCCACTCCTCCCGATATCCTCGCCCTTCGAGAGCGAGGACGACGAGGATGTTCCTGGTTAAAGAAGCGTTTGCCCTTCCTCGAGAGGGCAATTCTTCCTCACCAACGTGCGGACCGGCGGAAGGGGACAGTCGCAGCGGGCACACATGGTCCAACGGCTGGCTGGAGGGAGAAGGCGCGTTTTCTGCTGAACTCCCACCAACCCTCGCCTCTGAAGAATGAAGAATTTGGGGTCACATCTCGACATTTGACAATTGTGTCCGGCACGTGGCGACGATCCGCGAGAGCTCCTTATTTGCCCTCAGCAGCTTTCCCAGTCGGCTTATCGCCGTGCCCGCCGCCGTGTAGTCCAGTCCCCCGGCGAACTCCGCCAAAGTCAGCCTCCCTTCGGGCGGTCCTCGATCAACTCCAGGCAATGCTCGCGGTCACACTCTCGTCGCGAAGATATCGCGACGCTCATTTCCGCGAGCCGTCAGGTGATAGCGTCCTCCCGGACTCTGGATGCGCAATGGACGCGCCACCCCCGCCACTCAACCACAAGCAAAAGATTTGTCAATTGTCGAGACCTGACCCAAGGCTCCTCAATGACTGATCTGCCGGCGCCTATCCTGAGGGAGAGCAGAGTTTCCCTTCAACACGGGATGCGCTGGGGCCGTTCCCGGTAGAGAGAAGAGTCTATGGCTGCCGCCATCGCCGCTTCGTCGAGCGAACCGCCGAGAAACGCATGGATCTTCTTGGCGGCTGCTGCTGGATTCGCCAGGGTGTCATGATAGGACAGACTGAGAACCGCGACCTGTTCCGGACGGCGCTCAATCCACCTTCCCAGGAGACGGCGCGTTTGCTCGAACTCCCTCTGCAAGGTGCGAATCAGGGCCTGCGGCGCGAGCCGGGCCGCGCGATCGCTCTTTCCGAGACGCTCGAGCATGCTGGATTGGGAGCGGGCGACTTCGTCCAAGGGCCGCTCTAGCAGGAGCACCCTGTAGAACAAGGGATCCAGAGTGGGAATACGGAGTTCTTCCACTCCTTCGCCCGTGCCCGAAGGGACGCCGTGCAGGACCGCCGGCAGGCAGCGAAGGAGCGGCGAGACGATTTTGACCGCTTTCCCCGCGGCCTCGGCTAACCAAGCAGGGGATTCTTTGCCGAGCGACTTGACCCGTTCCAGCTCGAAATAGCCGCGCGGGTTCGACTCGTCGGCTTCGCGCTCATGGTCGGTGAGGATTTCGAGCCCCCCTGCGTGCAGCATCTGCATGACCATGCTTGTGCCGGAGCGCGGCAGGCCCGACACCACCGTGATGCAACGCGCCAGAGGCGGCAGCGCTGACGCCCCGGAGCCGTCGAAAGACGCGGGCGGAGCGGCGAAGCCCGGCGAGCCGGGGTCGAGTTTCCCGGGGATGAAGCGGGCGGCGATCTCCTCCTTGGTCTCGGCGGGCCGGCCGCCGGACTTCCATTCGCGGATGCGTGCCCGGGCTTCGCGCGCCAGGCGGCGATGTTCCGCGGCAGTTGTCCAATCGCCGCAACCGTCTTGGTAGACAGCGGCCAGAGCCCGGTGCGCCGCTGGGTAGACTGGGTTTTGAACCAGGGCGTTTTGTAAGGACATCTTTGCTTCCGCAACCCGTCCGAGCCGGTGAAGCGCCATCCCGGCCAGACAGTGCGCGGGAGGGTTGTGAAACATTTGTCCTGACGCAGCGAGCGCTTCCGCGGCGGTTTCAGCGTACCGCTGTCTTCGGAAATGGGCTCTCGCGAGACCCAGTCTCGCGGCGGGGTTGATGCCGTCGAAAGCCAACGCCTTGCCGAAACTCTCCGCGGCGGCGTCCGGCTGGCGAAGAGCCAGTTGGGTCTCGCCGATTTTCTGGTACAAAGACTGGAGCTTGTGGGGTTCGGAGCCCGCCGCGCGTTGCAGGAGGTTCACGGCTTCCTCATAACGGCCTTCCGCGTGCAGAAGGCAGCCTTCCAGATAAAAGAACGCCAGCGGATTCTGCCGGGCCTGCGCTTGCAACTTGCGCCACCGGTGTTGCGTCCGGCGATCGCATTTTTCCCAGTCGATTCGATCGCCGTCCTCTGCCCCGAGGGGAGTTGTCGTCTCCCCGGCCTCCGCCTCCTGCGGTGGATTTCCGTTCGCTTTCGCTTCGCGTTGTTTTTCGAGGAGAGATTCGCGCAGTTCTTTCAGTTCGCGCGCGGCGGTAAGCGCGTACTCCTGTTTTCGGGAGCGCACCCTTTCGAGCGTCGAGCGGGCTGCTGCGAGGTAACCGAGCGCGAGTTGAGAATGAAACAGGTGCACTCCGTAGCGGCTTTCTTCGGGCCAGTCATTCCAGAGCGATTCGAAGAGCGCGGCCGCTTCGTGGTGGCGCTGGGCGTCGGCGTAGGCGCGGGCGACATTGTATTGCAGTTCGCCGATGGTGTCGCGTGAGGCTTTTGCGGCGTCGGTATCGGGTTCGTCGATATAGCCAAGAGCCACCAATTGCGCGAGGGCTTCCGAGGATTCCACGGGGTCGAGCCGCGCTTCGGGAGGGTGTTCGCCGCTGCTGCATCCTGCGCGCGGTAGGATAGCGTCCCAGCTCGCGACATAACGGACGGCGGGTTCTTCCCGGAAGAGTGAGAGGAGCGGCCGCCCGTCCATGTCTTGTCCCACCGGCAAGTGGAAATGGGTGAGGACGGTGGGAGCCACGTCGAGGATCGAAGCTCCAAAAACGAGATCGTCTTTCCTGATGTCCGGGCCGCAGGCCACGAAGATCCCGAAAGGGCGGTGCTCCGCCGCCGGTCCTGCGGGTTCGTTCGGCAATTGCAACGGACGCAGCGCGTCGGGGTGGAAACCGTGGTCGGAAATCAGGATGACCGTCGTGTCTTCGCCGGCGAGGTGCAGGAGCGTGCCCAACATCAGGTCGTGATAGCGGTATCCCGCTTCGACCACGCCGTTGTAGAGATCGAAATCCTCCTTGCTCACCCGGTCTTGTTTGGGCGGGTGATAGCGCATGAAGGCGTGACAGAAATGGTCGATGGCGTCGTAATAGACGGCCATGAAATCCCACTTGTACCCGGGGTTTCCCTTTTCTGAGAGGATCCAGGTGGCTGCGGCGTGAATGCCAGCCGCCTCGGCGATGATCTTGGCGCATGTGGCGAGCCGTTTGTCCTTCTCCTGATCGATCTGCGGAGCGCCCGGGACGAAGAGACGGAGGAGATCGCCTTCGAGTTCGCCGGGGTGCACTCGCATCGCCGCGAGCGATCCGCCAAGTTCAGGCGGATGCACGGTCCCCGGCCGCAGCGGCCATGGGCGGTCCAGTGCGGCGACGGCGCGGTGAAAATGGTTCGAGACCATCACTCCATCGACCGGCTCCGCGGGATGCGAGGGCCACCATCCGACGACGTTGGTTCGGAGTCCGTTCTGGCAGAGGATGTTCCAAAGCGCTTTGGTTTTGCGCGAGAGGTTGGTGATAGGCCGGATCTTCCCCGTGTGCGGATCGGGTTCGGAGAAGCCATGGATTCCATGTTTGAAGGGACGTTTGCCGGTGGCGATCGACGTCCAGAGCATGGGCGAGAGCACCGGCTGAATCGTCGCGAGATTGCCCATCACGCCGTTTTCGATCAACCGCTGGAGGATGGGCATCTTCCCCGCATCTACCAAGGGAGAAATCGACTTCCAATCGGCGGCGTCCCAGCCGACAAGGAGGAGCTTGTTCGGGGAAGACATAAGGGAAGGCGGGCTCCGGTCTCGCCGCGGGATCAGGCGGATCGCTTTCGGAGCGGATTTCCCGTCTTGGCGCCGCAACGTTCTGAGATCAAGGACGGAGACGCCGCTGTGGCTGTCCTGTCCGCGGACAACTCAAATGCCGGCGGAGCGGCGCCTGCGCAGAAGGCCGAGACCGGCGGAGCCGAGGGCGAGGAGCGCCATTTGGGAAGGTTCCGGCACGGAGCCCACATGGATCGCGGCATCCGGCGTGTCGTTGTAGTAGGCCTCGAGGATTGTGAACCCTTGACCCGCGGGAGCGCCCATAATCTCGAGGCGGCCCCAGCCGTAGTGGGTGTCCGCTCCGCTGGTAAACTTGAATCCGAAATAGCCCACGTCCCCAACGGCCCAGCCGCCGACAGAGGCGTCGAGCCCTATGTAGCCACCAACTGTGATTGTGTTGAGGTTTTGGGGGAGACTATGGAACATGTAATTGCCGCCGAGAGTGGGCCCCACCGATTGAGAAACGCTCAGCTTGGCGATGCCGTCAGAAAAAGCCCCGGCGGGCACGACTAACCTGCCGCCTGCCGTGTCGTCGAAAATAGCAGAAGCAAAGATAAAGCCGTTGTTGTCAAGCGAAAAGTCCGACGTCCCATCCCCGTCGACATCCCATAGGGTGCTTCCGGCGGAAGGCGGCGGCGTGAGCCCGGCTCCCACGGTGGAGGACACCACGATGGCTCCTGACGCCGCAGACGGCGCGGCCA
>JBGTBW010000075.1:0-23605 GCA_041749135.1 Verrucomicrobiales bacterium
AATCGCCGCTTTCGGGCGCGCACAGAACCCCGCCAATCCCAACCCCGCCTCGGCCTCCCAGAGACTCCGCGGCCCCATCCAAAACCCCAGAGGACTGCCGCACTCTACAACCTTCCGCACGCATGGCGATGCTCGCCGCAGTCCAAGGGCCTCCGGCGATCCTTCATTCTTCCATCTCCTTGTATCCGCTTGCCAGATCAGGAGTTCTGAACCTGGAGGGCCGGCCTCCGTGACGGCCTGGTCCCGGGATGGAGACCCATGGTGAGACAGGGCGTGCGGGAGCCCGCCCCTCCACAATCCCCAGCCACAAGTCCTTGAACAAGGGTTGGTAGAGGAACCATTCTCCCTCCCCCCTTGGCGAGCTTTGCGCTCTTTGCGAAAGATGCATCTCCTTTATCCGTGTTCATCTGTGTCCATCCGTGGTTCCCAAGACCAGCCCCCAGCCGGGCTCTTGAGACTCCTTGACCCAGCAGTCTGCATTCTTGTGAATGCAGCTACGGGGACGGCGCTCCGCGTCGGGAGAGAGCGGCGATGCTCGCCGCAGTCCAAGGGCCTCCGGCTTGCCGGCCGTGGATTTTTCCTGCAACTCGCGAGTCCAAAACCCAGTTTCCCCGCAGTGGAACGGCCTGTATGCTGGCGGCCGTGCGACCCCCTGCACCCAGCGTTGTCCTCTGTGCTTTCACCGTCCTCCTCAGTGCGGTGACCCCGGGCTTCGGAGCCATGCCGCCGCTTCGCATCAATGAGTTTCTGGCCGCCAACGTAGACGGACTCGCCGACCGCGATGGAGATTTCTCGGACTGGATCGAACTCTATAACCCTGGTCCCGAAGCGGTCGATCTCGCCGGCTTCCACCTAACCGACGATCCAAACCAACCAGCCCGCTGGCGCATTCCTTCCGGCATGCTCGAATCCGGCGGCTTCCTGATCGTCTTTGCCTCGGGCAAGAATCGGGGAACCATCTTCGACCGCGAACTCCATGCAAACTTCAGCCTTTCCGCGGCTGGAGAATACCTGGCCGTGGTCATGCCGGACGGAATCACGACAGTCGATGCCTTCACCCCGGCCTATCCCGCGCAGCATCCCGGAGTCGCCTTCGGTTACCCCCTCGATACCGGATCCCCTGCTCCGCTGGCCCGCCCCACGCCCGGCGAGCCCAATGCTTCCGCTCTCGGCGGCGTGGTAGAGAAACCGGAATTCACCGTGCCGTCCGGACTTCCCGAAGAATCGTTCACCGTGGAGCTGTATTGTCGCACGCCCGATGCCGTCATCTATTACACCACAAACGGACGCGAACCAGGTCCCGGCAACATCTTCACCGGCCCCATTGGCTCTCTCTATAATCCAGAGGAACCCGTCGCCATCGCCGCCACCACCATACTGCGAGCCCGCGCCTTTCGCGATCCCTGGCTTCCCTCGGGCGTCGCCACCCGGTCCTGGCTCTTTCCCCACGATGTCGCTGGGCAGCCGGCGGATCCTTCAGGATACCCAAGAACTTGGACTGGGGCGGACTACGGGATGGACCAAGATCCCGCCCACCTTCCGCTCATCGCCGGCGACCCCTCCCTAACTCCCGGCGCAGCCCTGGAACGTATCGCCGCCGCCCTGAGAGCCTTGCCGTCGCTCTCCCTCGTCCTCCCGGTGAACGATCTCTTCAGCTCAAACAACGGAATCTATCATAACACCAGCTTGCAGGGGAGGAGCAGTGAACGCCGCACCTCCGCCGAATTGATTTTCCCGGACCGGCGCGAAGGATTCCAGATCGATTGTGGCCTGCGCATCCAAGGCTTCACTTCCCGCAATCCTGCAAGCAATCCCAAACACTCTCTGCGCCTCATCTTCCGGGAAGAATACGGCGTTTCCCGGCTCCGTTTCCCCCTGTTCGGACCCGATGCAGCCCGCGAATTCAAAACCCTGGTCCTACGTTCCAACGCTCAGGACGCCTGGGTCTACGACGCCGATTCCAATCGCGCAGGCCAGTTCATCCGTGACGAATGGAACCGCCGGATCCAACTCGCCCTCGGACAGCCTGCTGCCCACGGCTGCTGGGTCCACCTCTACCTTAATGGACTCTATTGGGGCGTCTACAATCCCACGGAACGCCCCGACGCCGATTTCCTCGCTTCTTACCTCGGCGGAAATGCCGGTGACTATGACGTGGTGAAAAACCACGAGGAAATCATCGAAGGCGACAACGCCGCCTACCGCTCCCTGCTCGCCGCCGTCCAACGAAACCCCGGCAGCTTCGGAGCCGGCTACCTCGATTTCTCCGGCCGCGCAGATTACTTTGCCATCCAGGGTCTCAACCCCCAAGGACAGCCGCATTCCCAGAACGCCAGCCTCCTGGAAACGGTGAACCTGGCGGATTACATCATCCACAACGTCTACTCCGCGGCTACGGACTGGCCAGGAAACTTCTACATGGGCCGCGATCGCACCGGAGCAAGCGGCGGATTCCGCTTCTTCAGTTGGGATAACGAGCACGGTCTCAAACACGAAGTCGGCATCAACCGGACCTTGCCCCATTCCCGGGACGCGGATTCGCCCACCAAATTCCATCACCCCCTCCGCAGCAGTCCCGAATACCGCTTGCTCTTCGCCGACAGGTTGCAACGCGCGTTCTTCAACGGCGGTCCCCTCGCCGTCGATCCCGCCTACCCAAATTGGGATCCGACCCATCCGGAACGCAATCGCCCCGCCGCCCTTTGGATGCAGATCACAGGCGAAATCGAAGAAGCCCTCGTCGCCGAGTCCGCCCGCTGGGGAGACTACCGCCGCGCGATCCCCTATACCGTCGCACGTGAGTTCACCAGCCTCCGCCAACAACTCCTCCAGAACTGGTTTCCGCTGCGCTCCGCCATCGTCGTCGATCAGTTTCGGCAACAGGACCTTTATCCCGATCTCGAAGCACCCGTTTTCAGCAGGCCCGGAGGTTGGGTCAGCGCGGGGACTCCCATCAGCCTGCGTTCCCGCCACGCCGCCGGAATCTTTGTGCCCAATGGCGGCGTCATCTATTTCACCGTCAACGGTCCCGATCCGCGCCGCTGGGACGGTTCCCTCGACCCCATGAGCAGCGCCGTTCCATTTGGCCCCTTCACCCTCGACAAAACCGGTGCGAAAACCTTCCGCGCTCGCCTGCTTCGCGACGAAGTCTGGTCGGCTCTCAGCGAGGTGGTTTTCCACGTTGGCTATCTCCCCGCCGCCTCCAACAATCTTGTTTTGTCAGAATT
Organism: Verrucomicrobiales bacterium; assembly: GCA_041749135.1. Taxonomy (GTDB): domain Bacteria; phylum Verrucomicrobiota; class Verrucomicrobiia; order Verrucomicrobiales; family DEV007; genus DATKCT01. Next base: position 3,228 of record JBGTBW010000075.1, read on the forward strand.
GCATTACCACCCAGCCGATCCAGCGCCACAGGAAGCCGCCGCCGGTTACCGCGACGCCGAGGACTTTGAGTTTCTCGAACTCCACAACCCCGGAACTGTGCCGGTCGATCTCGCAGGCCTGCGTTTCACGGCAGGCATTGGCTATGAGTTCCCGACCGAATCTCCCCAGCTTCTCGATCCGGGAGCCTGCCTCGTGCTAGTCCAGAACGCTTCCGCTTTCGCCGCCCGCTACGGATCGGATGTCCCGATCGGCGGAAGTTTTGCCAGCGGCCGCTTGTCCAACAGCGGCGAACGTCTCCGCCTGGAAACCGCTGAGGGACATGCGATTTTCGATTTCACCTACCATGACAGTGAGCCGTGGCCGGTCTCCGCAGATGGCGCTGGGCCTTCTCTGGTCCTCGTCCAGACTGGCAAAGACGCCAATCCTGCTGCGCCTGGTCACTGGACCGCGAGCGCCTTGTCGGGGGGCAGCCCGGGCTGGCGCGAGAGGCCCGCGGAAGACCCTTTCGAAGCCTGGATGCGAGGACATGGCATCTCTGATCCCCTCGAAGATTTGGACGGCGACGGCATCTCCCCCCTACTCTACTACGCCAGCGCCCTCGATCTCGCTTCAGCAAAACCGGGTTCCGCACCCCTGTCCCTCGCCGGCGAAAACGGAGCCCTCGTGCTCCGTCATCGCGAACGGGCCGGATTGACCTCCGTTATGCTTCAGTTAGAGCAGTCCGAGGACCTCGCGACCTGGAGACCGGCCCAAACGGAGCCGATTGAAACCATCGATCATGGAGACGGCGCCCGGACCCTCGCTTACCGTTTCCCCGCGGGAGCCCGGGCGCTTTACCTTCGGCTTGTGGCGCGGCGGACGGAAGGATCGGGCGGCTTCTGATCGCTCTCCGCCGCCAGCCGCTTTCTATCCTTCGCCCGGCTCGGCGTTCCCGGACTGCTCATTCCCGTGGGGCTCGACCGAAATGCCAAGTTTCTCAATAAGCCCCCGCAGTTCTTCCAGGGAATTCTCCAGTTTCCCCAATCGGTCCAAGATTTCCTGGTCGCCCCTGGGAGTCTCGAACGGGATCCGCGGAACCGGCTCATACAGAGGCAGCGGATGGCCGGGCACAACCGCGCCGCCCGGGAGCGCCAGACCCGCTCCTCCTCCTAACCCGCTCTCCTGCGGCGCCGCGACCTGCACCGGGGTCAATGCAAGGGTACGCTGCTCTTCGCCGTTTTCCCGCCGCACCACCAAGTTCACCTCTTGGTCTTCCGCAGCCTGGATGATGACCCGCAACGCGTTCACTGATTTGAGGAGAATCGTGTTGCAAGAGATGAGCCGGTCGCCCACACGAATCCCCGCCCGGGCAGCGGGGGTGTCCTCCTCCACGCCGGTCACGGCCAATCCTGCCTCAGGATCTTCCGGCTCGGCCAGCGCGACTCCCAGCTTCCATTGCGCTCGCAGGACAATCACGTCTTCGGCGTGGACCCTCTCAAACTGCCGAATAGAATTGGACCTGGGACCGCCTCCCACCACGCGTCTTTCGTGCCGGGCTCTTTCCAATGCGTCCCGTTGGGCCCGCAACGCCTGCAACTGCGCTTCCAACTGCGCCCGTTGCCGCTGGGTAGCGGCCTCCAGATCCTTCAATTGGCTTTCCAGCGCTCGCAACTGCTCCTCTGCCGCGATAGGATTGCGTTTGAAATCTTCTCCGCCAGCCACGAGCGGTCCGCCGCCTGCTGAATCCCAGCGCACCACTATGTCTTCCCCACTCCGCCTAGCGATTTTCAAGTCGTTGGGATTGAAGGGTTCGACAGCGGCTTCGCCCGCTCTTGGCTGAGCATCCGCAATGCCCCCGGTCGCGGGGACCTCACGGGAGAACCTCACCTCCAGCTCGTTTCTCAGCTCATTGTCGCGGTTTGCTTCCGCCACCAATGCATCAGCGCCAGCCGGCTTGCCTGGAGTCCCGGACACGATAGGCGCCGCAGGCTCTGCGATCGCCGGAGGCTCTCCGGTTCTCACTGTCTGAGCGTCCAGACCCGTTAACCCTGCCGCTGACGCTGCCGCCAACCACCACCAGGCCGGCCGGCCGATCCGATTTCCTGATTCGCATGTCGTCTTCATTCTCGTTTCTTGTCTGTTTTTCTGTTGTTATTCCAGTCTTACGAATCTCACCTTGCAGGCTTGTTCCATCTCAAAGGGGCCGGTTCTCGATGATTCGCGTTTCCGAAACCGGGATCATCCACGAATGGTCCGACCCCTCCGCATTCCCCAAGCGCACCACCCGGTCTTCCTGCTCCACACGGTGACCGGCCATGAGAACCGCTTCGCGGATGAACTGAGGAACCCCCTGGCGCGTCACGTAGGACCATGTGCCGTCGCCCCGCAGGACCGGCTCCCATACGATTCCTTCCTCAAGGGCGCTGCCGTAAGCGCTAGCGTCGGACTGCGGCCGTGGCGGATATTGAATCTCTGGCTCCGTCTGCACCACGGATTCCCGCCGGCCGTCCACCAGATCGCGAACGAAGTAGCCTCCGAATCCTATTCCCACGAACGCGGCCGCAATCGAGATCTGCTGCAAGAGCCGGAAGCCGGACCGTTTCACAGCCTTTTCACAAGCACCAACAGCCTGCGCCGCTTTCGCATGATCTCTCCGTGCAAACGCCTCTCGCAATGCCGCGGCTTCGAGAAAGCGCAGCGCACATTCGCGCCAAGCGGCCGGACTTGCTTCCAACGCGCACAACAGCTTCTCCCGCTCCTGCACATCGAGTTCGCCATCCACCAGCAAATCCAGGGACCGTTCCGTAATCATCGTGTCCTTTTTCATAGTCTTAGTCGCCGTTCTGCTTATTCAGCTCTTCCACCCGCGCCCGCAGCAACTGCTTGGCCCGGCGTAACCCGTTGGTGACCGCATCGCGGTTGAGCTGCAATGCGCTCGCTATCTGCGCATAACTCCATTGATGGTAATACCTGCACTCCAGCAAACGGGCGTCCAGCGGTTCGAGTTCCGCGAGCGCCCGCTCCGCCAAATCGATCTGCTCGGAACGCAGAACCCAGTCTAGCGGTTCCGGGGTAAGACTCCCCGCCCCCTCCCCCGCCCGCGCCTGGAGCCGTTCGGCCAACCGGAACTCCCGCTGCCGCTCCTCGAAATGACGGCGCACCTTGTTTCGCGCGATCCCTCCCAGCCACGCCCGGAGACTCCGCACGCCGCCCTCCGGCTCACCTCCGCACAGCGCCGCTAATAAGGTCTCTTGAACCAGATCTGGAGCCGCTTCCCGCGATCCCACCCGCCGGCCGATCAAACCCTCGAGCCAAGGGCGCTGTTCGAGCACCGCCTCCTGCCAGGCCCCAGCGTCCCCTTCTGTCATCAGGCATCCCACCAGTTCATCAGTCCACGAAAGTAACCGAAATTGTACGCAAAGCCCATTTCTCATACTCTTTCTGCTGCGGCGCGCTACGCTCGATGCGGACCGCGTTGCTCTTGCCCCAGGCTTAAACAGGGTGTACCCACCCAGCTCTCCGCTTTGGACGGCGCGCGCCTTGGCCGCAGGGGGCTCCGCCCGCTCCTCGCGACGAAACAGTCTGAGAAATGCGGTTGAACTTCGGAGCCGTGCCGCTTTCCCTTCTCCGCTTGTTCCGGCCTGCCATCGTTGCTTTCCTGCTCAGCGGAGCCCTGCTTTCTTCCTGCGAAAGAGAGAAGAGGACCGCCTCGACGAAAGGGAAGTCGTCTGCTCCTGACCGGACCGTCAGGCCCGGAAACGAAATGGTCGCACTTGAGGTCAAGCGGGTCTCCCGGCCTGAGCGGGACCCCGGACGCGGAGCCGAGGGCACAGCCACCGTCACGGAGCTTGCAGACGCCGGGCTGCGCGAGCCTTCCGCCACGACGGCCGGCGGGGAGACCCCTGTTCTCGAACCCGGAGCCGACTGGCTGAGCGAAACGCTCAGCGACAAAGCCGCTCGACAACTCCAGCGGCTGGCGGCCCCCTTGGAGACGCTCGATCTGACCTCTCTGTTGGCTCCCTCCTTCCGTTGCTCTCCGCTGCTGCCCGAAACGTTGATCCCCGACTTCCGGCACGGCAGCCTCAGCGTGAGCCGGCCGCCGCCGGAGAGGGCTCCGGTCCCTCCGCCGCTCACCACCAGCGAAGAGCTAACCAGATCCATCAGCCTCCTGCGCGGAAGCGCCTCGGGCCGGGCCGCGGACCTGGAGTTCAAGCTCTATGCCATCGATCTCTCTCCCGAGAGCGAGACGTTCTCCACGAAGATCCTCGTCGAGGTTCGCGGTCCAGTCACGGACGCCAACTCCAAACAGATCAACGCCTCCTGGATCTGTTCTTGGACCCGTCCAGATCCCGAGACGGATGCGGAGCCGCTTCTTCTCGGTATCGAGATCGAGGAGTATGAAGAAGTTACCCTAACACGCGCGACCTCGGCAAGCAGCCCCACGCTCTTTACAGACGCAACCGCTCAGGTTCTCGGTCACTTGCCGCACTATGCCGCTCAGGTGCAAAGGGGCATCGAATTCTGGTCGGAGCGCCTGACGCGCTACGGCGACATGTACCTAACCGGTCACCACGGCATCGCCCTGGGCGACGTCAATGGCGATGGACTGGAAGACGTCTACGCCTGCGACGGAGGCAGCCTGCCGAACCGCCTCTACTTGCAGAATCCCGATGGAACAGTCGCCGATGCTTCTGCGCAGTCTCAGGTCGATTTTCTCGAGGATTCGCGCGGAGCCCTTCTCATCGATCTCGACAACGACGGCGACCTCGATCTCGTGGTGGCCACCGTTGCCATGATCCTCTTCACGGAGAACGACGGATCGGGCGTCTTCACCGTCCGCGGCGGCCATCCAGGGGCCCCCTACCCGGCTTCCATCAGCGCGGCCGATTACGACAACGACGGGGATCTCGATCTCTACGCCTGCATATACGAGGCCGGGAACACGGCTACCGGCGCGCGATGGTTCGAGGCGCGCACGCCCATCCCCTTCAACGATGCCCAGAATGGCGGCCGCAATGTCCTGCTGGAGAACCTCGGCGGCTTTCAGTTCCGCGATGTCACGGAGGAAGCCGGTCTCGCTGAGAACAACAATCGCTGGAGTTTCGCCGCCTCCTGGGAGGACTACGATCAGGACGGCGACCCCGATCTCTACGTCGCCAATGATTTTGGTCGCAACAATCTCTATCGCAACGACATCACCCCGGACGGCGCGCGCCGTTTCATCGACACAGCCGCCGAGGCAGGCGTCGAAGACATGGCCGCGGGAATGTCGGTTGCCTGGGGAGATCCGAACCGCGACGGGCACATGGATCTTTACGTGGGAAACATGTTTTCGGCGGCGGGGAATCGCGTCGCTTATCAGCGCCAGTTCGCCAACGGGCTCGCGGCCGAGAACCTCGCGGGCATCCGCCGGATGGCCCGAGGCAACTCGCTATTCCAAGCGATCCCTGAAACCGGGCGATTCGCCGACCTGAGCGACCTCGCCGGGGTCGCCATGGGACGCTGGGCCTGGAGTTCGGCGTTCGCTGATGTCAACAACGACGGCTGGGAAGACATCGTCATCGCCAATGGCTACCTGACAAACACGCGCGACAGCGATCTCTGAAGCTTCTTCTGGCGGCAGGTCGTGTCGCCTGCTCCTCAAGACTCTTCCAGCAAAAACGCAGTCGATGGCTACACCGCGGCCTGGGCGGAACTGATCCAACGCGTAACGGAAGGTCACTCCTGGAGCGGTCGCGAGCGCAATAACTGCTATCTCAATACCGGGTCAGGCCGTTTCGCCGGGATCTCCACCATCAGCGGACTCGATTTCAAGGACGACGGTCGCGCCTTGGGTTTGGTTGATTGGGACCACGACGGCGATCTCGATCTGTGGTTCCGAAACCGAAGCGCGCCCAGGCTCCGGCTCCTCCTGAATCAAACGCCCGCAGACCCCGCCCACGCCTTCGTCGCCCTCAAACTGCAAAGCACCATCGGAAACCGTGACGCCATCGGGGCTGTCGTCGAAGTCGTTCCCGAAAGGTCCGAGCCTGCTCCGCAAGCGGCGCGCTACGTCAAGTCGGTCCGGGCTGGGGATCTCTTCCTTTCGCAGTCGAGCACCTGGCTCCACTTCGGTCTCGGACAGAGCCGGGCGATCGCCGAAGTGCGCGTGCTCTGGCCCGGAGGAAAGCGGGAGCGCTTCGCCGGGATCGAGCCGGGCAAGCGCTATCTGCTGAAAGAGGGCGCGGGAAAGGGGATTCTCGCCGATCAAGGAACGAAGCGAACGGCGCCGGTGCTCCCAGCACTTGAACAGACTGCCTCCCTGCCGGCTGAACCCACCGGTGCGGCGCGGATCCTTCTTCCGGCGCGGGTTCCTCTCTTTCCTTCGTTTGCCTACCTTGACGCCGCGGGGGCGCGCCAGACTCTCGGGAGCGCTCCGCGGGGGCGCCTGCTCGTTCTTTGGTCGGAGTCTTGCGCCTATTGCCAGTCCGAGTTGCTGCTCCTAACCAAGTCGGCGGACGCCCTGCGCGCGGCCGGACTCGACGTTCTGGCCCTGTCGGTCGATGGCCTTCATGTCGACGGCAAGGTGGAGAACACCCAACCGGCCTACGAGCTGATGGACCGCTTGGGTTTTCCGTTCGCCTGGGGTTTTGTCGAGGCCGTTGCCTTGGACCGGCTTCATCTCCTCGAGGCGGCGCTTTTCGACCGAAGACGCCCTGCATCGGTTCCCCTGTCCTTGCTGCTCGATCCGGCCAATCACCTGCTGGCCATCTATCGCGGCCCTCCTGATATTGAAATGCTGCTCGCCGACGCCAAAGACCTCCTCAACGCGACGGACGAGACGCTGCATCACCTCGCCCCGCTCTTGGCTGGCCGCTGGTTCACCCGTCCCGTGAGCCGGGCCTATGTGGCGGAGAACCTTGCGCGCAGCTTTCAGAAAGATTTTCCGGAGGATGCCGCCGCCTACCTTCATCTTGCGGCCACGCAGGCGAGCGGGGAGAAACAGGAAACGCTGATCCGCGAACTCGCGGCGCGCTACCACGTGCTGGCTCGACGCTACCGCGACCAGGAACAAGGCGACGAAGCCGCCTTCTTTTTCGAGAAGGCGCTCCGCTTCGCGCCGGCGTCCTCCGCGATCCATCACGACTACGGCATTCTCTTGGCCAGCTATGGAAACCTCGACGAAGCCGAGCAGCATTTTCGGCGAGCTCTTCAGTTAGACCCCGGGTCAGACTCCAGCCGGCAGGCTCTCGAAATGATCGCGAAGATTCGCGCCGAGAACCGGCGCTGATGGAGGAATGAACTCTCACGAGTTCTGTCAAAGTCGCAGTCGATCAGCAGCACGCTCCTCCGTCGCGGCATTGACTCGATGCGGCGGCAGCGCCGGGTCCCACGCCCTTCGTCTCATGCGGATGGCGCAGTTGTGCTGGGGCGCAGGTGAACGGTTTCGCTTCCTCCGGTTTCACCGGCTCGCGGGGTTCGATGGACTCGAAGTGCCCGGCATAAGGAGCTTTGCGATAGAGGTTGAACGTCTTGTCGCACACGGCCACGCGCTCGCCGCGCCGCAGCCGATGGCCGTCGTCGTCCAACACTTCGCGAAAGGGACCGCGATAGATGACAGCCTGATTCAATTCCCAGCACTCGCCTTGCTTGCCCTTGAAAGCTTCGACGGTGACGGAATGGAACTCGATGCCCTCCACGGTCTGCCACGGCATTTCTTCGCGTTTCAGCAGGCGGATGCCGTAGAAGCCCGCGTCCTCGAAGGCTTTCAGAAACAGATCGTCGCGAAAAGCGCCGCTGATGCAGCCGCTCCACAACGCCGGGTCGTGTTGCAGGGCCTCCGGCACGTCTTCGTCGCTCACGATGTCCGAAATCACGGCCCGCCCGCCTTTCTTGAGCACGCGGAAGATCTCTTGGAACAACAGCCGCTTGTCCTGTGGTTGAACGAGATTGAGCACGCAGTTGGAGACGACCACGTCCACGGACTCCGTTTCGACGAGCGGGTGTTTGATGCGCAAATCCGCCGCCAGCTCCTGCGCACGCAGAAATGTGTTCGCGTCGGCTATGGGATGCTTCTTCAACTCCCCGTCCAGGATTTCGAGGTCGAGGGCGAGATCCTGGATGCGGCCCTTGCGAAACTCGACGTTGGCATAGCCGAGCCGTTCGGCGATTGTGGGAGCGTTGCGCCGGGCGACCTCAAGCATGTCGTCGGTCATGTCCACGCCGATGACGCGTCCTGTTGGCCCGACAACCTGCGCAGCGATGAAACAGATCTTGCCCGTGCCGCTGCCGAGATCGAGGACGATCTCCCCCGCTTTCAAATGGCGCGACGGATCACCGCAGCCGTAATCCTTCTCTATGACTTCCTGCGGGATGATCTCCAGGTAACGGCGGTCATATTCCACCGGGCAGCAGAGCGCAGCTTCAGGCGCTGCCGCGGCGGCGGCATAGCGGCTTTGAACTGCTGTTTCAGGACGGGGATTCTTCGAGTTGTTCATAGGGATCGATGGCAGCTAAGGGTCTCCGGAAAAGCAAGAGTGCGAACTTATTTTTCGAAGAACCGCTCCAAACAGACGGCGGCGCCGGGCTTTGTCTCAGACCAGTCTCAAGGACAGGCAACAGCCGGCCGAAGCTCCGCTTTCCTCTTGCTACACGACGATCACAATCGACGGCGATTTCCTGGATTGGACTGGCGTTCCCGTCCTCGATTCCGACGGCGGCGACAATTCCGGTGGCCCCGATATTGCCACTACGCAGATTGCCAATGACGACCATTACCTCTATATCCGGAACACCTTCGCGAACGACTTGTCGCTGGGAACCTTCGTCTCGATCGATGTGGACGAGAACGCCGCCACCGGCTTCGACATTCTGAGCCTCGGCTTGGTGGGAGCGGAGGTGAGCTGGCAGAATGACTTCGGATTCAGTCAAGCTACAGGGCTGTTTAATGATGGCGTCGGACTGACGGGCGAGTTCTTCGGGGGCGGCCATGCGCTTCTTGACGCATTCGTCAATTCGAACAGCCGCGAGCTGGCTATTTCGCTCGCCAACATGCGCGCCGACGGAAGTGGAGCAACCTTTCCCGACGATACCATTCGGTTGATTGTGTGGACCAACCTCGGGGTGGGCGCAGAAACGCGATTTCAGTTCTGGCCAAAAAACGGAGCCAAGGCCTGCCCCACCGCCGCGTCGATCCGCGCCGCGCGCGTGGCCTCCGAAGCACCGCGGACAACGTCGCCCGTCGCGTAGTTCCGATACACCAGCTCATTGGTGCGGGCGTCAATGACATCGATAATGACGCCGCCCCGTTCAAAGTAATCCGGTCGCGTGTTATTGACCGCCCCGCGGTCGTGAGCCAGGTCGGAGATCTCGTCTGCGGAGCGTCCGTAGCCGAAGTATTCATCGTAACGCGCGGTCATCCCCGGCTGCTGATAGAGCACAAGATAGGCAACGACGAGTTGCGCATCGGCCTTGCCGAAGGCCAGTCCCTCCGCCGCGAATCGTCTCCCGATTGACTGCTGAAGGAAACGGTGGACTTGGCGCTCGGTGGCGTCCGCGCTTAGCGGCCGATTCGGATCTCTCTGAATGAGGCGGGCGGAGGCGTATCCCTTACTCGAACCCTTCGGCATATCGATGGTCGTCGCACACGACACGAGGGCCAAGCCGGCAAGGGCCATCACACCCCGGGTAAAGGTCTTCCACATGGCCGGGACTCTGGAGGGAATGGTTCTAGGCCGCAAGCGGATAATTCTTACATGCTCCGCTACACCAGTGACCCTCAAGGCTTCTCATTCTCAAGCACTTGCGGCTGGGGATTGTGGAGGGGCGGGCTCCCGCACGCCCTGTCTCACCATGGGTCTCCATCCCGGGACCAGGCCCTCACGGAGGCCGGCCCTCCAGGTCTTGTCTGACAGATTGGTCACCCTATCCTGGAGGGGCGGGCTCCCGCACGCCCTGCCTCACCATGGGTCTCCATCCCGGGACCAGGCCGTCACGGAGGCCGGCCCTCCAGGTTCACAACTCCTGATCTGGCAAGCGGATACAAGGAGATGGAGGAATGAAGGGAAGCCGGAGGCCCTTGGACTGCGGCGAGCATCGCCGCTCTCTCCCGGCGCGGAGCGCCCTCCCCGCAACTGCATTCGCAAGAATGCAGGCTGTCCGCCGGAGGTTTCATCCTGCTTGTGCGCCCCGGGAGGAAAGCGGTAGAGGGGACTACCGCACTCCAAGACGCTCCGCGATCACAGGAACCCTCCGGAAGTGCGCCGGTCCTCTGGCGCTTTCCGCAACACCCTATCAGCACCACAGTTCAACCGGAAATTGCGGATGCGGCTTTGCAGAAAGGGCGCGGAATGCGGTGCGGAGGTATGTTGCATGGGAGAAACTAACAGGACAGCACGAACATGCCTGGGAATTTTATGTTGGCATCGGGCGCGCGGGAAGGGTATTTCTGGATACGACATGACTGCTAAGGAGGGAATTGCGAGTGCTTGCCGGGTGTTGGCTGCGGCAGCCGTGTTGCTGGGGGTCCACCCGGCGGCAGGGCAGAGCGGGGGAGCCCCGGGAGACTACTGGCTGCGAGTCCACGGGCTCGGTCCCTACGACTGGTGGCTCGACCATGACGGCGACGGGTTTCCTGCGCTCTCGGAGTACGCCGCGGGCACCTCCCCGTTCGACGGGGCTTCGTTCCTGCGCGCCGAGTTTGCGATATCAGAGGGAGAAGCGGCGCTGCAGTGGGAAAGCGCTGCGGGCGCGGTCTACCGGGTGGGAACCTCGGCTTCGCTGGATGACTGGCTATCCCTTGGAGCAACCTTCGCGGGCGACGGCGCCCGCTTGGAAGCGACCGTTTCATTGGATGCGGAAGAAGCGTTCTTCCGGCTCGAGGTCCTGGAGCCTGGCGACGCGGACGGCGACGGCTTATCGGACTTAGAAGAGTTGCTCTTTCTTGGCACTGACCCCACGAATGCGGATACGGATGGGGACGGGCTGGAGGACGGGGTCGAGGTGTTTCGCACATTCACCGACCCGCTGACGCCCGATGAGCCCGGGGGTTCCGTGATCGGCGTGGTATTCAACGATCCGGACGGCGACGGCGACCTCTCAGACGGATCTCCGGTCGAGGGTGCGGTCGTTTTCCTGGATCTGAACTTCGACGGAGAACTCGGGATTGACGAACCAACCGTCACGACCGGTGCGGACGGCCGGTATGCCTTCACCTATCTTCGGCCAGGGCTCTATCACCTACGCCAAAATCTTCCTCCTGCCACGCTGCAGACCCTCCCCGGCGGCGGCGTTTCTCCAGCGCACGATGGGCTCGCCGATGAGGTCGTCGAATATGTCCATTCCGACGCCGGTGCGCTGGAAGTGCCCTACGGGCGGATGGCCGATCCGTGGAAGGGCTTGAATGCCATTCTTTTCCCCCTCCAGATGGCCCAACGGCCGAAAACCTGGAGGTATTGGGGGTGATCGAGGAACCATCGGGGGCTCTGGGCATCGACCTCGGCGACTATGGGATCTCCGGGCCTATCCAATTTATCCGCCTCCGTTCCCTCAGCAACGCGGGTTCGATACCAGGCTTCGATCTGGTCGGGTTCGAAGCGATCAATATTGCCCCGCCGCGCGCCGGCGCTTACGAGGTCGTCATCACGGCGACCGAGACCGTCGAGGGCATTGATTTCGGCCAGCTCTTCCGTGATGACCCGCCCCAGGTGTTCCTCGAGGTGACGGCGGAGCCGGGTGGTGGGATCCGGGCCGGGCAAAGCGCGACTGTTCAGATCAGCGCAACGGACGATGTGGGCGTGGCGGGCGTTTCCCTGACTGTCAATGGACAGGTTCGCGCGCTCGATGCGGAATTGACGGCCGAGTTCATCCCGGCCTTCCCTGGGCTGGCTGTATTTGAGGCCGAGGCGACGGATACTGGAGGCCAATCGACCACTCGCCGGTGGGAACTCTACGTGCTGCACAGCGACGGGACCTTGCCGTTTGACCCCACGGCGCTCGGTCCGGAGGCGGCAGCGGACGGTGGCGTCACAGTGCGAATCGCAGCGCCGGCCGCCGGGGCGGTGATTGAGGGTGATTCCCAGGTCATCGGGTTGGTTTCGGGCCCGGCGCCGTTGGATTGGACGCTCGAATACGCCCTGGTCGATGCGATCGATCCGTATGCCTTGGCAGCGGTGGATCCTGACTATGTCGAGCTGGGCAGCGGCGCCGGGTTTCTCCACAGCGAGCCGATGGGTGTCTTCCCAGGCAGCAGTTTGGCGGACGGGATCTATTTTTTGAGAGCCTCCGGGCGGCCAAGCGGCGGCGGCCCCACCGTCTACACTGGCCAGGTCATCGCCAAGGGGGTGGACGAGTCGGCGTTGCGCCCGGTGGTGCTCCTCGACGACCCTTCCGATGGTGCGGTGGTCTCCATGGTCCAGGAGATCCGCGGCAGCATCCTGAGTGATCGCCTCCTGCGCGAGTGGTACGCCGAGTACGCACCGGCGGCATCGGTTGACCCGAACCACCTCGGAGGGAATGACGCAGGATGGGTCCGATTCGCCTCCGGTGACACGCCAGTCGAGGACGGCGTCATCGCGGAGTTCGACGCCACCCGGGTCCCGAACGGGTCTTACATCCTCCGTGTGGCGGCGTGGAACGACATCGGGATGGGGAGGGTCGAAGCACTGGCCCTCGAGGTCGCCGGCGAGGCCAAACTGGGGCGCTTGCGCCGCGAGTTCACCGACCTGCGGATCGAGCTGGCGGGGTTTCCCCTCGAGCTGCGGCGGATCTACGACAGCTTCGACGCCGGGCGCAGCGGCGACTTCGGGTTCGGGTGGAGCCTGGCGTTGGCCGACGCAGACATCAGGGAGACCGTCCCTGACACTGGCTCAAATCTCTTTGGCGCCACCCCGTTCCGGGTTGGCACGCGGGTGTATGTGACCTCACCGCACGGCGGGCGGGCCGGCTTCACGTTCCGTGCCGAACTTGCCGGAGCATCGTTCCTCGGAGCGGTCTACCGAGCGGTCTTCGACCCTGATCCCGGAGTCTACGAGCGCCTGGAAATCCCCGAAGGCGACCAGGGCTTCCTCACCGTCGATGCGAGCGGCGCGGCGCGGTTGTTCCTCTTAGGGTTTCCGTGGAACCCTGACCGCTACGTCCTGGTGACCCCCGATCAGCGGCGTTACGTTTACCACGAAGACGACGGTTTATTGGAGGCGGAAGACCCGGCCGGACAACGGCTCGTGGTCTCCTCGGACGCGATCCGCCACTCTTCCGGATTGGAGTTGCTCTTCGGGCGCGATCCCGCGGGAAGGATCATCGCTGTGACCGGCCCGGAAGGCCGCACCTGGCGCTATGACTACGATGCCGCGGGCGATCTGGCTGAGGTCACGGACCCCGACGGCCTGGTGACGCGCCATACCTACCATGAGACGCCCCCGCACTACCTCAGGGAAGTGATCGATCCGCTGGGACGCATCGGAACGGCCTACGAGTACGACGCCGACGGACGACTCGTCGCGGTCATCGATGAACGGGGTAACCGCGTGGAAACCATGTGGGAGCCGGGTTCCTTCAGCGGGTCAGTCACCGACCGGCGGGGCAACGTCACCCAACTCACCTACGATGTCCGCGGAAACATCCTGCGAAGTGAGGATCCGTTAGGGGGGATCACCCTCTACGAGTATGGCGACCCGGAAAACCCCGACCTGGCGACCCGCGAAACCGATGCCCTCGGGAATGTCACGCGCAACACCTATGACAATCGAGGGAACCTCATTCGCCAACAGCCGCCCCTTACCCTGGGAGGCGAGTTCACAGCGGCTTACGACGAAGATGGGCGCGTGCTCCGCCGGTCCGAGTATCGCAACTTCGAATGGAATTTCTCCTACGACGAGCGCGGCAACATTGTCGAATGGGTTCCGCCGTTCGGGCAGTCCGCATCGTTTCAGTACTCCGCGGAAGGCCGGATGGTGCAGAGCACGAACGAGGCCGGATTTGACACGTGGTTGGATTACGACCTTACTACGGGGTTCCCCAAGCGGGTGCGCGACGCAAACGGGTTTGATTTCGGCCTGACCTACGACCGCACCGGGAATCTGACCTCGGCGACAGGGCCGCGCGGCGAAACCTGGATGTTCCAGTTCAACGCTGCGGGGTTGCCGCTCAGGCAAACCGATCCGCTAGGGCGCACCCGCGAGGTCGCCCGCCAACCCGATGGGGACTTCCTCGCCACCAACCGGCTTGGCGCACAGACCCGCTACCGGCTGGCCAGCGATGAGCTGCTTGAACAGATCACTTTTCCCGGCGGCGGCGTCTTGACCCCCGGTTATGATCCGGAGCGAAACCTGGCTTCACTGACAGATCCTCTCGGCAACGCCTTCCTCTGCACCTACGATGCGCTCGACCGCCTCATCCGTGTAACCGACCCAGCCGGTGCGAGCGAATCCTTCGCCTACGATGCCGTCGGAAACGTCGTCGAGTCGGTCGATCGCAACGGCAAACGCCGGACGTTCGCCTATGACGCCAACCGGCAAAGAACCGCGGAACGCTGGCACGACAATGCGGGCGAGATCGTGCGGGAGATTGTTTTCACCTGGGTGAACGGGAGTCTGAGGACGGTTGCCGACGGCGAGGCTACCTGGACGGTCGGCGGGGTTCTGCCCAGGCCGGTTTCCTGGAGCGTTACTTACCCGGGCCAGACCACGTTCATCATCGCCTACAACTGGAGCAGCCGCGAAACCATGCCCGGTCCAGCCCAGGTGACGGTGCGGGTGTCGCCCTTCTCACCGACGGTGGACCTGCGCGCCGCCTACCACGGGAAACACGCGCAATTCTATTCCTGGGAACACCCGGAGGCGGAAGCCGGCCACGTCCAACTCCGCCGTCAGGCTGACGGGATGGTCACAGATATGCAGAGGTTCGACAGGAAGCTGCCCCAGTTGGGGGACGCGCCGTTTTCACGCACCGAGATCGATTTTGATCTCACCAACCGGGCCGAAGCCATCCGGCACCTCGGAGGCGATGCTCTCCCCGTCCACCCCTCGGCTGCGCTCGCTTTCACCCGCGATGCCGAAGGCCAAATTTCCCGGATCGAACAGGGCGCTGACGCCGTCGACTACACCTACGATGCCGCGGGCCAACTCCTCACTGCCGCCCACTCCGCCTACCCAGACGAGTCCTATGCTTACGACCTGGCCGGCAACCGCACCGGCTCTCACCGGTGGGCAAGTGCGGCTGAAGTCGAGACCGGGAACCGGATCACTTCCGCCGGGGAATGGGCTTTCACCTACGACGCGGCGGGCAATGTCGCGCGCCGGGTAAACACCGGGACGGGCGAGATCACGGATTTCGAATACGACCACCGCAATCGCCTGCATCGCGCCGCGGTCCGCCCGGCGGAAGGGGCCGCCCCGAGTTCGGTCTGCGAGTTCGATTACGATTTCCTCGACCGCATGATCCGTCGCACCATCGATGGCGAGACCGCATGGGTGCTCCACGACCGGCTAACGCCGGTGGCTGAGTTCCGCGACGGCTCCGCAAGTCTTTCGGCATCGTTTTTCTACGCGCTCGACCGGGCCGGCGACTTGCAAGGGGTGTGGCGCGAGGGGGAAGGAACGCGCTGGTTTCTCAAAGACCAAGTGGGCAGCGTCCGCGGGGTGCTGGACGATGAAGGAGCTTTGTTAGGATGGCTCGACTACGACGCGTTTGGCAATCCGCAGGGAGAGGCGCCAGAGGGCTTCGGCGCAATCCGTCACGCTGGCCGGACCTGGCTGCCACAGCTCGGCCTTTATGAGAACGGCAGGCGCTTTTATGACCCCGCCGCCGGCCGGTTTCTACAAGAGGATCCGATCCGTTTTGCCGGCGGTGATTTTAATCTCTACCGTTACGCCAACAACAACCCGCTCTCCTACTACGACCCTCAGGGAACCCTCGCGGCCATCGAATACGCCTCCCTCGTGGCCGCCCTTGCCCGCCCCGCCCAGTTTTGCGCTTTCGCCGCCTGCGTAGCTGAACTCTGGGAAGGGGTGACCAACGCCGTCGTCAACCTGGCCCCAGCCCAACCCGCGCCGAATAACTGCGGGCTCCAGCTCCTCCCAGGCGGCGGTCTCGTGGAGGACTTGCAAAACGAGCTGGAAGGCAAAGGGGGCATCCCGTTGGGGAAGGTCGGTCTGGCCATCGATATTGGAACCGAACTTGTCGACCGCGGTCCCGGCGGCGGTCTGGCCGGGCCGGGCGTCGAACTCTTCAAGCTTTCCAAGTGTTTATACGACGCTCAGCAATAGAGCGTCATCCCTGGCGAAATGAATGCGCCGTAAAGATCGACTCGAAGGTGAGGTTTCGCCGTTCAGATTTCCTCAGTCTCATACTCCGCCTCAGTTACCTGCTATGAAAATCATGTTCGTTCACGGCATTGGCTTCCACGAAGAGAAAGAAGCGTTGACTACCTGGGTGAATTCCTGGTCCTCAGCCATCAGGAACTCCTGCAAGAACGCCGGGTTCACTTTCGACTTCCTTGATCCTCTCGGAAAGGATGGCAAACCGGGCGGCACGGACAAGGATCCTGGGATCCTCTATTATGAGGATTTGGTGAAGGATCATGAAAACCTGAATGCGGTGGAATACCTGCAAGTCGTCGGCAGTCTGCTGAAAAGCTGGGTCGCCACGGAAATCGGCGGACTCTTCGGCCGGGAACGCGATTTGTTCGGCATCCCCATCCCTGAGGAAATCAAATGGAAAGCCCGCCAAGTGGCGGTTTGGGCCTACGACGACAAAATGCGGGCTGCCCTCCGGAAGCATGTCGTCAAGCAGATCGAAAGCAAAGATCCGGACGTCGTCATCGCCCACAGCTATGGCGGTCTGATCACCTACGATGCCTGCATGTTCGAAGAGCCGGACCTGATGAAAAACCGCTTCTACGTCACCATCGGCGCCCAGATCGGCCACCCCGTCCTGCGCCAGGAATATGGAGGACGCCAGCTCCCAGTGCAGGCGAAGCACTGGTTCAATCTCTACAACCCCGGCGACAAGGTTTTCGTCAAGTCGCTCGAACACATTAAGGCGCCCAACTTCACCAATCTCAAGGTGGAGCATCCCGATGGTCACGATGGAGCGGCCTACCTCAGCCAGTCCGTCACCGCCAACCAGGTCTGGCGCGTCATTCAGGACAACCTCACCACCCCGGCTATTCTCAACCGCGACATCAGCCTCAGCAGGTTGACCCGGGCCGCGGACAAAAGGGACCGCCCCACCCGCACCCGGCACCGTGCCCTCCTCATCGGAATCGACGACTACGAAAGCTCCGAGGTTCCGCCGCTCAAAGGATGCGTCAATGACACTTTCCAGCTCAGCTCCGTGCTTCAGGAATGCGGCTTCGATCCCAAGGCCATCCGCATGCTGCACAACCGCCGCGCCACCAAGGATGCCCTCATCGTCCAGTTGAGCTGGCTGCTCGATGACGCGCAGCCCGGCGACCACCGCTTCTTCTCCTTCAGCGGCCACGGGCACCGCCTCGCCTCCTATGACGCCGCAGGATTCGCCGACGAAATGGAGGAGATCCTCGTCACCTACGAATACGACTTCACCCAGACCACCGGCCTGCGCGACCGCGACTTCCAAGACCTTTACGCCTACCTTCCGAAAGAGGTCCACTTCCTCATCTTCCTCGACTGCTGCCACTCCGGAGGCATCACCCGCGACGGCGGCCCTGCCGTGCGCTCCTTCGTCGGCCCCTCCGACGTGGAGCATGAGTACAAACGCTGGAACGTCCAAGTTCAAATGTGGGAACAGGACGGCCTGGCCGGCAAGAAAGGCCTCAACGCCAACTTCCTGCCCGCCGCCGCCGAATACAACCGCGAGAACCCGCGCCACAAATCCCAGGAGGAACTGGATCACGAGTTCGCCCTCTACTACGGCGCGAATGGCGACACTCGCCGAATCGGCCGGGCCACGCCCTTGCGCGACATCCCGCACAACAAATACGACTCTATCACGAAGGAACTCAAGAAAGTGCAGGGCAAAGCCGACATCATCGGCCCCTACCTCCCCATGGTCTTCATGGCCTGCCGCGAGACCGAGAAAGCCTGTGAGTACGTCCACGGCTCCGTCAATTACGGAGCCTACACCTACGCCATGACCCTCGCCCTGCGCGACACCACCCGCACCGGCTCCGGCCGCGGCTCCTTCCGCCAACTTCACCAAGCCGCCAGCGAAAAACTCCTCCTCCTCGGCTACACCCAAACTCCTGACATCCTTGGCAATGACGCCCAGCTCGACGCAGAGACTTCGTTCGGGCGCTTGTCCTCCAAAACCACAAAAGCCAAAGTGGCTCCCAAGCCGGCAAAAAAAGCCAAATCCGCGTCGAAGAAGAAGACAGCCCGGACCAAACGATAGACGCTGCACTCCTAATCTCAGGGAATTGTCATGAGCCGCCGATCAGGGAACCGGGAAGGAATGGGGACCTTGAGGGTTACTGGTGTAGCGGAACTCGTGAAGTTCCGAAAGCCTGGCGGGCAGTCTGCATTCTTGCGAATGCAGCTACGGGGACTGCGGCGATCCGCGAGAGCATCTTATTGGCCCTCAGCCGCTTCCCCAACCGGCTTACTGCCGCGCCCTCCGCAGTGTAGTCCAGTCCCCCGGCCAACTCCGCCAACTCCGCCAACTCCGCCAAAGTCAGCCTCCCTTCCCGTCGCCCAAGCCAAAACGCCACATCCCGCCTCCAATCCCCGTGCCGATCCCGAAACTCTCCCACTCTTCGCCCTTGATCGATTCGACCACCCGCACGATCCGCTCCCAGCCCACACCCCGGCCCAAACGGCGCAACCCGGGTTGTTCCCGCGAATTCCTACTGATTCGACCACTGAGCGCTCCGGCTGAGGTTCGCCTCCGGGGTCTCCAGGAGGAAATGAAAATGGCAGCGCATCAGGACATAGGCGTGCAGGAGGACCCCGAAGCGTTTCGGGCAAGTCCAGGAAATGCTCGCGGTCACACTCTCGTCGCGAAGGATGTCGCGACGCTCATTTCCGCGAGCCGTCAGGTGATAGCGTCCTCCCGGAATCGGGATGCGCTATGGACGCGCCACGTCCGCCACTGAACCACAAAGCAAAAGATTTCTCAATTGTCGAGATGTGACCCGAGGCTCCTACATGAGCGATGACCTAGAGCTTGATTGGTGGGAGAAGGAGAAGGCAAAAGCGCGAAAGCTTATTGCTTCGAGTGGTAAAAAACCAGATGACTTAGCAAGCCTGTCAGAATTGCTTTCTCCCCACACGAATAAAAAACTTCTTCTAGCTGCATTGAGGCTGATCAATACACCTGCACCTGCAGAAGTAATTGAAAAATTAAAACAGCTCTCTTCTCATTCTGACGCGGATGTACGCGGTTATAGCTTTTCAACTGTTGCTTCTACTCTCAAGGAGCGAGGACTCGAGTTTTACATCCAGTGTCTGGATGAACCTAAGTTCCGTGATAAACCCCAGTCTGTTGATTATCTTTTGAAATATGGGAATGAATCGGTCATTTCTGTAATCCTAAAACGAACTAAACAGATTATTAGCACTCGAAATTCTCGCCCGTATTTGTTCCACAACGGCGAAACGGAACTCACTCGATGCCTTGATTATTTGCATTCTTACCGGGAGCAAAAAGAGGTTCAGAAAGTTTTTCAGAAGATGATCGAGAAATGGGATATGTTGGATGATCGAGAGACTTACTGGATTACTGATCAGTTGGAATACTTCAATCACACCGATTTGCGGCGATCGGGCCATTGTATTCCCGCAGTATCCAAAACAATCGACGATCAGGATCCAGTTTTTCAGGCCTGTGAGGCTGGAGATCTAAAAGGGGTTAAGGCGTTTCTCGACGCTGGCGGCAGCGTCTATGCCAGTGGTGGATCCAAAAGACCTGCATTAGCAAAACTTGCCCTCAATAGCGGGCATTTAGAAGTTTTGAAGCTGCTGGTGGCACGCGGTCTCAATATTGAAAGGCCTACGCACGGATTTAGAAACTTCTTGATCTTTGAGGCTGTTCGTCAAAACAAGAAGGAGTTTATCGATTATATTCTTGAACAGAACATTGATTTAAACCGACGTGAGGAGTATGGAAGCACCGTATTTGCAATGGTTTGTTGTCTACAGACTGAGCCTGAAGTGATTGAAAGAATGATCAGGCATGGCGGAGATATTCGGGCACCTCTAAAAACTAATTAGGCAAAGGTAGCTTTCTCTTAGATTTAGCACTATTTGGGCTTGCATTGTAGTCAAGAATTCCGTAGTTTTTCCTCGTCATGGCCAGATACGTTCAACCAAAACAGCCGGGATTCTTCGACAAGTCTGATCGTCTCCAAGAACTCGAGGAAATGGGGGATCCGCTCGCCAGACTGGATTCTATCATCGACTGGAGTACGTTCGAACCCATTCTCGACCAGTTGGGAAAAGGTGAA
>JBGTBW010000076.1:0-26135 GCA_041749135.1 Verrucomicrobiales bacterium
CGCGATTTCCGCCGATCCCGCTCCCGCGCCGCGTCGCCGCTTCTTTTCACAAATTCCCGTTCCGCCTCGCCAAAGGCCTCACCGTGCAGTGCGACCTGCTCTTCGGCGTCGCCGAGTTCCCGCCCCGGCTGGAGGAGGAACCCCGGATCCCCCGAACCGCCGCCGCCACGCGATTCCTCCCAGAGCATCAGCCGCTGGCCTACCCGCGACCGCACCCGGAGAAACTGCCGGTTCTCGTCTTGGCCGAGCCACGCTCGCACCCGCCCCCAGCCCCTCACGAGAGACTCGTGGCTCACACCGACCACCGCCCGTCCGTCCGCGCCCGTGTCGGCGGTGAACAGCCGCGCCCCTACAAATGCGTTCACCAGCTCTTTAGCACCGTCCGCCGCCGTCAGCTCCTCATACCCCACCTGCCGGCATACCACCGCCGGGATTTCCCGCCCCGCCTGCTCGCCCTCCGGCTGCACCCCCAGCATCGCCAGCGACCGCAGCACCCCGTCCAATGCACCCTGCGCCTCCGGTCCGAGTTCCCCGAAAACTTCCTCAGCACGCTGGGTCAGCACCCCTTTCAGCTCTCCGAGCCGCTCGTACTCTGCGTGGCGCAGCACCCCATCTTCCCCGTGGATCTCGTAAAGCCGCGCCAGACAAAACTCCAGGAGAGGGAGGCTCCCCGGATCGGCAAGCGCCGCTTCCAGGATCCGCTCGTCCAGCTTTCCCTCTGCCAAAGTCTCCTCAAATGTCGTCCCGGCCGCCTGCGCCGGCATCCGAATCATCTGCCCCAACTCGTGCCGGCGCGGGGACATCAGGTGGACCGTCCCCTCCCCCGCTTTCAGCGCCATCAGCCCGGGCCACTCCGCACAACGGGAGAAAAAATCGCTCCGTAATGTCGCCACCACCACGGCCCGGCCGCTCGCGGCTAGGGCATCGACCGCAGCCAAAAACCCGGCCACCGCCTCAGGGGAAAACTCGCCGGTGAAAAGTTCTTCAAGTTGGTCGACGACCACCAGCAGGCACGCCCCTGGGCGCCTCAGCTCCCGCAGCCGCCGCTCCAGCAAGTCCGCATCCTCGGCCCGCCCCGCCGCCCGATCCCGCGCGATCGCCGCCCGGAGGTGTTCCTCCTCGTCCCGCAACAGGCGCCCCGCCCCCTCCGAGAGCGCCCCTTTGATCAGGCCCCCGATGCTCCGCGGTTCCCTCCGGATCATGGCGGCAACCTCCTCGACGTCCGTCCCGTCCGAAAACAGTTCGGGCAGCGCCTCCGGGCACGCCAGCGCGGCCGCCAACCCGAGGTCCAGCCCGGCGGCCCCATCTCCGGGACGCATCACCGCCCGCCTCCAAAGGCCGATCCCCTCGACAAGGCCGCCCTCCACCAGCATCGGCATGACTCCGGCGCGCACCAGCGAACTCTTCCCGATCCCGCTCGCCCCGAAGACCAAGACGAAGGCTCGGGAAAAAGTTTCCCCACCATCCTCCGCCGGCGCCGGCCCTTCACCGGAGGCCCGTTTCGACCTCATCCCGAGTTCGCGCCGCACTGTCTCGAGCCGCAGCTTAACCCGGTCCGACACCTCGCTGACCGCCGCTGTCCTCCCGAAAAACACCGGCGCGTGTTCGTAATCGAAAACCCGGAGACCGCGGTAAGGATTCCCCGCCCACCGCCGCCGCGAGCGCACGGCGGCCCGCTCACCGAGCCGGCGCTGCACCACTTTGCGCAGCTTGATTTCCAGCATCTCCTCGAACTCGTCCCGCGTCCGGTAGGAATTCACCGCGCCCTTGAAGGCATTCTCCTCGTCGTCGCGCGTCCACTCGGAAAGGAAGGCCTGGAGGGCATCGTACTGCCGGTTTCGCTCCTCGCGCACCGCCTTCGGCTCCGCGGGAAACATGGGGATGGTCTTGTTGACCCAAACGAGTATCTCCGGCGTGCCACGCTTCTCCCAGGCCTTCGTGGCATCGGCGAACTCGTATTCGGTCCCGGACTGCGCCACCCGGTTGTCCGGCGGGATCCGGTATCGCGATCCCAGCCGGGACCCGAGCCGGGACCAGAGGATGCAGATGCAAATATCGAAGGTCGAGGGCGGCGGGATCTGCTCCTGGTAATCCCGATTGATAATCATCGGCTCGTACTCCCAGTAATAGGCCTCCAGCTCGACCGCATCACCGAACTCCGCCCCCAGCCGATCGATCACCTCGCTCGCGATCTTGCGCTCCTGCCCGACATCGCCGGGCGAACTGATGAATATCCGAATTTTCTCCACGGATTCTCCCGTTCCCTCCATCGACAAACCCTAGTCCGGATTTCTCATACTGTTTCGTCGCGAGGCGCTGCGAACCCCTTACTGCCAAGGCCGCGCAGCCGAGGGCGCAGAGCTGGGTGAGTACACCCTGTTCAAGCCTGAGGCAAGCGCAACGCAGTCGCCATGAGGCGCAGCGCGCCGCGGTAGCAAAAGTGTGAGAAATGCGAACGAGAAAGTTCGCGGGCAGGAGTGCCCGTCCGCCGCCCTTGGACTGCGGCGAGAATCGCCGCTTTCGGGCGCGCACAGAACCCCGCCCCCGTCAATCCCAACCCCGCCTCGGTCTCCCAGAGACTCCGCGTCCCCATCCAAAACCCCAGAGGTCTGGCGCACTCTACAAGCTTCCCCACGCATGGCGATGCTCACCACAGTCCAGGGGCCGTCGGCTTCCCTTCATTCCTTCATCTCTCCTTGTATCCGCTTGCCAGATCAGGAGTTCTGAACCTGGAGGGCCGGCCTCCGTGACGGCCTGATCCCGGGATGGAGATCCATGGAATGACAGGGCGTGCGGGAGCCCGCCCCTCCAGGATAGCGTGAGGGATCTGGTAGAGCCTTATCTGGAGGGCCGGCCTCCGTGACGGCCTGGTCCCGGGATGCAGACCCATGGTGAGACAGGGCCTGTGGGAGCCCGCCCCTCCAGGATAGCGTGAGGGATCTGGCAGAGCCTTGGACGGTCCATCCTCTCGCGGCGCGTTAGGCCGCCTCGCGGCCCGGCCGCCGGAAGCGGCGCCGCTTCCGCTACGGGGAGCCTCCCCCGATTTCCAGGACCCGGTAGTAACGTTCCATCGCGTCCGCCGGATGCGGATCCGTCGCGGGGGGCCCGGAGTCTGTCCAGTGCATCCGCGTCTCGGCCGGGCCGGCCTGCTGCGGTCCCGAGGGTGAATCACTCCAGATGAGAAGATCGGAACTGTAATGAACCCGGTAAACGGCGCCCGGTCTGGCGTCCCAGGAGAGATGGACTTCACCGGAGCCGGCTTCGCGGACGATGAGGAGCCAGACAGGCTGATTGGGAGGCGCGAACTGGCCGGCAGGATTCGTTCCGGCGGCGAACTCGGCAGCGTTGGATACTCCGTCGCCGTCGAAATCGTTTTCCCCGTCTGGAATCCCGTCCGGCTCAAGACTGCCGTTGTCGCCGGTGGAATCGGAAACAGCGGGATCGAAGGGATTCCAAGGATCGTCCGGATTGGTCGAGAGGTTCCGGGCTTCGTCGCCGTCGAACAGTCCGTCGCGGTCCCGGTCGAGTGCGGCCCGCCGTCCGACACCCCCCGGGACGGCGGTGAAAGTGACCGGCTCGCCGTTTTCCGCGAGTGCGAGGATCTCGGCGGTCGTAGCTGTTTCCAGAGCCCGATCCGATTGAAAGAGATCCTGATGTTCGTAAAGCCAGGCGCGCGGGACGGAGCCGGGCGATGCCCGGACGACGAGATCGATCTCGTCTTGTGCTGCGAGGCGGATGAGAGTTTCGACCAGATCGCGGTCTTCGTCTGGCGAACCCTCGTCAAGAGTGACTTGACGGCCCACGGCGGCGTGAGCGTCGAGGCTGGAAGTTCCCGGCGGCTCGAAGCCTTCGACTCGGTCGCCGTAATCCGACCCGGAGAAGGCCAGCATGAGGGCAACGAGATCTGCGATTTCCTGATCGCTGGTGACGTCGAAAGCCTCCTCCGAAATAAAGCGAGAGAGCGAGTCGACGCTGCCGTCGTGAAGGAACCCGAAGCCGGCCAGGCTCCGCGATTGGGTCATCTCGAAGCCAACCTTGTCATAGAGGTTGCGGAGCTGGGCGATCTTGATGCCTTTCTGAGTCGAACCATCGACGGAGACCAGCGCGTGATGGAGTTCTCCGTTCGGTCCGGTTTCCACGGGAACGAAACCGGACAACGAGATTTGGGTGTTTGTGCCGAGGCCCGTGGGCAGTGTGTGGCAGGTAACGCAGGCAAACACCTGCCGGTCGATGCCGCGGCTGAGGGGCCGGTAGAGATCCGTCAAGGCCCGCTGGGCGTTCCCCGGAGGCAGCGGAGACCCATTCGCGGCGAAGCGCCCCGTCGCGTAGTGTCCTGGGAGGGGCAGGTGTTCCGGCAATGAGTTGTCGAGATTCCGGAAGGGATTCGGCGGAAAGTGGATGGTGGCGAGGAAATCCTCGAATTCCTGGATCTGCGATTCCGTGAGTTCCTGGGGACGGCCGAGGAGGCCGGAAAAGGAGGAGTTGAAGGCTTCCAGACCTTCCCGGTCGCCTCGCCAGTGGTGCGGCTCTTTTCCGATGATGTCCTGAAGAGTCTGAGTGGTCATGGGGCCCTTCATCGGGTGGAAATCGCTGATGTCGTCGGCGAGCAGCGGCAATCCGGCTCCCAGGTTGTGGAAATCGGCCGCGATCATTTCGCCGGCGGGATCGCCGAGGTCCCAGGCCAACCGGTCGATGCGGGCGTCCACATGGCAGGAGGCACAGGAGACGTGACCGAGCCCGGAGGTGGAGGTGGTGTTGTAGAGGTGGCGCCGGCCGAGCCGGATGGAATCAGGCGAAGGATCGAAAAACGGGATGCGGCTGCTTTGAACACCGGCGACCAGATCGACGACGGACAGGCTGGCTTCGAACCGATTGAGGACGAAGAGGCGGTTGCCGTCCGGCGAAAGAGCCAAGCCGGTTGGGCCTTCTCCGACGGCGATCGGCGTTTGCGTCCGGTTTCCCTCTGCATTGACGACCACGACATTGTCCGATCCCATTCCGGCGATGTAGAGACGGGATCCGTCGGCGGACCAAACAGCGGCTCGGGGATCTCCGAACGACAGGGCCCGCAGCTCCGCGCTGGCGCTAGGCTCCAAGTAGTCGAGATGGGGATTCAGGTCCTGGGTGCGGAAGTTCTCCGGGTTTTCCGGATCGATCAAGGCGATCTGGACCCGTAGGAAGCGCCCGTTGAGCACCGGCTCGAAACGGATGTGGTTGGTGGCTTCGGTGCCGGCTACGGCCACGGAGCCGTCCACGGGATTTACGGCCGTGGTCATGCAGATATTCATGAGCCCGGAGACGTAGCTCACTTCGAGAGAGGCCGTATCGATGACGGCAAGATCGTGATCGATGAGTTCCCACCCGGCGGCACGTCCGGACGCGGACGCCAGAGGACCGCTCACAAAATCCGACCAATCGGCTCCGGTGTCGTCGCGCCAGCGGCCCTCCTCATCGCGGCGCACGATGAGAGCCACGGCGGGAGGCGGCGGATTATCCGGGTTTTGGGCCGGTTCAAAAGAATCTCCGGCGTTCGGGGGAGGATTAACGCCTCCGTGCGGGCCGCGGGGATCGCTGACGGCGTTGGGAGGAAAGGCCAGGGTGGCTTCCTCGGTGTCGGCTCCGCCGCCCAGCAGGGTCGTCCCATTTCCCGATTCAAAAATGGCGGCGTAGACCGTGTTTCCGTCAGGGCTGACGGCGAGGGAGCGCGGATCTTCGCCTTCCAAGGGGATGGAGATGGGCGCGGCGCCCGGGTTTTCCGGATCGAAAACGAGCAGGGCGTTGACCTGCGAGCACGAAACGAAGGCGCGCTGGGGCGAGCCTGCAAAAACGACGTCGGCCGGCTCGTCGAGCGTCGTCAACGTGCGCCGGACACGCCTTCCTGGAACATCGATGATGCTGATGGAATCCGAGATCTGATTGACGATCCAGAGTTCGTCAGGGGTTCGGAAGCGGGCGGAGACCGGATCGAAACCGACCGGGATGGAACCGGCGGGGAGGGGCAGTCCGGTGGAGAGGTCGAAGAGTTCCACGCGCCCATCGGCCGTGTTGCAGGCCGCTAGCAAGCGCCCGCTGGGGTCGAGATCGAGCGGGTGCACCTGTGGAGTCTCGAAGTTTACGAAGTCCGCAGTGGAAGCCATTCCGACCGGGGTGAACCCGGCCAGGAGGAAAAGAACGCAGGGATACCAGTAGCGACGGAGCATGGGCGAAGACCGCTATTATAGCCGCTGTGCAGGCGTTTGCAGACTCTTCTGGGAATGGTCATCTTGCGGCTGAGATTCCGTTGGAAATCCAGCGAAGCCCTCCTAGCTTGAGCGCGCTCGCGCCCGGGGAGCCGCCGCACCGGGAAGCGCGCGCATCCAGATTTTCCCTCGCATGACCATCACCATCGAACGCAAACCCCGATGTCGCGCTCTCGTGCGGGCGGAGATTTCCACCGAGGGAGTAGAAGATCTGCGCCGCCACATCCTCCGCGATTTGGTTCAACGGGCGAAGATACCCGGATTTCGGAAGGGGAAGACTCCGCGCCGGGTCTTGGAGCAGCGCTTTGGAAAGCACGTCGGGCAGGAGTTGGAGACCAAATTGGCCGAGCAGATCTTGAAAAAAGCGGAGGACAATAAGGAATTATCCATTCTCAAAGCCCTGAAGATCTCAGCGAGCCAGGAGCACCCCGACGGAAGTTGGTCGATGGTGCTGGAGGTCTTGACTTCGCCCTCCTTCGAACTTCCCAACTACAAGGGCATCCCCCTGCGGGTTCCTCCACTGGAAGTGGATCCTGCCGCCATCGACGAGCTGCTGGAGAAGAATCGCAAAGAACGGGCGGACTACGAGGATCTGCCCGCCGGCACGCCTTTGGAGATGGGGCGCTTTGCCGTGGTGGACTACGAGGGATCCATCGGCGGCGCTCCACTGGTGGACCGGCTGACTCCGGAGGCCCGTTATTTTGCCCAGCGTTCGGATACATGGTTCAAGCTGGAAGAGGGAATCTTTCTGCCGGGATTCGCCCGGGGACTGGAGGGGCATCAGGCGGGCGAGAGGGTGCAGGTCCGGGTGGTTCTGCCCGAAGACTTCCCCTTCGAGGACTTGCGCGGCCAAGAAGTGGACTACGCCGTTTCCATCAAAGCGGTGAAGGAAGAGCGCCTGCCCAGTCTGGAGTCCCTTGCAGAAGGTGTTCCCGGAGGCTTGCCTGAACTTCGCACGCTGATGACCGCCAAGTTGGCGCAAGCTCAGATGCACGATCGCCGCCGCATTTTGGAATCGGGCGTCCTCGAGTATCTGCACCGGGCGGTGGACTTTGAACTGCCGCCCGAAGTCGTCAACGCCCACGCTCAGCGCAACGTGGACAATCTGGTGCGGCACAACCAAAGCATGGGTGTCCCGGAGGAGGTGATCCGGAAACAGGAAGAACAAATTATCGAAGCGGCCGGGAAACGGGCCCGCCAAGATCTGAAGACGGAATTCATCTTGAACGAGATTGGGCGACGCGAGGGGATCCAAGTTACACCCGAACAATTGCGCGCAGAAGTGAACGAGATGGCGAAAAGCGCGGGCATGAGTTACAGCAAGACCAGGGAGCGTCTCGTGCGCAGCGGCGGGATCCGTCAGGTGGCGCAGAACCAGTTCTTCCGGAACGTAGTTGATTTCCTGATTGCGGAGGCGAACATCACCGAAGAGGAAGCAGGGGGATCCACGCCGCCGTCGGCTTTGTAAGCTGTTTAGGCGGGATTCTTTTGCACCCGGAATTCGTTTTACTTCCTACTCCAACATGGATTTTCCCCAATCGCTCCAACCCGTCGCGGGACCGGCCGGTTTCATCATCCCGACCGTGGTCGAATCGGACGGGCGCATGGAGCGGGTCTACGACATTTATTCGCGCCTGCTCAAGGACCGGATTGTGTTTATCGGCACTCCCATCGACGACCAAGTGGCCAACAGCGTCATCGCTCAACTGCTGCTCCTGCAAATGCAGGACCCGAAAAAGGACATCAATATCTACATCAATTCCCCGGGCGGATCAGTATCGGCGGGGCTGGCCATTTACGACACGATGCAGTTCGTGAGCTGCCCGGTGAACACCTACTGCATCGGCATTGCCGCCAGCATGGGCGCCGTGCTTCTGGCCGCGGGGACCGAAGGCAAGCGCTACGCTTTGCCCAATTCCGACATCATGATCCACCAAGTTTCAGGCGGCGCGCGGGGCTCAGCCAGCGACGTCGAGCGCACCGTCGAATTCATGTACCGCCTCAAGAAGCGGCTCAATCGCATTCTCGCCCATCATACCGGAAAATCGCAGGAACAAGTGGAGCGGGACGCGGATCGCGACCATTATATGACGGCGGACGAGGCTTGTGCTTACGGCATCGTCGACCGGGTTCTCACGCACCGGGTGGAGCTGCCCGCTGTCGAGAACGCGGGCGGCTCCGGAAGCTGAAGCCGTATCCGCCTTCTAAACCAAACCCCAACACCGCCTCACGATCCATGGCTCGGGCTTCCAAACTCACCATGTGCTCCTTCTGCGGAAAGAGCCATGCCGAGGTCAAGAAACTCATCGCCGGTCCGGGAGTTTACATTTGCGATGTCTGCATCGGAGTCTGCAAGGAGATCCTGGACAAGGAACTGGGCCGCGGCAGTCAGCGCGCGTTGAGCGGGCTGAAAGTGCCGGGTCCACGGGACCTGGTGTCGCGGCTCGATGAATACGTCATCGGTCAGGAGCAGGCCAAGCGGGTTCTCGCGGTCGCCGTTCATAACCATTACAAACGGCTCACGCAGAACACGCAGGCGGACCCGACCAGCGGCGAAATGCGCGAAGTCGAGATCGAGAAAAGCAACATTCTCCTGCTCGGCCCCACCGGTTCGGGAAAGACGCTGTTGGCCCGGACCCTGGCGCGCATTCTCAATGTGCCTTTCTCGATCGCAGACGCCACCACGCTGACCGAGGCGGGTTACGTCGGTGAGGACGTGGAGAACATCATTCTCCGCCTCTTGCAAGCGGCCGACAACAACGTCGAACGCGCCGAAACAGGCATCATTTACATCGACGAAATCGACAAAATCGGAAGGCGCACCGAGAACGTCAGCATCACCCGGGACGTTTCCGGCGAAGGAGTACAACAAGCTCTTTTGAAGATCCTCGAAGGAACCGTGTGCAACGTGCCGCCGCAAGGCGGGCGCAAGCATCCCCAGCAGGAATATATTCAGGTCAACACCGAGAAGATTCTCTTCATCTGCGGCGGAGCTTTCGTCGGCATCGAGGACATTGTTGGACGCCGTCGCGGGCGGAGCATCGTGGGTTTTGGACGCGGGCCGGAGTTGAACGGCCCACCGGAACCACTTGACGTGCAACCCCAAGATCTCTTGGCCTTTGGACTGATTCCCGAGTTCGTTGGACGTCTTCCGGTGGTGACCACTCTGGAATCACTCACCGAAGAACAGTTGGTGCGGATACTGACGGAGCCGCGCAACGCCTTGGTGAAACAATACGCCAAACTGGTGGCCATGGAAGGTTCCCGGCTGACGATCACCAAAGACGGCCTGGCCGCATTGGCCAAAGAAGCCGTGCGCCGCGGAACCGGGGCTCGCGCTTTGCGCTCAATTTTCGAGCGGCTCATGCTCGACGTGCTCTACGACCTGCCCGGACGCGATGATGTGGACACCATCCGGATCAACCGCGCCGTTGTGGAAGGGCGACGCTCCCCGATTTACCGGCGCAAACAGAGCAAGGATGCCGCCTGAACCCGGCCCGGCCATCCGCTTGGTGCTGGCCTCGGCCTCTCCGCGCCGCCGGGAATTGTTGGAGCGTTGGGGTTACGATTTCGAGACGGCAGTCGCGGATGTCCTGGAAAGCCATGATCCCGCCGTGCCGCCGGCTGAATTGACCGGTCTCAACGCCGCTCGCAAAGCGCGCTCCGCCGCCGGGCAACACCCAGACGCTCTGGTCCTGGGCGCGGACACCCTGGTCTATCTCGGAAGGGAGCCTTTGGGCAAACCGGCGAGCCTCGACGAAGCCGCGGACATGCTGCGCCGCCTATCCGGAGAGACGCATGAGGTCTGCACGGGAGTGGCGCTCATTCGCCGGTCAGCAGGCTTCGAGACCGTCTTTCACGACATCTCCCGCGTGACTTTCCGCAGGCTTTCGGCAGAAGACATCCGGAACTATTTCAAACGCGTCAATCCTTTGGACAAAGCCGGCGGCTACGCCTTGCAGGAGTACGGCGAACGAATCGTGGCGCGGGTCGAGGGCTCCTGGTCCAACGTGGTGGGGTTGCCCATGGAATCCGTCGCGCGCCAACTGGATTTGCTTGGATTACATCCGAACCCTGCCCGCGTGGCCGCAACTCCGATTGCCCCCACGGGTTGAATTTTCAAGACGGACTCTGTTATCCAGTCCATTATTCTCCATGAGCGACTCCTCCTCCTCGATTCCCTCCCGCCGTCAGGCCTTGAAGCGGGCCGTCCTACTCGGCGGAGCCGTTGGCGTGGCCACTCCCTCCGCACCGGCGGGCCCGGTCACCCCAAGCCAAACCGAAGGCCCCTTCTATCCCGACGCCGACAACGACCTCACTTTCGTGCGCAGCCGGGACCAACGGGCGCAGGGCGACCTCATCTACGTCCACGGCGTGGTCCGCGATACGGAGGGTCAGCCGGTTTCCCGCGCCCTCGTCGAGATCTGGCAAACCGATCATCAAGGGATCTACAACCACGCCGGCGACGCCAACCACGAGCGAAAGGACCCCAATTTTCAGTCCTACGGGCGCTGCGTCACCGATGAGGAAGGCCGTTACTCGTTCAAGACGATCAAACCGAAAGCCTATGGCGACGATCGTTTCATGCGCACCCCGCATATCCATTTCAAGGTCTGGAGACGCGGTTATGTCGATCTCACCACCCAGATGTACTTCACCGGGGAAGAACTGAATGCCCAAGACGGCATTTACGGTCGCTTGTCGGAGGACGAACAGAAGCTCGTCACGGTGACCCTGGCTCCCATTGGCGAGATTGACGAGCCGTTGCGAGTCAAGTTGACGGCGGCCTTTGAAGAGAAGAGCGCCGCGGAATCCTCGCGGGCCGGAGCTTTCGACATCACGTTGGAGGCGGTCTAACCAGCAGTCTGCATTCTTGCGAATGCAGTTGCGGGGAGGGCGCTCCGCGCCGGGAGAGAGCGGCGATGCTCGACGAGGCCTCTTAGCGGCGGCTTGGCCGCCGCCCTTGGACTGCGGCGAGAATCGCCGCTTTCGGGCGCGCACAGAACTCCGCCAATCCCAACCCCGCCTCGGCCTCCCAGGGACTCCGCGTCCCCATCCCAAAACCCCAGAGGACTGGCGCACTCTACAAGCTTCCGCATGCACGGCGCTCCGCGCCGGGAGAGAGCGGCGATGCTCGCCGCAGTCCTAGGGCCTCCGGCTTCTCTTGGCGTCAACTGTAGCGGAACTCGTGAGAGTTCCGAAGTCGTGGGGGGCAGTCTGCATTCTTGCGAATGCAGCTAGGGGGACGGCGGCTTCCCTTCATTCCTCCATCTCCTTGAATCCGCTTGCCAGATCACAGGAGTTCTGAACCTGGAGGGCCGGCCTCCGTGACGGCCTGGTCCCGGGATGGAGACCCATGGTGAGACAGGGCGTGCGGGAGCCCCCCCTCCAGGATAGCGTGAGGGATCTGGTAGAGCCTGACCTGGAGGGCCGGCCTCCGTGACGGCCTAGTCCCGGGATGGAGACCCATGGTGAGACAGGGCGTGCGGGAGCCCGCCCCTCCACAATTCCCAGCCGCAAGTCCTTGAACAAGGGTTGGTAGAGGAACCAATCTCCCTCCCCCCTTGGCGAGCTTTGCGCTCTTTGCGAGAGATGCATCTCCTTTATCCTTGTTCATCTGTGTCCATCCGTGGTCCCCAAGACCAGTCGCCAGGCGGGCTCTTGAGACTCCTTGACCCAGAAGTCTGCATTCTTGCGGATGCACCTACGGGGACCGCGCTTCGCGCCGGGAGAGAGCGGCGATGCTCGCCGCAGTCCAAGGGCCTCCGGCTCACCTTCTTTCCTCCATCTCCTTGTGTCCGCTTGCCAGATCAGGAGTTCTGAACCTGGAGGGCCGGAATCCGCTCAGGCTGCCGCCAAAAGCGCGGAGCCGCGCACTGGAGTTTGAACTCGATGGCGAGCCTCAAAGGAGGGCGGGTTTTCCAACCCGCCCCTAAGATCGGGGTCAGGCATGTCCGCCCTCCGTTTGAACTCGATGGCGAGGTCGCACTTCAACTCCAGAGCGCGGCAGAGCCGCGCACTCCAAAGACTTCGTCAGCGCCCTTGGAAGGGCGGAGCTTGCATTGGCGGTATCCTGCCGCCATCTCATCCGCGATGCTTCGGCTCATTGAGCTTCCTCGGTTTCCATGTTCGCTCTCGCAAGATCAGGAGTTCTGCGACAGTCCGCAATCTTGCCATCGGATTCCTGGTTGGTAGGGTTTCCTTCCATGCACGCCCGAAGCCTCGCGCCGCTATTCGTCCTCTGTTTCACTCACTTCACCGGCGCGGACGACTGGCCCCACTGGCGCGGCTCTGAACGCAGCGCCGTCGTGAGCGAAGTATCCGGCTGGGATCCCTCGAAGCCCTGGCCCGGGGCGGAAGCCCGCTGGCGCACGAACACCGGCGCTGGCGCATCCTCGCCGCTGCTGGCCGATGGAAAAGTCTTCACCATCGGCTGGACCGCCGGACGCGACACGGTCCGTTGTTTGGACGTCGATTCTGGAGAAGCACTCTGGGAGCAGAGCTACCCTGCTCCGGAGTATGGCCGGGAGGCCGTTGGAGATCAGGGTCTTTACCGGGGAGCGACCGCCACCCCGGAATTCGATCCGGACAGCGGGTTGCTCTTCACCCTCGGCTGCGATGGCGCGCTCAACGCCTGGGACAGCCGCAACGGCGGCAAGCAGGTGTGGACGCTCAATCTTTACGAGCGTTTCGCCATTCCCCGCCGTCCGCAGATTACCAAACGCCGGGGAACACGGCGGGACTACGGTTACACCTCAGCCCCGCTGGTCTGGGCGGACTGGGTGCTGGTCGAGGCCGGTGATCCGCAGCGCGGTTGTATTATGGCCTTCCCCAAGCTGACCGGCGGCGATCCGGTTTGGACCTCCGAGAGTAAGGATCCTGCCGGACACAGCGGCGGCATGGTTCCCATGACCGTAGACGGCGTTCCCGGTGTGGCGGTGGCCACTTCCCGGAATGCATTGGTCGTGCGACTCGACGGCGGCAACGCGGGGAAGACGGTCGCGGAATTCCCCTGGGAAACGGATTTCGCCAACACCATTGCCGGGGTTGCGGCGCATGAACAGGATCTGCTCATTTCCTCACGCTACAACCAGATGGCCATGGCGCGTGTGTCGGTCAGTCTCAAGGGCGGCGCTCGCGAGGTCTGGCGCAACCGTTATCCCACCGGCGTCTGCACCCCGGTCATTCACGAGGGCCGGATCTACTTCGCCAATCATGGCGTCCACTGCGTGGATTTCGCATCGGGCAAGCTGCTCTGGGAAGGCGGCAAATTCGGCGACGCCGGATCCTGCCTCATTACCGGAGACAACCGGCTCATCGTTTGGGGGAACGATGGCGACCTCTCCTTGATCGAGGGCTTCGGGCGATCGCCGGAGCGCTGCACGATACTCGCGGAAAAGCGCGGTGTGTTGCGGGACATGGCCTGGCCTCACGTCATCGCCGCACAAGGGAATCTCCTCTGCAAAACGCTGAACGGGGACCTGGTCTGCTTCTCCCTCCGCCGGTGAGGGAACGAGGGATGGCATCAACCGCAGGCTGAGAACTCCTGGCGCTTCGGAACTCTCTAGTTCCGCTACACCAGGGACCCTCACGGTCTCCCCTTCCTTTCCCGTTCCCTGATTGGCGGCTCAAGACGATTCCCTGGGATCAGGGGTTCTGAGCCTATCACGGACCTGAAGCTCCAAAATAAGGTTCCCCCGTTCCATAATGCAGCAGGTTGTAGGGAGGGATGCGATCCATGGGAGAATCCCCGGCGGTCAATTTCCAGGCGATGCCGTAGCGCCACGGGTAATCGCCGATGCCGATCTCCCGGCGGATGTATTCCATTTTATTGCCCCAGGCCTTCCCCACGCCAGCTACATCGAAGCGAGTGAACGTCTGCTTTTCCTTGTCGTAGACAGCCTCCCCCTCGACCTCAACCTCACAGCCCCGGCTGTTGGAACCTTCACGATCATGCTCCTCAAAGGAAATCCCCATTTCCCCCACGCCTCGCACCTGCAGGACTGCTTCCGTTCCTCGAATCTCCTTGACGGTCAGGGTCAGCTCCGAACGGCGCACCGGCAAGGCGTTGACGCTTCCTTCCATGTAGTCGATCCCTATCGTTCCGAAAAACCGCGTCCGGACCGGTTCCGTCGCGCTCATCGTTTCGCCCAGGCTCCAGGAACGCGGAGCCAGCGAACGCATTTCCTCTCGCTTCAACCAGAGCATGTCGCTCTGGGTCTCCGCCGCCCAGCGATCGGGGTTCAGCTCGTAGTAGAAGCGCTGGGCCTTGTTCCACGCGCCGTCAGTCCCGCGTTTCAGATAACAACAATAGCCCCGCAAGACCAGTCCTCCTTCCGGCGCTTGCGGCAGGGGACGCTTCGGGGCTGCGGCATCGGCCGGGTCGGGCAGCCCGCCTCTGCGTTCCTCCTCCGGCAGGGCCCGGTATTCCGCGAGGACAGGCCCCAAGTCCTCTTCGCGCAGCCGGAGCATGTCCTCGCCGCCTAACCGTTGGCCGCTGGCCGTCGCCGCCGCCAAATGGTTGCCGCCTGCGCCAATGGCTTCGCAGAACGCCAATTCCTGCGAGTTGCCTCGGAAGTAGGTGTCCAAGGCCAGAGGAACGAAGTGGGCTTCCACATAATCCGGCTCGACTTGGTCCCCGCTGAACCAGCGGGCACGGTTTCCCGTGCAGGCTCCTCAGGTTCGGCCGAGCGGACTTCCGTCCGCAGCCGTGAAGATCACCAGCGGCTTATCCTCCTCCGCGGCCTGCTGCCGTGCCGCAGTGATGTCCGTGAGCCAGCCGATCTTGCGCCAGGGACTCTCCCCCTCAGCGGGCTGGACGATCCGGTGCAAGTGCTCCCAGTCATGGACCTCTCCCCGAGAGGGATCATCCTCAGCTTGCCCCGCGGCCCTGGGAAATCCGGCGAGGACACTCCAAAGAACAAGCGACAGGCAGAACCGCCAGGATGGGAAAGGATGGCTCGTTTTCATGTGTGACTCCCACCATATCCACGTTTGAGCGAAATGCATCGATCAGAAAGCGCCAGCGGGAGAGGGCCCAGCCTGCCCTTCCCCAAAGGCCAGCGTGTCCTCACGCGGCGGCTTCATCGTCGTATAGCACTCTCGTTAGGTTCGACAGCCCTTCCTAGAAAAACCGTGAACGCGACTAGTCTCAGCTTTTCTGGATCCATCTGTTGTCCAGGCCCACAATCCTTCTGAGCGAAATAGGTCTTAATGATAACGATTCACGAATCCCTGCACTGTGTGTTCCAAACTTTATTAACTTCACACGTTTGAACAAATATCAGCCGCGCCCCACGCCGAGCGCATCGGCCACTTTGTTGATGTAGTTAAACCATCCGGCGATCAGGGTGATCTGCAGGATTGCCCGGTCGTCGTAGCCCACCTCGCGCAGGCGCGCCACGTCTTGGGGACCGAGTTGAGTCGCGTCCCGGGTCATCCGCTCGGCGTATTCGAGCATCGCGTGTTCCGCCCCGGTCACAGGAGCCGTGCGATGGTCGCGCCGCAACGCCTCCACCAGGCCGTCGTCGAGGGTCACCCTACGCAGAAACTCTGCGTGCGACTCCAGTCAATAGACGCACTGATTGGCCGCCGAAACAACCGTCGCAATCATCTCGTGGTGCTTGCGTTCGAGCGGAAGGTCTGACCCCATCAACACGGCCAGCAGCGCAAAGGCATGATGCATTGCCTGCGGAATCAGGGTGTGCGACAGCACGACGCTCTCCTCCTCTCCGACGGCCGTGACCGGAGCCTCGTACTCCGGCGGGTAGAGCGCGCGGGTCTGGCGCAGCAGTTCGACCAGCGCTGGGTCGGCGTCCTGAGGCTGAACGGTCTTGATCCAAGTCATAGGAGGGCTTGATAGGGAACGGCCTTTTCGTCCCTGCCGCTGGCGCGGCGCCGGCAGGGTTCGGGGGATAAACAAGTCATTGCCCCTTGATATCCGCTCCGGAAACCCATCACAAATCGCCGATTCGGTTCCCGGCGCACCTGGAGAAAGGCATTCTTGAGAACAAAACTCATCCCCAGAAAGTATCGTGCGACAGCGACGGGGGCAAGAGGGAACCCGAGATGCAGGCTTCCCGTGGGGATGCTATACTCCACCCCCGGCCTCGCGCGGCAGCGAACCGGTGGGAGATTCTAAAGAAAGACAATGGCGCTGATCACGGGTCAGGATCTTATCGACGCGGGATACGCTCCGGGACCGCAGTTCCGGGAGCTGCTTGCCGCTGCCGCCGAGTATGAAGAGCGCGGCATTACGGACCGGCAGTACGCGTTGAAGTTGCTCAAGAAACGGCACGTCCCGGCTCTGGCCAAAGAGACCATGCGGGCAACGGGAGCGCCGCTCACAGAGGCGATTGCGGCGAAGAATGCGGAAGAGGAGGCCAATGTGTCTGCCGTGCGCCGGCAGATGAAAGAACTTCTGAGATCGCCGGTGCTCGTGCGCGGCGCGGTCATGCCGGACGCGTGTCCGGCTGGAGCCGGCGCCGCGGTGATCCCCGTTGGCGGAGCCATCGCCGTGCGCAATGCGATCATTCCCTCGGCGCACAGCGCGGACATCTGTTGTTCTATGTATGCGACCTTCTATCGTGCCCAAGACACGGTAGGAAAAGAGCTGGACGCTCTCCTAAACGCGACGCGTTTCGGGATGGGCGGGCGCCGCGCGGACGATTTGGTGCATCATCCGGTGATCGATGAGGAGGTTTGGAACAACCGCTTTCTCTGCGGACTCCGGGAGCCGGCCCGCATCCATCTTGCCGACCAAGGCGATGGGAATCACTTTGCCTATCTGGGCGAGGTGCGCTTGGACGCGGTCCGGTTGAATGCCTTGCGTGCGGCGGGCTATGGCGAGATGGCGGATGCCCTCGGTGGAACAGCCGGTCCCGGCCGGACTGGGGGCGAGGCCGGGACAGAGGAGCTAACCTACCGGGTTCTGGTGACGCACCACGGATCGCGGGGACTCGGGGCGCGTCTCTACAAACGCGGCCAGATCGCCGCCTGCAAGCACACGGCCCGGGTGGCCCAAGGCATTCCTTCGGCAGCGGCTTGGTTGGATGCTTCGAGCGAGGATGGAGCGGCCTACTGGGAGGCCCTTCAGTACGTGGCCCGTTGGACGAAGGCCAATCATGAGGCCATCCACCGGCGGTTTCTTGAAGGGATCGGGGCAAAGGCGGCGGCGGAATTCGGAAACGAACACAATTTCGTTTGGAAGGACGGCGACGTGTACTTGCACGGAAAAGGGGCCACGCCGGCCTGGCGGGATGAGCGCGGACGTCCGTTGTTAGGTCTGATTCCCCTGAACATGTCCGCTCCTATTCTCATGGTTCTGGGAGGGAACAACAGCGAGTTCCTTTCCTTCGCGCCGCATGGAGCGGGCCGGAACATGTCGCGCACGGCGCTGAAACGGCGGTTCCCGGACGAGGCGAGCAGGCTACGGACGATCGCGGAGGGCACGGAGGGGATCGATGTGCGCTGGTTCTGCGGGCAGCCGGATTTGAGCGAGACGCCGGTGGCCTACAAGGACGCCGAGGACGTCCGCGCCCAGATCGAGCAGTTCGGGCTGGCGGAGGTGGTGGCCGAGATCCGTCCCTTGGGATGCATCATGGCAGGTGAATACGATGGTCCGCCTCCCTGGATGCGGCGCGAGGAGGAACTCACGCCGAAGCAGAAGCGGCAGATGGAACATCGGGCGGGACGGCGCCGGAACCGCCGGGAACTGCGTGGAGAGCGTTGAAGGGCGGTTTCCGGCACAGGCCCCGGGAATTTGGGCGCTGCCTATGCCTAATCTCAGGGAATTGTCATGAGCCTCCATTCAGGGAACGGGAAAGGAATGGGAGACCTTGAGGGTCGCTGGTGTAGCGGAATTCGTGAGAGTTCCGAAGGCCTGGCGGACAGTCTGCATTCTTGCGAATGCAGTTGCGGGGACGGTGCTCCGGGCCGGGAGAGAGCGGCGTGGCTCGACGGAGCCTCTTTAGCGGCGGCTTGTCCGCCGCCCTTGGACTGCGGCGAGAATCGCCGCTTTCGGGCGCGCACAGAACCCCGCCAATCCCAACCCCGCCTCGGCCTCCCAGAGACTCCGC
This sequence comes from Verrucomicrobiales bacterium, assembly GCA_041749135.1. Classification (GTDB taxonomy): domain Bacteria; phylum Verrucomicrobiota; class Verrucomicrobiia; order Verrucomicrobiales; family DEV007; genus DATKCT01. The sequence goes on from JBGTBW010000076.1 coordinate 18,317, forward strand.
GTCCCCATGCCAAGAGCCTCGGGCGTGCTTGACGGGGCATCTTAGCGGCGGCTTGGCCGCCGCCCTTGGACTGCGGCGAGAATCGCCGCTTTCAGGCGCGCACAGAACTCCGCCAAACCCAACCCCGCCTTGGCCTCCTAGAGACTCCGCATCCCCATCGAAAGCCCCAGAGGACTGACGCGCTCTACAAGCTTCCGCGGGCACGGCGCTCCGCGCCTTATAGAGAGCGGCGATACTCGCCGCAGTCCAAGGGCCTCCGGCGTGGCTCGACGGGGCCTATTAGCATCGCCGCTTTCGGGCGCGCACAGAACGCCACCAAACCCAACCCGGCCGCGGCCTCCCAGGGGCTCCGTGTCCCCACCCAAGCGCCTCGGGCGTGTTTGACGGGGCATCTTAGCGGCGGCTTGTCCGCCGCCCTTGGACTGCGGCGAGAATCGCCGCTTTCGGGCGCGCACAGAACCCCGCCAATCCCAACCCCGCCTCGGCCTCCCAGAGACTCCGCGTCCCCATCCCAAAACCCCAGAGGACTGGCGCACTCTACAAGCTTCCGCATGCACGGCGCTCCGCGCCGGGAAAGAGCGGCGATGCTCGCCGCAGTCCAAGGGCCTCCGGCTTCTCTTCATTCCTCCATCTCCCCTTGTATCCGCTTGCCAGATCAGGAGTTCTGAACCTGGAGGGCCGGCCTCCGTGACGGCCTGGTCCCGGGATGGAAACCCATGGTGAGACAGGGCGTGCGGGAGCCCGCCCCTCCAGGATAGCGTGAGGGATCTGGTAGAGCCTGACCTGGAGGGCCGGCCTCCGTGACGGCCTGGTCCCGGGATGGAAACCCATGGTGAGACAGGGCCTGCGGGAGCCCGCCCCTCCACAATCTCCAGCGGCAAGTCCTTGAACAAGGGTTGGTAGAGGAACCATTCTCCCTCCCCCCTTGGCGAGCTTTGCGCTCTTTGCGAGAGATGCATCCCCTTTATCCGTGTTCATCTCTGTCCATCCGTGGTTCCCCAGACCAGTCCACAGACGGGCTCTTGAGACTCCTTGACCCAGCAGTCTGCATTCTGCGAATGCAGTTGCGGGGCCTCCGGCTCACCTTCTCTCCTCCATTCCATTTTCTTGTATCCACCCGCCAGATCAGGAGTTCTGAACCTCCGCGCTGGGATTTGCCCTTGCATTCGGATCGCCCGGTGGCAGCCTCGGGCACACTCGCTCCGGTCATGTCTGATCTCCAACCTGGTTCCCCCCTGCAATCCGACGATGTCGCCGCCATCGATCAGCTTCGCGACACCTACAACCGGCTGACCAAGGAACTCAGCAAGGTGATCGTGGGTCAGCAACGGGTCATCGAGCAGCTTTGCATCTGTCTCTTCGCCCGCGGGCACGCCTTGCTCATGGGAGTGCCCGGCCTGGCCAAGACGCTGCTGATTTCGAAGCTGGCCGAGACGCTGTCGCTCAGTTTCAGCCGGATTCAGTTTACGCCGGACCTCATGCCCATGGACATCACAGGCACGGACATCCTGCAGCAAACCGAGATGGGGAAACGGGAGTTCGAGTTCACCCGGGGTCCGGTGTTCGCCAACATCGTGTTGGCCGACGAGATCAACCGGGCTCCCGCCAAAACGCAGGCGGCGATGCTCGAGGCCATGCAGGAACACCGGGTGACCGTGGCCGGACGCACCTACACCTTCGAGGAGCCCTTTTTTGTGTTGGCAACGCAGAATCCCATCGAGCAGGAAGGGACCTATCCCTTGCCGGAAGCCCAACTGGACCGCTTCATGTTCATGATTGGAGTGGACTATCCAGACCGGACCGAAGAGATCGCCATCGCCCGGTCAACGACCGGCGCCAGCTTGCCCAACCTGGATCATGTCCTGGACCGGGCTCTTGTGATTGCTTGTCAGGATCTCGTGCGGCGCATGCCGGTCCCGGAGCACCTTTACGAGTTCGCGGTGGACCTGGTGCGCCGCACCCGGCCCGCTGCGGTGGGCGAAGCTCCGGACTGGGTCAAGCCCTTGGTGGGTTGGGGAGCGGGTCCGCGGGCGGTGCAGTATTTGATATTGGGAGCCAAGGCCCGGGCGGCGCTGCACGGCGGATACATGGTGCGCCTCGAGGACGTCGCCGCGGTTGCGGAACCCGTGCTGCGGCATCGCGTGATGACCACGTTTTCGGCGCAAGCGGACGGAATTTCGAGCATCGACGTGACCAACCGTCTGTTGGAGGAGTTAAGAAAAGCCGGATGATGGGAGACGTGATTTGTGTTCCCTCCACATGTTGTGGCGGGATTGCGTCCGATGATTTGCTCCCCGCCGCCGGAATCAAGGATCCTCTGAAGGACGGACGTTCCTGAACCATGCCGGTAGACCACAGTTTCCTCGACAGCACAGTGCTCTCCAGGCTGATGGGGCTGCCGTTGAACGCGAGGCGGCCCATGATCGGCAATGCTTCCGGCCGGCACCGGAGCCCGATCAAGGGATCGTCCATCGAGTTTGCTCAGTACCGCCAGTACGTTCCGGGCGACGACACGCGGCGCTTGGACTGGCGGACCTGGGGCCGCTCGGACCGCTTTTACATCAAAGAATTCGAGGCGGACACAAACCTTCGCTTGGCCCTCGTGGTGGACGCCAGCGGTTCGATGGGTTTCGGGCCTCCCCAGGCCACCCGGCTGGATTACGGGCGAAAACTGGCGGGAACACTGGCCTACCTGGCGGCTCAGCAAGGCGACGCGGTGGGGCTATGGGGGGTGGGGAAAGATCACCGGCAGAAAATCCCGGCCAAACGGGGTGCGGCGCATCTGGGTCTCGTGCTCGATCAGTTAGGAGGCCTCCGGGCAAAGGGAGGCACGACCCTGCTCGAATCCCTGCACGAAGCGGCCGAACAAATCCGGCAGCGGGCTCTCGTGACAGTGATTTCGGATTTTTTCATTCCTCCGCCCGTCCTCAGACACGCGCTTCAGCATCTCCTTTTCAGGCGTCACGATATTGCTCTCTTTCACCTTCTCGATCCGGTCGAGCTGACTTTTGACTTCGATCGTCCGGCGCGCTTTGTCGACATGGAAGGGGGCGATACGCTCCTCATCGATCCTTCGTTGATCGCTCGCCGTTACCGCGAAGTGGTGAAGAAGTATCTGACCGAGTTCGACGAAGTCATCCGGACGACGGGGGTGGATTACCACCGGGTGCGGCTCGGGGAACCTTATGAAGAGGTTTTGGCCCGGTTTCTTCTTTCCCGCCTCCGCTCGGGCGGCGTCCGCCGGTCTTATTGAATGAGCTTCCTCCAACCGTTGCTGCTCTTGGGGCTTCCGCTGGTGCTGGCGCCGGTGATTATTCACCTCATCCACCAACTGCGGCGCCGTCAGGTTCAATGGGCAGCGATGATGTTTCTGCTGGCGGCCCAGCGAATGCACAAGGGGCTCTCCAAACTGCGACAGTATCTCATTCTGGCGCTGCGCATGCTCGCTGTGGCGGCATTGATCTTTGTCATTGGCCGGCCCCTGGCGGGCGGGTTGCTCGGGTTGACCGGCGGTGCGCCGGATTCGGTGATCGTCTTGTTGGATCGCAGCGCTTCCATGGAGCAAAAGCTGTTGAGCACCGGCACGAGCAAACGCGTTGCGGCGCTGCGCAACCTGACCGAGGCCATCGAGGAGGCCTACGGCAAGCGCTCAAAATTGACGCTGATTGACAGCGCCACGCTTGAGCCGACGCCGATCGAGAACGCGAAGGTCTTGCCGGACCTGCCGCAAACCGGACCGACGGACACGGCGGCAGACGTGCCGGCGCTGATGCAGGCGGGGCTGGATTTCATCACCACGAACCGCACCGGACGCACCGATGTTTGGTTGGTTAGCGACTTGCGGCAATCCGACTGGAACGCCGGCGGCGGCCGGTGGAAAGCCTTGCGCGAGGCCTTGGCGTCGCTCGAGGGCGTGCGTTTGCACCTGCTGGCCTATTCAGAAAGTCCCGAGCCGGATCTTGGGATCGTGGTGGAAAAAACGGCGCGGCGTGAGACTGCCGAGGGTGCGGAACTGCTGATCGACCTGCGGATCCGCCGCAGTGAACCAGTGAGCGAGCCCCTGTCCGTGCCGGTCCGCGTAGTGATCAACGGTCTGGGCAGCGCGCTCGATGCAGTGTTGCAGGGCGACGAAGTGCTCTTGCAAGCGCAGGCCATCCCGATCGATGGGAACACGAAACGGGGATGGGGCCGGGTGGAGCTTCCGGCGGACGCCAACCCGGCGGACAACGTGTTCCATTTCGTCTTTGGCGAGCCGCCGCCCATGAAATCCGTGATCGTAAGCGAAGCGGAAGAGGTCGCGGTTCCATTGCAAGCGGCCTTGAGCGCCGCGGCCGATCCTGCGCGCAGTTATACCTGCACGATTCTCCCTCCGGACCGGGCGGCGGAGATCGCCTGGGACGAGACCGCTTTGGTGGCATGGCAGGCTCCTATTCCTGCGACGGAATCCGCTGCGTCGAAGCAGTTGGAAGCGCATGTGCAGGCAGGGCGGACTTTGCTGTTTTTGCCGCCCGAGAGTCCGGGGCCGGAGCCGTTCGAAGATGTGCACTGGGGGAGCTGGCGGACGCCGGACGGAGGCTTGCCGGTCTTGGCGGAATGGTGGCGGAGCGACGCAGGCTTGCTCGCCCACACGCGCGCAGGAACGGCGCTGCCGGTCGGGGAAATCGAGGTCCAACGCTGGTGCGAGGTGATAGGCGAAGGTGTGCCGCTGGCGCGGTTCGGCGAGGTCGCGGATCGCGCCCCGTTGCTCTTGCGGACGTCACGGGAAAGCCGGGGCGGAGCCTATTTTCTGACGACTTGGCCGGGTCCCGGAACGTCGAGTCTGGCCCGGGATGGAGTGGTGCTTTTCGCACTGCTGCACCGCGCGCTGCAGGACGGCTCGGCTTCTTTGGGCAATGCCCTGCAACGCGAAGCCGCCGCAGGCTCGCTGGGCGATGATCCTTCGGACTGGACCCGGGTGGACCTGGAAGATCCCGCATTGGTACCGAGCATCGACCGGCCTCTGCAGGCGGGGATCGTGGAAAAGGCCGGCGCGGCCTCCGGCGAAACGGCCATGCTCGTCGCGCTCAACCGCTCTCCAGACGAGGACGCCCCCCAAGTACTGGCCCGTTCGTCGTTGGAAGAGATGTTTGCCGGGCTGGATTGGCGCTTGCACGAGCGGACGCTGGAGAACGAGAAGAGCCTAACCAACGAGGTCTGGCGCACCTTTCTGCTGGCCATGGCCGCCGCCTTGATCTTTGAAGCGCTGCTGTGCATGCCGGGCCGGCGCGCCAAGGAAACCAAGAGTCCTATGGAGTTGTGGGAGGAAGCGGCATGAGATTTGGGGACAAAGACCTCGTCTTCAACCAGACCCCGTTTTTTCTGTGGGCGTCGGTGCTCTTCGTGATTGTGGTGGCCGTGTTGGCCTTCGTGGGTTGGCGGCGCAGCGGATGGCGCCCTGCCATCGGATGGCTGGAACTGGTCCGTGTGGCGACTGCGTTGGCCATCGCCCTCACATTGAATCAGCCGGAGTTGCGCGAAACCTTCCGCCCGGAAACAAAGCCCGTGGTCGCGATTCTACACGACGTTTCGGGGAGCATGGAAACGCCGGACGTGTTGGATCCGGCCAACCCGTCGGGCGAACCGCTCCCGAGGAAGGAAGCCGTCGCGGCGCTGACCGATCCCGCCATGTGGGAGCCCTTGCAGACGCGCATGGATGTCGTTATCGAACCCTTTTCGTCCGCGGAAGATCCTCCTGTCGAAGGCACAGATCTGCATGCCGCCTTGATGCGGGTCCTCGAGCAGCAACCGAGGTTGGCGGCCCTGGTCCTGGTGAGCGACGGCGATTGGAATACGGGTCAAGCTCCGGCGCAGGCATCGACGTTTCTGCGCATGCGCGGGGCTCCGGTGATCGCGGTTCCCGCCGGCTCCGAGGTGCGTTTGCCGGATGTCGAGATCGTGAGCTTCGACGTCCCGACCTTTGCGGTGGCGGGCAAACCCCTGCGCATTCCCTTCGCCGTCGATTCGGCGCTGCCGCGCGACGAGGTCGTGGCTGTTGCGATGACGACATCGACCGGCGAAGAGATCGTCGAACAGCACACCCTGCCGGCGATGGGCAGACTGGAGGCGGCCATGCTCTGGCGGCCGGGAGCCCCCGGAAACGTCTCCTTGAGCCTAACCGTGCCGCAACTGGGCTCCGAGCGGAACCTGGAGAACAATCGGAGCGAAGCGGAATTGGAGGTCCGCCTGGAGCAGTTGCGGGTGCTCGTGATCGAAAGTTACCCGCGCTGGGAGTACCGTTATTTGCGTAACGCGCTCGAGCGCGATCCGGGCGTGGAAGTGAATACCCTGTTGTTTCAGCCTGACCTCGGCAAGGTAGGCGCGGGCCGGGGTTATCTGGCGGGATTTCCCGCCGAAGAGGAACTGGCCACCTACGACGTCATCGTTTTGGGCGACACAGGAGCCGAGAACGGCCAACTCTCAGCGGAGAATTGCACGGCCATCGTCCGTGTGGTGCGGGACCAGGCGGCGGGTTTGGTTTTCCTGCCCGGCCTGCGTGGTCACACGGCATCGCTTTTGGCGACGGACTTGTCCGAGTTGCTGCCGGTGGTGTGGGATGACGCCCAGCCCCGGGGCTGGGGAGCCTCGCATCCGGGCCGATTCACCCTAACTGAGGCGGGATCCGAGAGTTTGTTGACCAAGCTGGAAGACAACGAAGAGGCCAGCGCCCGAGTTTGGTCCTTGCTTCCGGGCTTTCAATGGTATGCCCCGGCGCTGCGGGCCAAGGCCGGATCCGAGGTGCTGGCGACGCACGCGACGGAGGCAAACGCCTACGGCCGGATCCCCCTCATCGTGACGCGGACTTTTGGAGCCGGGAAGATCCTCTACATGGGCGCGGACGGCGCCTGGCGCTGGCGGCGCGGGGTGGAAGACCGGTATCACTACCGTTTCTGGGGTCAGGTGGCCCGCTGGATGGCCTATCAACGCAACATGGCGCAAGGCGACAAGATGCGCCTTTTCTACGCTCCCGACCGTCCCCGGTCCGGCCGGATCCTGACATTGAACGCCAACGTCATGAGCCTCACGGGCGAACCGCTGCGCGACGGAATCGTGGTGGCCCAGGTGATTTCGCCATCCGGGAAGCCCTCCAGCGTCCGTTTTCTGCCTGCGGGCCCGGAAGCCTGGGGGCTTTTCACGGCTGCCTTCACACCCGCGGAGCCCGGCGTTTACAAGGTCCGGCTGACCAGCGCCGAGGCCGGGGCCGCCCTCGAAACCGAGATCTCCGTGCAAGGCTCGCGCAGGGAAAAACGCGGTCAGCCAGCCCGACCCGAGGTTTTGCGCGAAATCTCGATGCTAACCCGCGGCCAATTTGTAGATTCCGTCGATCCAGACCGGGTTCTCGCCGCCGTCTCGGCGCTGCCGGAAGAAAACCTGATCGAGCGCCGTCTTCAGATCTGGGCGCACCCGGTCTGGGCCGGAATCGTCATCATGCTGCTGGTCGTATTCTGGGCGGGACGAAAGGCGGCGGGCGTTTTCTGAGGGCTATCCCCAATGCGCCCTAAACCGAACTTTTCCCAGAATTAAGGCCTCTCGCCGGGGTTAACTCTCGCGCCATCATCGAGTTATGCAAAAATTCCGGCTGCATTGTGTAGCCACGAAATATTTGATTTTCTTCTTGAATATTCTCGATTTCCGTAATACGCTCCCCGCATGCCAAGGAGATCCGAAGCTGTCCATGTAGCCACGAATAAGAAAAAATACAAGGGCAAGGTCTACTACACCCACCTGCTGCGCCGCTCCTTCCGCAAGGACGGCAGAGTTCTTCACCAAACCCTCGGCAATA